>JBBIQR010000058.1:0-20773 GCA_037442245.1 Candidatus Solibacter sp. | reverse complement strand
TGGATGATGCGGGACGTGCCGTCGGGGCTGGAGCTGAAGATCTGGTACAAGTTTTTTGCGGCGAACGGCAATCCGCAGCCGGCGAGCGTGAACGGCTTCTACCTGTCGAACGGCGCGTTCACGCGGCTGCCGCACGTGGAGATTCCGCAGGAGAAGACGGCGGTGTACGTGGGCAGCCTGATGGCCGGCGCCGACTATGCGGTGAAGTTCACGCCGGCGCCGGAATTGGCGGCCGCGTACCAGGAACTGTTGCGGCAGGACGCGGCGAAGGCACAGGCGCAGGCGCAGAAGAAATGATCGAGGAGACGACAGCATGATTCGTTGCGCGGAAGGACACTTTTACGATCCGGCGAAGCACTCATCGTGTCCGTGGTGCGGGAAGCCGCTGGACATGGGCGGCGCGGCAACAGGTGCGGAGGCGGCTTCACAGAAGACGGTGCCGCTGCGCGCCCCGGAGGATGGGCAGCGGACAGCGCCGGCGGCAGGGGCGGCGGCGGGACCCGCGCCGGGGGCCACCAAGCGGTTGATCCGCGAACAACTCGGGATGGACCCGGTGGTCGGCTGGCTGGTGTGCCTGGAAGGGCCGGACCGCGGGCGCGATTACCGCCTGCACTCGGAGAAGAACTTCATCGGGCGCGCGCCCACCAACGACGTCTGCATCGCGAGCGACGATGCGATTTCGCGCGACAAGCACGCCACCATCACGTTCGAGCCGAAGAAGCAGACGTTCTGGCTGGTGCCCGGCGATTCGAGCGGCCTGGTGTACCTCAACGGCGACGTGCTCTACACGCCGGCGCAATTGAAGGAGCGGGATACGCTCGAACTGGGCAAAACGAAACTGGTGCTGGTGCCGTTTGTGAACGAAGCATTCCGCTGGAGCGAGTGAGCGCCGGACGGGGCATGGCCATGCGCTGGATATTCGCATTCCTGCTGGCGGCGGCGACGGGCCATGCGCAACGGTTGGCGATCAGCCAGGCGCGGGTGGATCTGCCGGCGTTCACGCTGTTTCTGGACGCCGCGGGGCCGGACGGCGCGCCGCTTGCGGTGACGGGTCCGGCGGCGCTAAAGGCGACGCTGGGGAGCCATCGGCTGAGCGTGGCGGAGGTGAAGGCGTTCGACGCGGCGCAGTCCGGCATCGCATACATCGTGCTGGTGGACGTCTCGAAATCGCTGGGGCCGCGCGAGTTCGGCGAGGTGCGGGATGCGCTCGGCGTGATGGCGGGACAGATGGGGCCGCGCGATCGCATGGCGGTGATCCGGTTCGCCGACCGGCCGGAGATGGTGGCCGATTTCACCTCGGACCAGGCGGCGCTGAGGGCCGCGTTCGGCGCGATGGAACGTACCGGCGAGCACACGGCGCTGCACCTGGCGCTGCGGCAGGCGGTCGAGTTGGGGAAGCGGCTGGACCCGCAACTGCCGGCGCGGCGCGCCGCGGTGGTGCTGACCGACGGCAAGGACGAAGGCAGCGGCATCACGATCGACGATGTGCTGGGCGACGTGCGCGACAACCGGCTGCCCTTCTACACGGTCGGGTTCAGCCGTTTGCCGGGCGCGGAACGGGAGACCTACTTCGACCTGCTGAAGCGGCTGGCGCTCGATTCGGGCGGCGGGTTCTTCGAGGCGGCGAATGGCGACCGCATCGCCAAGGCATACGCTGAGACGCGTAGCGCGATTTCGCAGGTACTCGAGGCGCGGCTGACGTGCGCGGATTGTACCGGCGACGGCAGCGCGCAACGGCTGGCGGTGACGCTCGATTCGGGCGGGCGGGTGTTGACGGATGCGATCGACCTGCGGGTGGCGCCTGGGGCGGCGGTGGAGCGTGCGCCCGTGCCCGCGCCGCGCAAGCCCGCGGTACCGGTTTGGGCCTACGCGGCGGGGGGCGGGGTGGCGGTGCTGCTGGCCGCGATCGTCTTCGCGGCGCGCCGCAAGCGGGGGCAGACGGATGCGCCCGCCGCCGCGGCGGCGCCCGCGGTTGCGGCAGGGGTTGCCGCGGAGCCGGCGCCCAAGGCGGCGGTGCGGCTGGAGTTCGTGGTGGTGCGCGGCGACCGGCCCGGCGCCAGCTATCAACTCGCGCTCGGCGGACGCGCGACCATCGGCACAGCGGCGGACAGCGATCTGCGGCTGGCATCGGAATCGACGGTTGCGGCGCATCAGTTCGAACTGGAATGCGTGCTGGACAGGATCGTGATCCGCAATCTGGCCGCCGGGCAGAGCACGTTGCTGAACGGCGTGCCGGTGCGGGCGCAACACCTGATCTCGAGCGGCGACCTGATTTCGGCGGGCAGTACGGACCTGCGGGTGGTGGTGGGCGGATGAATTTGGCAATCGGCAACGCGCAACACATCGGCGCGCGCGCGCAGCAGCAGGACGCGTTCGGCTTCAGCGACCCTGGGGACGCGGGCTTTGCGCGTCACGCGGGATTCGCGGCGGTGCTGGCCGACGGCATGGGCGGGATGACTCACGGGGACGCCGCCAGCCGCACTGCGGTGAAGACGTTTCTGGCCGAGTACGCGGCGAAACGCGCGGAGGAGAGCATCCCGGCCGCGCTGCACCGCAGCCTGCTGGAGGCCAATCGGGCGGTGTGCCGGACGGCGCGCGAACTGGGGGCGGGCGAGGACATGGGCACGACGCTGGTGGGCGCGGTGGTGCACGGGGAGTCGCTGTACTGGGCCGCGTCCGGGGATAGCGCGATCTTTCTCTACCGCGACGGCGAGTTCACGCAGTTGAACACGCCGCATGTGTACGCCGTGGAACTCGATGCCAAGGCGGCGGCGGGTGCGATCACGCGGGAATCGGCGCTGGGCGATCCGGAGCGCGAGTCCCTGACGAGCTACCTGGGGATGACGGAACTCGCCGCGGTGGACCGCAACCTGCGGGGGGTGGCGCTGGAAGCGGGCGATTGCGTGCTGCTGGCCAGCGACGGGCTGTTCAAGACGCTGGACGAAGGCGGGATGCGGGCGGCCATGCTGGGAACGTTTCAGGAGCGCTGCGACCAACTGGTGCGCGGGGTGCTGGAGCAGCAGCGCGAGGGGCAGGACAATGTGACGGTCATCGCGCTGGGTCTGGAGGAGGGGGTGGCGGCGCGGGCGTTTCGTCCCGCAGTGCCGCAAGCGGTGGCGCGGCGCCGCAGTCCGAGGAAAGCCGCGGTTGCGGTTCTGCTGGTCGGGATTGCGGCGGGGCTGAGCGCGGCGGCGTACCACTGGTATCAGGCGGGGCGCGGACTCGCCGCGGCGCGGCACAGCACGGGCGAGGAGAAACCGGCGGGCGGGGCTGTCTACGACGCGAGCAAGATTCCGCCGGGGGGAAAGATCGAACGGAGCGCGCCCGCGGCGGCGCCGGCGTCCGGGAAGGAGAACCAGCAATGAACCGGCGGCGAGCAGGGATGCTTGTGTACGCGGTGGTCTGGGCGGCGCGGGGCTTCGCGGCCGATGTGCCGATTGGGCAGATGAAGGCGAACACGGTGTTGATCGTGGACATCGACCAGATCGGCGATAAAGCGTCGCAGAGCCACGGGTCGGGATTCGTCATCGCGGACCGGCGGATCGCGACGAACTGGCACGTGTGCTGTATGGCGGAGGGAGGGGAGAACGCGGCGGAAGTGAAGACGACGCTGATCGTGGCGTTGTCCAAGGAACAGCAGAGCTGGCTGCGCGCGAAGGTGATCTGGAAGTCGCGGGAGAAGGACCTGGCGATTCTGGAGACGGACGGCGCGCTGAACCGGCCGGTGGTGAAATTCTCTCCCGGGCAGTTTGTGCGGGAAGGGGAAACGGTGTGGGCGATCGGATTCCCTGGGGCATCGACGGAGGACGTGGGGGACCGCGAATCGAGATTCCAGCCGACGATTACGCAGGGCATCGTGAGCAAGATATTTAGCGGGCACACGGCGACGGGCGGGAGCGGGATTCAGTTGCTGCAAACCACGGCGTCGATCAATCCGGGGAATTCGGGCGGGCCGCTGTTCAACGTGTGCGGCGAAGTGATCGGGGTGAACGAGGCCAAGCCGCTGGCCTCGGTCACGGACGCGTCCGGAGAGCGGATTCGCGTGCCGCAGGCGGACGGCATCGCCTGGAGCGTGCAGATTGCGGAGTTGTTGCCGGTGATGCAGCAACTCGGGGTGGCGTTTGCGGCGGCATCCGGGGTGTGCTCGCAGACGGAGAGCGCCGCGGCGGCGGTCTCTGGCGGGACAGAACGATGGATGCTCGCAGCGCAGGCGGGAACCGCGATGCTGGCGCTGGTGGCGATCGCGATGGCATTCAACCGGCGTGTGCGGCAAGCGGTGGCGCACGGGGTCACGACGATGCGGCGCACGGCGCCGCCGGAGCAGAAGGCGCGTGCGGCGGTCGCGGATGCGGCTCCGGCAGCGGTCGCGAGCCCGCCGCGGCTGGTGCTGCGCGGAGTGAGCGGGTTCTACGCGGGGCAGACGATCCCGCTGGAGAGCCGCCCCTGGGTGTTCGGACGCGACTGGGAAGTGGCCAACCTGGTGTTTCCGCCGGAGAACACGCAGGTGTCGAAGCGTCACTGCCAGCTACAGTACGATCCGCAGACCGGGGACACGATTCTGGAGGACGCGTGGTCGAGCAACGGCACGTTTCTCGGGACGGGCGAGATGGTGCCTCCGGGCGAATCGCGGCGATTGCGTCCGGGCGACCGCTTCTACCTGGCCACGCGCGAGAACATGTTCGAGATCGGGAAAGGCCAATGAGCGCGGGTTTCAGCACGGCGGTGCTTTCCGAAGCCGGAGGGCGCGCGGGCAATCAGGACTGCGCGCGGTACGGAATGCGCGGCGGGCTGTATTGTTGGGCGCTGGCGGACGGGTTGGGCGGGCACGGCGGCGGGGAGTCGGCCGCGGAACTGGCGGTGACGTCGATCCTGGGGCAGTTCGAGTCGTACGCGGAGTGTTCGCCGGCGGCGCTGCGCACGTACGTGGAAGCGGCGGCGCAGGCGGTGGTTCACGGGCAGCGGCAGAACCCGGCGCACGCGGCGATGCGGACGACGCTGGTGGTGCTGCTGGCGGATTCGGCGGGCGCGATGTGGGCGCACGCGGGCGACACGCGCCTGTACTATCTGCGGGCGGGGCGCATCGCGAGCCAGACGCGCGATCACAGCGTACCGCAGGCGATGGTGGACGCGGGCCGGATGAGCGCGGGCGAGATCCGCTTTCACGAGGACCGGAACCGCTTGCTGCGCAGCCTGGGCGGCGGAGAATCGGGCGCGACGTTCGAAGATCAGGCGCGGCGGATCGCGCCGGGCGACGCGTTTTTGCTGGCGACCGACGGCTTCTGGGAGTACGTGCGGGAACTGGAAATGGAAGTGGAACTGGCCAAGGCGGCGGCGCCCGGGGAGTGGCTCGCGGGGATGGCTGCGCGGCTGCGGGCGCGCGCGCCGGAGGGCAACGACAATTACTCCGCGATTGCCGTGTTTGTGAACGAAGGCGGCGAGGCGGCGGAGGCGAGAGGGTGAGCACGATGGACGCATCGAGACTCTGCATGGGGTGTATGGGCGATGGCGGCGGCGCGGCGAGCTGTCCGCAGTGCCAGTGGGACGCCAACGCGCCGCCCGATTCGCCGCTGTATCTGAAGGCGCGGACGATTTTGAACGGACAATACCTTGTGGGGCGCGTTCTCGGGCACGGCGGTTTCGGCATCACCTATCTGGGGTGGGACCTGAACCTGGCGCGCAAGATCGCCATCAAGGAATATTTCCCGGCGGGGATCGCGATGCGTCCGGCGGACGGGGAGCGCGTATCGGCGTACTCCGCGGCGATGCAGAAGGACTTCCAATGGGGTCTGGACCGCTATCTGGAAGAGGCGCGAGTTCTGGCGCGCTTCGATCACCCGAACATCTCCGCGGTGATCAACTTTTTCAGCGCCAACGGCACGGCGTACATGATTCTGGATTACCTCGACGGGATGACGTTCGAGAAACTGCTGGAACGGCGCGGCGGCAAGGTGCCGTGGGAGACGGTGGAACAGATCATCGTGCCGGTGATGGACGCGCTGCGCGAAGTGCACAAGACAGACATCCTGCACCGCGACATCAGCCCGGACAACATTTACATTTTGAAGACGGGGCAGATCAAGGTGATCGATTTCGGCGCGGCGCGTTACGCGCTGGGGCAGCAGAGCAAGAATCTCTCGATCATCTTGAAGGAGGGCTACGCGCCGGAGGAGCAGTATCGGAGCAAGGGGAATCAGGGGCCGTGGACGGACGTGTACGCGACGGCGGCGACGATGTACCGGGCGTTGACGGGGAAGGTGCCGGTGGCGGCGCTGGACCGGCAGCGGCAGGATGAGCTGGAGCGGCCGAGCGCGCTCGGGGTGGCGATTCCGCCGGAGAAGGAGCGCGCGCTGTGGAAGGCGCTGGCGGTGCAGGCCGAGGAGCGGTTCCAGGACATGGCCGCGTTTCAGAACGCGGTGCTGGCGGAAGCGGGGGCGGCGATCCCTCCGCCGGTGCCGGTGCCGGTGCCGCCCAAGCCGCCGCAGCCGGCGGTGGACCCGAACGCGGCGACAGTACCGGTAGTGAAGCCTGCGCCGCCGCGTCCGCGGCCGATCCCGCCTCCCGTGCCTCCGCGGCGGCCGGTAGGGCTGCTGGTGCTGGCCGCGGTGGCGGTGCTGGCGGTGGTGGCTGTGGCGCTGAAACTATCGGGGCACAAAGCGCCGGAAATCGCGGCGTTCACGACATCGCCCGCGTCGCTATCGCCCGGCGCGGCCGCGACCCTGCAGTGGAGCGTGAACAACGCGTCCCCGGACGATGTGGTCACGATCCTGCCGGGAGTGGGGACGGTGGCGGCTTCGGGAAGCAGCGTGGTGCAGCCCACGTCGAACGTCACGTACACGCTCACGGTGCGAACGAAGGATGGCAAGGAGGTGAGCAAGGCCGTACAGGTCGCCGTTACCGCGCCGGCGGGTCCGGAGATCGTGGCGTTCCAGGCGGATCCGGCGAGCGTGGCGCCGGGCCAACCGGTCACGTTGCGCTGGAAGGTCAGTGGCGCGGAGCGGGTGGAGATCCAGGGGCTGGGCGAGGTGCCGGCCGAAGGCGACCGCACGGTGACACTGCAGAGCAGCGCGGATGTGGTCCTGGTCGCCACCGGCAGCGGACGGCAGGCGACGCAGACGGCGTCGATCACGGTGAGTCCGGGTCAGCAGCAACCGCAGCAGGAACGGCAGGCTGTCCCGAGTCGCGAGAATCCGATGCGGAATAACAGGGTGGTTCCGCCGCAGCCGCAGCCGCAACCGCAGCCGCCGCCGGTGACGGAACTGCGGATCGTCGATTTCGGAGTGACGCCGGCGACGATCACGGCGGGACAGGCGGCGACCTTGCACTGGAACGTCGCGGGCGCGAGCAGCGTGGTGATATCGCCGATGCCGGGGCGAGTGGCGCCGAGCGGGCAGATGGGCATCGCTCCGGAAGTGAGCACGAATTTCCAGTTGGTGGCGGCGAACCCGCAGGGCCGGACGATCACGGCGTCGACGGCCGCGAACGTCACGCAATGGCGGACGCCGGCGGTAGTGACGCCGGCTCCACCACGCCAGGCGCCGCAATCGGGCATGTCGTGGATCGTGTTCCACGATCACGACGGAATTCTCGGCATGGCGATGAACCTGAACCGGTACCGGCAGCAGCAGTGGAACTACTGCCAGGGGCAGTTGTCGATCGCCGGCAATCACCTGCGCTACAACTCGCCGCAACAGCCGGCGCACAATTTCGACGTGCCGGTCACCGACGTGGAAGCGAAGACGATCCGGCGCACGATTCAGGGACGGCGCGCCTTCGAAGTCCGGATTGCGGGCGGGGGACATTACAATTTCGTGAGCCAATCGAACCCGGAGGACATAATCGCCGCCATCGAGCGCGCGTCGCGGTGACCGCTATAGTAGTACCGGCACTGGATCGGTTTCAGCGGGTTGCTGCTAGGATGTACACATGTGTCGCGGGGCGGCGGTGCTCGCGGGCGTCATGCTGTGCGCGGGGACGACTGGGAACTTCGGATTGCGCGGGCAATCGGCGGACGCCGCCGGCGCTGCCCGCCAGCACTACGATGCCGCGACGCAAGCGGCTCTGAAACGGGACGCGGCATCGACGCGGCGGGCGATTGCGGAGTTTCGCGAAGCGGCGCGGCTGTGGCTCGGCGGGGACGACCGGGGCCACGCGGCGGCGGCGGAGGAAGCCGCGGGGCGGCTGAGCTATTTCGTGGGGGATTACACCGCGGCGCAAGGGGATCTCGCACGGGCGCTCGAAGACAGCCGCGCGGCGAAGGACAGGAAGACCGAAGCCGCCTCACTCTACGGCCTTGCCCGGGTGTATGCCGCGACCGGAGATGGGGCGCGCGCGGCTGCCACCGGCGAGCAGGCGCTGGCGCTTCGCCGGGAACTCAAGGATCGCGCTGGCGAGGGCGCGGCGCTGCAGGATCTGGGGTGGGCGTACTTCCTGCTGGGGGACGACCAGAAGGCGTTCTCTTCTTACGAGGGCGCGCTCGCGATTCGCGAAGAGGCGCACGACGAACTCGGCATCGGACTCGCGCAGTACGGCATGGGATCGGTCTACTGGGCGTGGGGCGAGCCGGAGAAAGCGATCCAGGCGTACGAACGGGCGCTGGCTTCGTACCGTTCGGTGAAGCACGAAGCCGGCGTCGCGAACACGTTGAACAGCGGCGGGCTGGCCTATGCCGACATCGGCGAATATCACAAAGCCATCGCGATGTACGACGAGGCGGAGGCGATCTGGGAGCGGCTCCAGCAGCCTGCGCGCGAGGTGCTGGCGCTGAACAATCTGGGGTTGGCGTATGCGGCGCTCGGCGAACCGCTGCGCGCGACGGGCTTCTACAACCGCGCGTTGAACCTGGCGGGCGGACCGGACACGCGGCCGCGGTCGTACATCCTGCAGAACCTGGGCGACGCCAACGCCGGAATGAAGCGGTATGCGGCGGCGATCGAGGAATACCGCGCATCGCTCGAGTTGAAGCG
This sequence comes from Candidatus Solibacter sp., assembly GCA_037442245.1. Taxonomy (GTDB): domain Bacteria; phylum Acidobacteriota; class Terriglobia; order Bryobacterales; family Bryobacteraceae; genus Solibacter. The sequence continues at coordinate 11,810 of JBBIQR010000058.1, read as the reverse complement.
CGATGCGGGGGACCGGTTCGGGCAGGGATATACGCTCACTCGCCTCGGCGAAGCGCAGCTTGCGCTCGGCGGGGGCGCGGAAGCGATGGCGTCTTTCGACGAGGCTTTGAAGCTGGACCGCTTCACCGGGGCGCGCGGCGGGGAGGCGGCGACGCTGGCGGCGATGGCGCGCGCGAATGCGCTGGCCGGGAAACCCGACGAGGCGCGCAAGAACATGCGGGAGGCGGTGGACATCGTCGAGGGGTTGTACGCGGGAGTTTCGAGCCGCGATCTGCAAACCACGTTCTTCGCCAACCGGCAATCGTATTACGAGTTCTACATCGGGCTGCTGATGCACCTGGACAGCCTGCATCCGGATGCCGGATACAACCGCGAGGCGCTGGAAGTGAGCGAACGCAGCCGCGCGCGGACCCTGCTGGACAGCCTGGCGGAGGCGCGATCGCAGATCCGCGCCGGGGCGCCGGCGGAACTGCTGGAGCGGGAACGCTCGCTGCGCAACGAATTGCACGGCAGCGCGCAGCGCCTGGAAGCGCTGGCGGGCGGCAAGGTAGCCGACGCGGAACTGCTGCGGGCGCGCGGCGCATTCGATACGGCCCTGCGCAAGTACAACGAAGTGGAGGCTTCGATCCGCGTGGCGAGCCCGCGGTACGCCGCGCTGATGGCGCCGCAGGCGCTGACGGCGGAGGCGATTCAGAAGCGCGTGCTCGACCCGGACACGCTGCTGCTGGAATTTTCGCTCGGGCGGGAGCACAGCTACGCCTGGCTGGTGTCGCAGGATGGGGTTGCGAGCGCGGAGTTGCCTCCGGGCGCGCGGATCGAAGCACTGGCTCACGACCTTTACGAGGGATTGAACGCGCGCAACCGGAACCCGGCGAACGAAGGGGACGACGAGGAGCGGCTGCGTCTGCTGGCGGCGGACGCGGCCTTCGATCGAAGGGCGCGGCAACTCGCCGGAATACTGTTCGGACCTTTCGCCGGGCGTTTTGGAAAGCGGCGTCTTGCGATTGTGGCCGACGGCGCGCTGCACTATGTGCCGTTTGCGGCGCTGCCGCTGCCCGGCAGTTCGCGTCCGCTGGTGGCGACGAATCCGGTCGTGATGCTGCCGTCGGCGTCGACCATCGCGCTGCTGCGCGAACGCGGGCCGGCGGCGGGCGTGCGCAAGCGCACGGCGGTCATCGCCGACCCGGTCTTCGACGCAGAGGATGCACGGATTCCGAGGCGGGCAGGGCGGGAGGGCGTGCTGGTCTCCGCGCGGTCCATCGAGGCGGCGCCGGAGTACACGCGACTGCGCTTTTCCGGCGACGAAGCCGACGGCATCGAGGCGCTGGAGGGCAAGGCCAGGGTACGGATTTTCCGCGATTTTGCGGCGAATCGCACGCTCTTCTTCGATGGGTCGCTGCGCGGTTACGGGACGCTGCACATTGCCAGCCACACCGTGATCGACAACGAACGACCCGCGCTTTCGCGGGTGGTTCTGTCGCGCGTGGATGCGTCGGGCAACGCGCGCGACGGCTATCTGCGGCTGTTCGAGGTCTACAATCTGAATCTGGACGCTGACCTGGTGGTGCTGAGCGCCTGCCGCACGGCACTGGGCCGGGAAGTGCGCGGCGAAGGGCTGGCCGGGCTGACACGGGGCTTTCTCTACGCCGGCGCATCGCGCGTGGTGGCGAGCCTGTGGAACGTGCAGGACCGCGCGACTGCGGAGTTGATGCGGCGCTTCTACGCGCACCTGGTGCGCGAGCCTTCGCCGTCCGCCGCGCTGTGGGCCGCGGAACGCGAGATGGCCGGCGGCACGCAGTGGTCCAACCCTTACTATTGGGCGGCGTTCACGATTCAGGGCGATTGGAAATAGCCATGCGCGGCGCCGGAGCCAGAGAGCGGTGGGGGCTATCGCAAGAGGCGTTCGATCGCCTTCTGGAAGGGTTCTCCAGCGATCGAAGGGAAGCGGCCGAACTCTATGAGGCCATGCGCGCGCGTCTGATTCGCTTTTTTCAGTGGGAGCGCGCGCCGTTTCCCGAGGATCACGCCGATGAAACGATCAATCGGGTCGCCAAGCGCTTGGGCGACGGGGAGGAGGTCAAGGATACCGGCGCCTATTTCTACGGCGTCGCGCGGCTGGTGTTGCGCGAAGTGGTCGCCGAGAGATCGCGGCGCGCGCGGGCGGTGGAAGAGTTCGAACGTCACGAGCGGCGCATGGCGGCGGAGGGGGACCGCGACCGGGAGCGGGCGGCGATGGATTGCCTGAGCCGCTGTCTGGAGCGGATGCCGCCGGAGAGCCGCGCCTTCATCGTGCGCTATTACGAGGGCGACAGGAGCAGGCGGATCGAAAACCGGCAGCGCATGGCGCGCGAACTGGACCTGCCGTTGAACGCGGTGCGCAACCGGGCTCTGCGGCTTCGGGAGAAAATCGAAAATTGTGTCTTGAAATGCATGAATTCGAAACAGGCGTGATATTTCGGAGCGCGCCACCACTCGTGAATAGGTGCAGCAGGGCGTCGTGATGGCATTGGAACCGGCGGACGAACAGATCGTGGCTTACCTGTTGGGAGAGTTGTCTGGCGGGGAGCGCGAGGACATGCAGGCGGCGCTCTTCGCCAATCCCGCGCTACTGGACCGCGTGCGCGAAGTGGAAGACGACCTGATCGATGCTCTGGCGCGCGGGGAACTACCGGAGGCGGAGGCGGCGAAGGTGCGCGAATTCGCGGCCGCTACCGGACAGCAGGATCGCCTCCTGGTGGCGGCCGCGCTGGCGCGCGCCACACTGGGCGAAATTGTGGCGCAGGCGCCGGCGGCGGTCCCGCGCACTCGCCCGGGCTGGGTCTCTCTCACCGGCGCGCTGGCGCTGGCTTGCGGGGTTCTGAGCGTCAGTACGGCGTCACTCTGGATGCAGAGCCGGGTCGTGAAGACAGCGGCGGTCCGCGGGACGGCGGCCATCCAACCCGGCGGACTGTACTCTTTCGCCGTGCGTCCCGGTACGGTTCGGGGCGGGGAAGGGCCGCCGCGGATTCAGATCCCGCCCGGCACCACAGCCGTGGAGATCGAGTTGCAGTTGGAAGGGGACTCGGGGTACGCCACGTTTTCGGTTGAGGTGAGAACGGCGGCTGGAGTTCCTGTCTGGAACCAATCGGGCCCGTTCCCGAACAGCGCCGGCCGCGTTTCGCTGCTGATTCCCGCGCGGGTGTTGACGGCGGGCGCTTACGAAGCCGCGCTTTCGGGCACGACCTCAAGCGGCCGCGCCGACACGCTCGAATACTACTACTTCCGCGTGGAGTGAACGCGGTGTTACACTCCAGCCATCCGCATGAGTACTGTTCGCTTTGCCACGTTCGCCGCCGCGCTTGCGCTTGCGGTTCATCCGCTGCCGGCGCAAAAGAAGGGCGTGGTTTCGGTGTGGCTGACGAAGCCGGATAAATCCGCGCTCTTCGCCCGGCAGGCCGAAGTCCTCCAATTCGCAAAGACCGCCGGAGGCGATAGCGCCATCGAGATTGACGATGGCCGCGTGTTTCAGGCGATCGACGGCTTCGGCTTCGCGCTGACGGGTGGCAGCGCGCAGCACCTGGTCCGCATGCACGCCGCGCAGCGCGCCGGCATCCTGCGCGAACTGTTCGCGACGGACGGCACCCACATCGGGGTCAGCTACCTGCGGGTGAGCATCGGCGCCTCCGACCTCAACGACCACGTCTTCTCGTACGACGATGTGCCCGCCGGCGAATCGGACCCGGGTCTTGCGCATTTCGATCTCGGACCCGACCGCGCGGATGTGATCCCGGTGCTCCGCGAAATCCTGCACGTCAACCGGCGGATTAAGATCCTGGCGTCGCCGTGGTCGGCGCCGGCGTGGATGAAGAGCAACGGCGCGGTGAAGGGCGGACAACTCAAGCCGGAGAACTACGGGGTCTACGCGCGGTACTTCGTCCAATACATTCAAGCGATGGGCGCGGCAGGCATCGCGATCGACGCGATCACGGTGCAGAACGAACCGCTCAACGACAAGAACACGCCCAGCATGGTGATGCGGGCGCCGGAGGAGGCCGCGTTCATCCGGGATCATCTGGGACCGGCGTTCCGCGCGGCGGGGATCCGCACGAAGATCGTGCTCTACGATCACAACTGCGACGAGCCAGGGTACGCCATCTCGATTCTGGGCGACAAGGGAGCGGCGCAATATGTGGACGGGTCCGGCTTCCATCTCTACGGCGGGAAGATCGAGGCGATGAGCGCCGTGCACGACGCCCACCCGGACAAGAACCTGTACTTCACCGAGCAGATGGTGACGGGATCGGTGGATACGCGGCCGAGCATCGGGATCGGGGGACCGGTTCGCCGCCTGGTGATCGGCGCGACGCGCAACTGGAGCCGCAACGTGCTGCTGTGGAACCTCGCGGCGGACCCGCAGAACCGGCCGCACACGGACAACGGGGGATGCACGATGTGCCAGGGGGCGATCACGATCGACGGCGATACCGTGACGCGCAATCTGGCGTACTACGCGATCGCGCACGCGGCGAAATTCGTGCGTCCGGGTTCGGTGCGGGTCGCTTCGACCGATTCGGCATCGCTGCCGAACGTGGCGTTTCGCACGGCGGATGGCCGGCATGTCCTGATCGTAGTTAACGACGCGCAAGCGGAACAGACGTTCGAGATCCGGTTTCGCGGGAATGCCGCCCGCGCCGCTCTCGCGGCAGGCGCCGCCGCGACCTACGTCTGGTAAGCGCCGGCGGCAATCGGCCCGCCGGAGTGGATTGCATTGGCCCGCGCGCGGGTCCAAACTAACAGCGGAGGGACCCTCGCAGGAGGGTCGTCGTTGCGCATGGCTACCGTCATCGACCATCGTTCTCCGCTGGCTGGAAGCTGGTATCCGGAAGACCCCGCCGAACTGAGGGAACTTCTGGCCGCTTCGCTGGCGAACTCCATCAGCCGGACCGGCGCTTACGTGCGCCGTGGGGGCCGCGCGTTCCTTGTGCCGCACGCCGCGCCGGCCTATTCCGGCACTGTCGCCTCCGCCGCGTACCGTCACGTTCAGGCAACCGGGGCGGAGCGCGTCATCATCCTGGGTTTCTCGCACCGGCGCCCGATTCACGGCGTGAGCGTGCCCACGGTGTCGCACATAGTAACTCCGCTGGGTGCGGCGGCGGTGGATCGTGACGCGGCGGATGCGCTTGCCGGAGTGCCGCCATTCCACGCGGTCTCCGAGGACATCGTTTGCGATCACTCGGTGGAGATTCAGATCCCGTTTCTCCAAACGTACCTTCCCGGCGCGACCATCGTGCCGCTATACGCCGGCCATCTCTCCGCCGAACAGCGCCGCGCCGCGGCAGCGCGGTTGCGCGAGATGCTGGACGCGCGCACCATTGTGATCGCAAGCAGCGACCTCACCCACTTCGGCTATCACTTCGACTACCTCCCGTTCGAGCCGGGCGAATCCGCCGGAGAAGATCTGCGCGCGCTGGATTCGGGCGTCCTCGCGGCCGCCGCGAGTATCGACGCGGAAATATTCGGCCAACAGCTTGCGAAGACCGGTTCGACGGTATGCGGCGCATCGCCGATTCAGTTGATGCTCGAAACCATCGCGGGCACGGGCGAAGAGCTGTTTCAGGAGGACCTGGACTACGACACGTCCGGCGCGATGATGCAGGACTACCGGCACTCGGTGAGTTACGGCGCGGCCGGCTATTTCCGGCCATCGGCCTGGCATCTGGACGCTGCGGAGCAGACGGCGCTGCTTGCCGCCGCCCGCTTCACGCTGGAGAGTTTTCTTCGCAACAAGCAGCGGCGATTTACCGCGGCGCGTCCGCCGGAGGCTCTGACGCAGCGCGGCAGGGCGTTCGTCAGCCTGTACGAAGGGGGAGAACTGCGCGGGTGCGTCGGATGTTTCGAAGTTGCGCAACCGTTGATCGAGTGCGTGCCACTCCTGACGCTGGAGTCGCTGGCGGACCCGCGGTTCGAGCGCGTGCGGGATGCGCGCGCGACGACGATCGAGGTTCACGTGCTGACGCCGCCGCGGCGCACCGCGGACCCGCGCCGGCTGCGTCCCGGCCAGCACGGCGCCTGGCTGCGAAGCGGCGCCCGGCAGGGGTTGCTGCTGCCCGTGGTTGCGGAAAAGTTCGGTTTCTCGCGGACGGAATTCCTCAAGGCCCTGGCGCGCAAGGCGGGTCTGGCGGAGAGCGTCTACCTGGGCGACGATTGGGAACTCTCGCTGTTCCGCGATCAGCAGTTTCAGGAAAGCCGGGCGGCATGAGTACGCTCGCCGAAGTCCTGGCGCGCGAGGTGAAAGAGAGCGAGTTGTGGGAGCCGATCGACGAGCGCCGTATCCGGTGCGTCGCCTGCGGCCACCGGTGCCCGATCTTCGACGGGCAAGCCGGCGTATGCAAGGTACGGTTCCATCGCGGCGGCAAGCTGTTCGCACCCTGGGGATACGCGCAGACGGTGCACGTGGACCCGATCGAAAAGAAGCCGTTCTTTCACGTGCGTCCGGGCGCGGACACGCTGAGTTTCGGCATGATGGGCTGCGACCTCCACTGCGGGTACTGCCAGAACTGGGAGACGAGTCAGGCGATTCGCGACCCCGAAGCGGGCGCGCCGTTCCTGCGAGTCACAGCGCCCGGGCTGGTGCAGATAGCGCGGCGCGCTCGGGCGTCCGTCGTCGTCAGCACGTACAACGAGCCGCTGATCACCGCCGAATGGGCCGAAGAGGTGTTTGCGCTGGCCCACGGCGCGGGAATGCTCACGGGTTTCGTCTCGAACGGCAACGCGACTCCGCAAGTGCTCGAGTATCTGCGGCCGTGTCTCGACCTCTTCAAGGTCGATCTGAAATCCTTCGACGACCGCCATTACCGCGAGTTGGGAGGACGGCTCGAACCGATTCTGGAGAGCCTCCGGTTGATTCACGAGATGGGCTTCTGGCTGGAGGTGGTGACGCTGGTGATTCCGGGCTTCAACGACGCGGCCGGCGAACTGGAGCGGATCGCCGCGTATCTGGCCGGGATCTCGCCGGACATCCCGTGGCACGTGACCGCGTTTCACCCAGACTATCGCATGACGGGGCGGCCGCCAACACCGCGCGAGACGCTGGTCCGCGCAGCGGGCATCGGGCGCGCCGCCGGGCTGCGTTACGTGTACGCGGGCAACCTGCCGGGAGAGGTGGGCGGTCTCGAAGACACGCGGTGTCCGCGCTGCGGTCTCACTCTGGTGGAGCGGCGCGGGTACAGGATCGTCCGCAACCGGATCGAAGGCTCGGGAGCCTGTCCGCGGTGTGCGGAAAAGATTCCCGGCATCTGGTAGCGCGGGTCAGCGCCGGAACCAGTACAAGAGGATGCCGTAGCCCACGCCGGCAGGATCGGCCGTCCGGGCCACCTGAAATGCCATGAACCGCCCATCGGTTGCGACCACCGGGTTCGACGCTTTCCAGCCTTCGTAGTCGTTGAAGTGCGTGAGCCGGGTGAAGTCCTTGCCGGCGCCGTCGAGCCGGAGTTTCCAGATGTCGATGTTGCCGGAGCCGTGCTTGCCGCCGAGCTCGGCCACCTGGCGGTCGCCTTCCACGCAGGTGAACTGGCCGTCGGGAAAGATGCCCTCGCACTCGTTGTACGTCCCCGGCGCCTTAGAGAGGTTCGTGACGGCCCGCGTACTCAAGTCGATTCCCATCACCGAGGCCAATCCCTGCGGCTCGTAACAGGTGAAGGTCATCTTGCGGTCGTCATCGTAAAAGTCCTGCGCCTCGAGCGTGCAGTTGCGGTCCTTGCTTTCGTAGACCATGGTCTTGTTGACGAGCGTGGGCTGCGGTCCGGAGAGGTCGACGCCGGCGACGAACAACTGGGAGGCGCCTTCCGGCAGATCGGGATTCTGCGCGTGTACCTGCGAGAAGGAAATCTTGAGGCTCTTCTTCGAAATCGCGGCGCCTTCGCTCATCTTCTGGCCGAGTTTGACGGGTTTCGATCCGCGCTGTCTGGAGAGGAACCAGAGCTCGTTGTCGCGGGAGCGGCTCACGCGGATGTCCTCGAAGTGGTCCGGCCCGATCAGGATGTAGTCGCCCGTCGCGAGGTGCATCACGCGGAGGAACGCAGTGGCGGGCACATTGCAGGTGAGGCAGCGGATTTCGCGGCGGGCGAGATCGATGGCCATGGCGTCGCCGAAGCTCTTGGCCATGAAGGCGACCTCGCGATTATCCGGGGAAATATCCGCGCGCTCGCCGAAGTGAGTGAGCATTTCGATTTGCGGAGGCAGTTGTTCGAGCGGGCTGCCGGGCTTGCGCTGCGCGGAGAGCGCGCCGGCGAACCAGAGGCAGGCGGCGAGGGTTCTCATGCGAAGCATCCTATCAGGATTGCCGGCGCGCTATTGCATGCCGGTGGGTTCGATGTGCACGAGGACGTCGGCGACCGACGCACGCGTCTGGCGGATGTGGCGCCGGACTTCGGTGGCGATGCGGTGCGATTCGGCTACGGTCATGCGCGGATTGACCTCGACGTGAATCTCGACGTGATGGCGGAAGCCGGTCTTGCGCGCGAACAATTTCTCGACACCTTCGACGCCCTCGACTTCGAGGGCCGCCAACCGGATGGACTCGATGACCGCCGCATCCGGCATAGTATCGATGAGATCCATCGCGGAGTCGCGGATGACGCGCAAGCCGGTATAAATCACGAAGAGGCCCACGGCGAATCCGCCGTAGTGATCGGCGGCGAGGAAGCGCGCGGGATCGCTCAGCGTGAGCACGAGCGCCGCGAGCGCGGCGAGGGCGGAGAGAATGTCCACCGCGTCGTTCCAGGCGTCCGCCGTCAGCGCGGCGCTGCCGATGCGCCGACCAACGCGGAATTTGACGGTGGACATGACGCCCCGGACCGCGACCGCGAAGATCAGCGGCAGGACGGCGTAGGTTCCCGGGGGCGGATGAACGTCGGCGACGTGGAGCAGGGAGCGATAAGAGATGCCCGCGCCGCCGAGCGCGAGGATCATCCCCACGGTGAGTCCGGCGAGGATTTCGATGCGGCCGTGACCGTAGGGGTGGTTCTGGTCGGCGGGGCGCGCGGCCAGAGTCAGTCCGATGAGGACGAACGTGGACGCCACGACGTCGCCCAGGAACTCCACGCCGGCCGCGAAGACGGAGGTGGAGCCGGCCGCGAGACCGACCGAGACGTTGAGGGCGGCGAGCAGGCAACTGGCCGCGATGCTGATGCGGGCCACGCGGCGTCCCAGGAGGGAGTCGGCGTCGGGGTTGGCGGCAGGCGGCGGATGCGGCATGGGGAAGGCGGCGATCGCCGCTATCGCCATCCTAACCGATGGCGGATCGCGGTACAGTAACCGGAGCGTGAAACTCATTCTACTCACGGGCTTGTTGGCGGCTGCGCTGCTCGCGGCGCAGGGCGTGACCGTGCCGCCGTTTGCCGCCGAAGTGCGTACTGTGTTCGACGCTTCCTCCGGGCTGCCTTCGGACGATGTGTTTTCCGTGGCGGCAGATGCGGCCGGCGAAGCGTGGGTGGCGACGGCGGGAGGACTGGTTCGCGATCACGGGGGCGCATGGTCGCGCGAAGGCGGTGTCGCGATGCAGGTGGCCGCGTCGCCTGGCGGCGTTTGGTTTGCCGCAGAGGGCGCGCTGTGGCGGATGGACGGCAACGGGCCGCGCCGGCGGATCGCTACGCTGCCGCCGGCGACGCGCCACATCGCGGGAGGCGAGGCGCCGCTGATCTCCGCGGGCGACGGACTGTACCGGCTGGCGGGCGGGCGGCTGGTCCGCGACACGGAGTTGCCGGCGGGCGAGGTGCGACAGGCGGCGATCGCGGCGGACGGCAGCATTGCGGCGGCCTCGTCCAGCGGACTGTACCTGCTGCACCGGGGCGGCGCATGGCGGCGGCTGCTGCCGCGTACGGCCACCCGCAGTTGGGCTCCTGACGACGTGCGGGGCGTCGCCTTCGACTCGCGCGGGCGGCTGTGGTTCGCGTCGCCTCAAGGCGCCGGCTGCCTCGACGGCGCGCAATGGACGCTTTACACGGGCGCCGACGGCTTGCCGTACGACGACTTCACCACGGTCGCGGCCGGGGAAGACGGCGTGGTCTGGTTCGGCACGCGCGCCGGGGCGATTCGCTTCGACGGCCGCGCGTGGGAATACCGGCAGGGACCGCGCTGGCTGCCGGCCGACGAAGTGCGATCGATCGCGGTGAGCCGATCCGGCGATGCGTGGATCGCCACATCGAAAGGGGTCTCGCGGATCGCGCGCCGCTCGACGACGCTTGCCGAAAAGGCGCGCTTCTTCGAAGCGGAAATCGACCGGCGTCACCGCCGCACGCCGTACGGCTACGTCCTCGAAGTGCGGCTCAAGCGCGCCGGGGATACCAGCGAGTGGACGCAGCAGGACAGCGACAACGACGGTCTCTGGACGGCGATGTACGGCGCGGGCGAATGTTTCGCGGCCGCCGCCACCCATAGCGAGGATGCGTACCGGCGCGCCGCGGCCGCGTTCGGGGCGCTACGCTTTCTCGGCACGGTCACGCAGGGCGGCGAACACCCGGCGCCGCGCGGATTCGTCGCGCGCACCATCCTGCCCGCTTCCGGACCGGACCCCAACCTCGCCGACAACCCCGAGCACGACCGGCGGATGCGGGAAAGCCGCGACCGGCTCTGGAAAACCATCACGCCGCGCTGGCCGCTCAGCGCCGACGGCAAGTGGTATTGGAAAAGCGACACCAGCTCCGACGAACTCGATGGGCACTACTTTTTCTACGGCCTCTATTACGATCTGGCCGCGCGCACGGAAGAGGAGAAGCGCGCCGTGCGCGAGCAGGTGGCGGCAGTCACGGACCACCTGATCGATCACGGCTTCCGGTTGATCGATCACGACGGCAAGCCCACCCGCTGGGGCATCTTCGATCCGGAGGATCTGAACCACAATGCGGATTTCCACGACGAACGGGGCATCAACTCGCTGAGCATTCTCTCGTATCTGAAAGTGGCCGCGCACATCACGGGCGACGCCAGGTACGAGCGCGCCTACCGCGAGTTGATCGAGCGTCACGGGTACGAGGAGAACGTGCTCATCCCTAAGACGAGCGGCGGACCCGGCGCGGGAAACCAGTCCGATGACGAGATGATCTTCATGAACTTCTACGGCCTGCTGCGCTACGAGCGCGATCCCGAACTGCGCCGCAAGTATCTGCTGGCGTTCTACGACCGCTGGCGCATGGAAGAGCCGGAACTGAATCCCCTGTTCGATTTTCTGTACGCCGCGATCGCGAGCGGCGAAACCTACACGGACGCCTTCGACCGGATCGACCTGACGCCGGCAGGTTCATGGCTGGAGGATTCGATCGAGACCCTGCGCCGCTTTCCCATCGACCGCGTGGAGTGGAGCTTCCGCAACAGCCGGCGCAAGGATATCCTGCCGCTGCCCGCCTATGCGCGCGATTCCCCGGGCGAAGCGCTCGGCTATCGCGTGAACGGCAAGGTGCTGCGGATCGACGAGCGCTACGCCGGACACTGGAACACCGATCCGTGGCAACTCGATCAAACCACCGACGGACGCACGCTGGGCGACGGCGCAGCGTATCTGCTGCCGTATTATCTGGGGCTGTATACGCGCTACATCCGGGAATGAACGTCGGGGAAGGCCGGGGGGCGGGCGCTACAGCGCGCGGAGACTGAAGCCGCCGTCCACGTTGAGCACGGTGCCGGTCGAGTAATCGAGCAGGCCATCGGCGACGGCGCGCACGGCCCGGGCGATATCGGCGCCCTCGCCCATGCGGCGCTGCGGCAACAAGCCGCCGGCGATTTTCGCCTCGTACGCCTGCTCGACTTTGGCGATCATATCGGTGCGGATGATGCCG
>JBBIQR010000057.1:14317-21025 GCA_037442245.1 Candidatus Solibacter sp. | reverse complement strand
TTTTTTTCGAACTGGTTCTGGAGAAAAGAGGACACCGGACTCTCCTTTGATAGCGGCACCCGCAATTCTAACATGCCTCCACCGGAGTGTCCGGATATTCCACAACACAGGGGCAACCGCAAGAATTCAAACGGAATCGACGACTATTCCGAGCGCAGCGCGTCGAGCGGATTCACCCGCGTCGCACGCAGGGCCGGAACCAGGCAGGCGGCGGCCGAGACCGCCAGAAGCACCCCGGCCGCCGCGGCGAACGCCGCCGGGTCGCGCGGGCTCACCTGGTAGAGCAGGCTTTCGAGGAAGCGGCCCACCCCCAGAGCCACCGCGGCGCCCGCCGCCAACCCGGCAAACACCGGACGCATCCCCTGCCGCAGCACCATCCCGAGCAACTCCGGCTGTCCGGCGCCGAGCGCCATCCGCACGCCGATCTCGCTGGTGCGACGCGCCACCGCGTACGCCAGCACCCCATAGGTGCCGATACCCGCCAGCCCCATCGCCGCCAGCGCGAACAGCCCGACCAGCAGCATCTGGAAGTGCCGCTGCCCCACCGATTGCGCCATCACCTCCTGCAAGGTACGCACGTTGGGAATCGTGGCCTCGCCATCGATCTTCCATACCGCCGACCGCACCGCATTGGCCGCCAGCCGGGGATCGAGGGCAGTCCGCCCCACGATCGAAGCACTCAGCCGCGGGCGCTGCCAGTAGGGGATGTAGAGCACGTTCACCGGGTCGTGATCCAGGCTCGTGCTGCGCAGGTCCGGCGTCACTCCGACCACCTGCATCAAGGTGTCGTTGTCCTTCAATTTCCGCCCGAGGGGGCTCTCATCGCCCCACAGCCGTTTGGCGAGGCTCGCCGAGATGATCACGACCCTGGTCTGGCGGTCGCGATCCTCGAATGGCCGCCCTTCCCGAAGCGCAATCCCCAGCGCGGAGAAATATCCGGGGCTGATGAATCGCACGTTGCTCGCGGGCAGTTCGGTCGGAGGGCGCGTTTCCTTTTCGCGCTCCACCAGATCGATCCAGTTTTCGCCGGTGAGCGGGAGCGTGGACGTCGCGGCCACGCTCCGCACGCCGGGCAGCGCCGCCACGGCGGGCAGCAGCCGGTCGAAGAACTCCGTGCGCTGCGCCGGCTCCTTGTACCTGGTCTCGAGCAGCGAGACGTCCACGGCGAGGACGCGATCCACCTGGAAGCCGCGGTCCACGTTCATCACGCGGGTAAAGCTTGCGATCAGCAAACCCGCGACCACCAGCAGCGCGGCGCTCAGCCCGACCTCGACCGCCACCAGCAGGCTGCGCACGCGCAGTCCGGCGCGGCCGGCGGTACTGCCGCGGCCGCCGGATTTCAGCGCGTCGATGGGCGCCGTGCGCGCGCTGTGGATCGCCGGAAGCACGCCGAAGAGAGCACCCGCGATCAACGAAATCGCCAGCGCGAAAAGCAGCACCCGCCAGTCCATGTGGACCTCGTGCAGCCGCGGCAGATCCACCGGAGCTTCCGCCACCAGCGCGTGGACGCCCCACCACGCCAGCAGCACGCCAAGCGTCCCGCCGCCCGACGCCAGCAGCAGACTCTCGAGCAGCGACTGGCGGACCAGCCTGCCCTGGTCCGCGCCGAGCGCCGTGCGGATCGCGGCATCCCGTCCGCGCGCGGCGGCTCGCGCCAGCGAGAGGTTCGCCAGGTTCACCACCAGCACCAGCAACACCGCGCCGACCGCCGCCATCACCAGCAGTAAGCCCTGCCGCGAGTGGCCCGTCATCCCCTCCATGAGCGATCCGATGTTGGCGTGAATGTGGAAATTGCCTTCCATCTGCCGGTCCACATCGGCCTCGACGACGTTCAACTCCGCCTGCGCGCGCGGCAGCGAAACGCCCGGCTTGAGCCGTCCGATGGTCCAGTAATTCAGCTCGTTGAGCCGCACTTTCAGGTCGTCCGGCTGGTAACCGAGGGTGCGGTAGATCTCGACCGGTTTGTCGTCCTTGCGCGCATTGAGCATATCGGTGACCGGAAAGACGTACGATGCAGGCACCACGCCGGCGACATCGAAGGGCTTGCCGTCGAGCAGGATTTTGCGGCCCGCGATGGCGGGGTCGCTCCGGAAACGCCTGCGCCAAAGCGATTCGCCGATCAGCACGACCTGGTCGTGCCCGTGCTGCTCCTCCTCCGCCGTGAAATCGCGGCCGATCATCGGCGCGGCGCCGAACATCCGCAGCCATCCGGCCGAGACGGTAACGCCGTGGAGTTGTTCCGGCTGTCCGGCGCCGGTCAGGTTGAACGACGCGGGTTGCGCGATGGCCACGCTTTCGAGCGTGCTCAACCTCTGCTGCCAGACCTTGAAGATCGCTATGTTGGTGGGCAGTTCGGGATAGCTCTTCGCAAACATCGGGATGCTCTGGTTGATGGTCACCAAACGCTCCGGCTCCCGATAGTCCGGCGGGCGTACCAGAATCCCGTCGATGAGCGTGAAAATCGCGGTGTTGGCCCCGATGCCCAGCGCGAGAGAAAGCATCACCGTGAGCGCGAATCCCCGGTCGCGCGCCAGCGACCGCAGTGCGTAGCGGAGTTCCGTGCGCATGACCCTAATTACGACCGCGACGGGCGCCCCGGTTCAAAATTAATCCGGAATGCGATACAGCAGGATCGACTTCCCAACCCGGGTCACCGGCTGATAGCGGTCCAGCCAGGCAAAGGCGAGGTCGCCGCGGCCCCGCTGCTGCGCCGCCATCCAGGCGTAATTCTCCCGCATGGTGTAGCTCACCGCGACCCATCCCTTCACCGGCTGGTATGGTTCCAGGCCGTCCCACCCGGGCAGCCCCAGGCGCGTATCATCGCCAGTGTAGAGACACGCCATGTGCAGGTACTCGACGTGCCGGCGCTTGAGTTCGGCGGCCAGGCGGTGCATGTCCTGGCCCCAGTCGAGATCGGAATCCACCAGAATCCGTTCGGGATGCGATCCGGCGAGTTCGTTGAAGTAGGCGATGTAGTCGGGATGCGACAGCCCCACCGAAACCGCGGCCCACAGCAGGAGCGCCGCGGCGGCAATCGGATGCCGCTTCCAGAGCTGGACCGCGCCGCCCGCCGCCACCAGGGCCAGCAGCGGGAACAGCGGCAGCATGTAGCGCACCCCGATATTCAGGCTGGTGGGCAGGTTCACCAGGATGATGGCCGCGCACAGGACCGCCGGCGCCCGCACCCTGCGCGAGAACGCTCCGGCGATGGCCAGTGCGAGCAGTCCCAGCGGCGCCTTGACCGCCAGCGCCACCGGAAAGAAGTACCACCATCCGTGGAAGCTGTGGCGGCCCAGCAGATACGCCGTGTGACCGCCCTCGATGTGGTTGTGCACCTGCCACAGTCCGTCGAGGATACGCGGCGCCGGCACCGGCGTGCTCTCCACCACGCGGAGCAGCCCTTGCGGCACGCGCGCCCAGAGGCCGCCCTGATCCGCGGCGTCGCGCGCGACGTGCTCCGTCATCGGTCCGAAGGAGAAGCGGTACGCGCCCCACACCAGCACGAACGCCACCGGAATCCACGCCCAGTTGCGGGCGCGCCATTTCGGCCGGTACATGGCGATCAGCGCCGCGCCGCATACCGGCAGAAGCAGGATGCTGGAAAACTTGGTGAGGAGCGCCAGAGCCAGCCCCACGCCGAACAGCAAGCTGCGCTTCCAACCCGGATCCTCCAGCCAGCGCTCGAATGCGTACAGCGCGGTACACACGCCCGCGCCCACCGCCATGTCCATGGTGGCGAGGCCGGCGTGCGCCAGCACCGCGGGCGTATTGGTGAACAGGAAAACGGCCGCCGCCGCTCCCCACTCGCCCAACAGGCGGCGTCCCCACAGCCAGACGACGGTGCAAGCCAGCAGAAAGAAGGGCAGGATGCCCAGCCGCGCCAGGGTCAGGGCCTTCGCCGGACGCGGGGTGCTGTCGAGCACCGCGTTGCCTTCCTGCCAGCGATCCGGTAAATGCTGCGATCGCGCCCCATACAGGTACGGACCGAGCGCGATCGCCAGGCGGGCCAGCGGCGGATGGAAGGCGCCGTAATCGTAGCGGCCCAGGTCCAGATACTGCATGCCGCAGGCGATGTTCGGCGTTTCGTCGGAGGTCTGCGCAATCTGCCGGTAGGTGGAGACGATGCGCACCGCGCCCGCCAGCACCAGAAGGGCGGAGACCAGCGCCGGCAACCGGCGCGGCGCGCGAATCACCCTCGCTCCCGGCGGGCGGCGCGCAGGCGCAGAAGGTGACGCACATACTGATAGGGATGGATGGCCCGCACCTTGCTCTCGCCGAGCACGCGTTTGCGCATCTCGTAGCCGCACTCGTGAATTGCGCCGATGCGCCCGCGCACCAGGATCTCCATCAGACTCTTATATCCCAGGGGCCGCAGTTCCACGCCCTCGATCGCCGCCCGGCGCACCAGGTAACAGCCGCTGAGCGGATCGCTGACGCGCGCGAAGACCTCCGGCAGGAGCCAGCGCGAGATGCGCGCCGCGCCCCAGGATGCGGCGCGGCGCAGCAGGCCCCAATCGCCGAGTCCGCCGCCATCGGCGTGCCGCGTGGCCACCACCAGGTCCGCATCGCCCGCGCGTTCGAGCAGACGCGGCAGCACTTCCGGGGGATGCTGAAAGTCGGCGTTAATCGTGCCCACCCACTGCCCGCGCGACGTCTGCCAGCCGCGGATGACGGCGGCGGCCAGCCCCCCTTCGTTCTGCCGGCGTACGACGCGCAACTCCGGGAAATCCGGCATCATGCCGGCGGCGGTCTCCCAGGTACGGTCGGCGCTGTCGTCGTCCACCACGATTACTTCGTACCGTCCGGGCAACGCGGCGTCGAGGTTCTGCCGTACCGCATCCAGGAACGCACGGATATTCTCGCCCTCGTTGAGGGTCGGGACAATCAGCGATAGCTCCAGGGCACACCCGGCACCGGAAACCGGCGGCACCACCAGGCGCCCGGTGGGAGCCGCGATGGCGCGCGGCGCTTCCCCCTTGCGAGAGGCAACCTCCATGATCCTTCCAATTTAGCGCGCCGCCGGGCGGAATTTCGGCTATACTACGCCCACCACCACTCGGAGGATACACATGAGAGGGCTAGCTGTCACCCTGCTGTCGCTCTGTGCGATGGCCACGATCCATGCGCAAAATCAGCCCGGCGAGTTGATCCAACTCATCCGGCACAATGACCTGTCCGCCCTCAAGGCGCGCCTCAGCGCCGGCGCGGACGTGAATTCCCACGATTCGCGCGACACGACACTGCTGATGTACGCCGCCGGTTACGGCAGCACCGAAGCCGTCCGCCTGCTGCTGGCAGCCGGCGCCGGTGTGAACGCGAAGAACCAGTTCGGCAACACGGCGCTGCTTTACGCCGCGGAGAACTACGAAAAGTCGCGCCTCCTGATGGAAAAAGGCGCCGACGTGAATGCCAGAACCAAGAGTGGACGCACGCCGCTGATGCTCGCCGCGGCATGTAGTTCCTGCTCCGCCTCTTTCCATCTGCTCCTCGATAAAGGCGCGGACCCGCAGGCGGCCACTTCGGGCAAAGTCACCGTGCTGCTGGCATCGACCGATGCCGACGATGCCGGACGGATGCGCCTCCTTATATCCAAAGGCGCAGACCCCAAGGCGGCGGATCATGATGGCAATGACGCGCTCCAGGCGGTGGCTTCCACGTGCAACCTGGACGCCATTCGGATGCTGCTGGCCAAGGGCGCGAATGTCAACTCGTCCAATACGTTCGGCGGCGAGGTGAAGTTCGGCAAAATTCAGCTCATCGGCCTGACCCCGGTGATGCTGGCTTCCACCTACTGCTCCGCGGAGGTCGTGAAGACGCTGCTCGACGCGGGCGCCAAGGTGAACGCCACCGACATCCGAGGCATGACGCCCCTCATGTTCGCGGTCTCGAGCGAAGAGCAGGACCCCGCTGTCGCACGCCTGCTGCTGAGCGCCGGCGCCAATGTGAACGCGCGCAGCAAGGTGGATGAGACGGCTCTCGACTGGGCGATGAAGTTCAACCACCGCGAGGTGCTTGCCGTCCTGAAGGAGTCTGGCGGGAAGATGGGCGCGCCCTACACGGCGCCCGTGCGCAAGAACGGCGAAACCCGCAACACGATGCAGGCGGTAGAGCAGGCCACCGCGCTGCTCGAACACGGCGCGACGGAGTTCTTCCTGCAATCCGGATGTGTGGGCTGTCACCACCAACCTGCCGCCCTGGAAGCGATCGGAGCCGCGCGCGCGGCAGGCGCGAAGGTCGCGGAGGACCAGGCGAAATCTTACATCAAGATGATGGAAGGCATGACCATGCAGTTCCAGCAGCCCATGGTGGAGCGGGCGGACTTGGGCGGCGTCAGCGACCCCTGGATTCAAATCCTGATGTCGCTGGCCGGAGAACGGTACGCGCCGAACTCCCTCACCGATCTTCTGGTGACCTACATCGCCCACTTCCAGCGCAGCGACGGAAGCTGGTGGTTCGGCGGCACCTCGCGCGCGCCCCTGGAAGAGGGCCATATCGCGCGGACTGCGGTGGCGCTGCGCGTCATGCAGGTGTTCGGTACTTCGGGGATGGAGGCGGAACTGGCGCCGCGCATCGCGCGCGCCCGCGATTACCTGCTCCACACCAAAGCAATGACCACGGACGACGCCGCGATGCAAATCGCCGGGCTGCATTGGGCCGGCGGCAATGAAGAAACGGTACACACGCTGGCGCAGATCGGGCCCAGGGCGG
>JBBIQR010000057.1:0-14307 GCA_037442245.1 Candidatus Solibacter sp. | reverse complement strand
CACACCCTGCTTGCCGCGCAACGCGCCGATGGCGGCTGGGCACAAACCCCGACCCTGTCCAGCGACGCCTATGCGACCGGACAGACGCTCTGGGTGCTGCGCGAAGCCGGCATCCTCCAGCCCGCGGACGCCGCTTACGCGCGGGGTGTCCAGTACCTGCTGGCCACGCAATGGCAGGACGGTTCGTGGTACGTGCGCAGCCGCGCGCCCAAGTTCCAGCCGTACTTCCAGAGCGGCTTCCCCTTCGATCACGATCAGTGGATTTCCTCCGCCGCGACATCCTGGGCGGTGCGCGCCCTGGCGCCCGCGGCGAATCTCGACCGGAGAGCTTCCCGATGACCAAACGAATGATCGTCTTGTGCTTTATGCTGGGATCCGCCGCGCTCGCGGCCGATACCACCCTGCCGCGCCTCTACGACTCGCAGTTGAGCGGCGCCGAGAGGGAAATGGTGCCGCTGGTCGAGGCGATGCCGGAGTCGGCCTTCGCCTTCGCTCCCAAGGACGGCGCATTCAGCAACGCCCGCTCCTTCGCGCAACAAACCAAGCACGTGGCCGCCGTGCTCTACATGCTCTCGGCGGCGGTCTTGCAACAGAAGCCTCCGTTGGATCTCGGCAAAGGCGAAAATGGGCCGGACAGCGTGGCGAGCAAAGCGCAGGTGGTCCAATTCCTCAAAGACGCGTTCGCCTACGCGCACAAGGCGATGAACTCGCTCAACGACAGGAACCAGTTGGAGCTGCTGAAGCCGCCGTTTGCCGGCGCTCCCGATATGGCGCGCGGCGCGTTCTGCGTGCTCGCCATCTCCCACACCATGGACCACTACGGCCAGATGGCGATCTATGCGCGCATGAACCGGATCGTCCCGCCGGCCTCACGCTGACGCATCGGTCACCGCGCCCAACCGGTCCAGGGCGATCACCATGTCGCCCCGGTGATTCATGCGGAACGCCGGTGCGAAGCGCTTGCCCCACTGGATCTCGTCGTGCCGGTAGGAGTAGCGGGCGAAGACCGTCTGGCTGAATGTATCGTCGAAGGCTTTGAGCAGGATCACGAACTCGGCCTGCTGCCGCGCCAGATCTTCGGCGGTGAGACTCCAGAGCGGGCTGCCCGAGTCGATCGGGTGAACGATGGTCCAGGTCAGCGCCAGGAAGAGCACCTGGCTCCGTTCCAGCTTGAGCTGGGCGTACCGGCGCACCGGCGTCCCGTCGCGCGTCTCGACGGTCATGAGCATGACCCGCGCCTCGACTTCCATGAGATCGTTGCGCCGCCGGTTGGCGATGCGGAATTCGAGCGCCGTGCCCTCTTCATAGGGCGCCACGACCATGGTCTCGCTGAACCCGATTTTTGCCGAAGGGCGCGAGACGCGTCCGAACAACAACCCGGTGGCGACCGCGAACCCCAGTACCCCGACCATCGACTCGATCACCGCCACCACGTTCGCCGCCAGGGAGTGCGGGGCGATGCTGCCGTAACCTACGGTAGTCAGCGTGTGCGCGCTAAAAAAGAAGTCGCTGAGAAACCGCCCCGCCGCCGAACTCGCGTCCTCGCCCTGAAGCTGGTTGGGGCCCAGCGAAAAGTAAATCACCGCGAACAGCGTATTGGCCAGCAGGTAGCCGCCGGTGAGAATGGCGAAGAATCCCGGCCACCGCATGTTGATCAGGTGGAGGTAGGGGTGAAAATCCCGCCAACTGGCCCCGCTGCGCTCGACGTTGAGGCTGCCGTCGCGCTCGATGACCCGGCGCAGGTTTCCCGTATACTGCTCGGTCAGACCGGGATCGAAGCCGCGAATCCGCATAGCGTTCAGGCGGCGAGCCAGGCGCGCACCAGGTTGCCGGGATCGCCCTTCAAGTCGAGGGGCTCGACGCGGTCCTCTCTGTTGGCCTCCACATAGGCGGCGACGATCCCCTCCGGCGTGGGCCGCAATTCCAGCCGGCGCTCCCGGGCTTCCAGCCGCAGCGTAGTGCCGATCCAGGTGAAATTCACCTTGGTCCGCAGCGAGAATCCGATCCGCGCGGCCTGCTTGAGCAACTCGGCCGTATAGGGACCGTTCCGCAATTCCTCGGCCCAGGGAGCCTCGGCCAGGGAGCGGGCGCGCTCCGCCCCGCGGCCACGGTCGCGCCGCTCCGCTTCGTCGCGCTGCTGTTCGGCCGACTCCAGGCTCTTGAGATTGTTCTCCAGGTTGTCCAGGAAACCCATGTCCTTCCACGATACGATAAAAGCGATGCACGAATTACGCCGGCGGCTCAAACTCCTGCGCGACGGACTGCTCACGCTGCACAAGACCCTGCTGGACAGCGAGAAGGCGGCCTATGAGCGCGACATCGCGCGCATCACGTCCACCGGACAGTATCTCGACCTCGTAATGAACGATCCCTTCTTTCAACCCTTGCGCGAGCTTTCCCAATTTATCGTGGTGATCGACGAGGCCTTGGCACGCAAGGAGCCCCCTCTGACCACCGAGGAAAACCACGAGCTCACCCGAGAGGCGCGCCGCCTGCTGGTACCCAACGAAGCCGGTTCCGGATTCGCGCGGCGCTATTTCGAGATCCTGCAGCGGGACCCCACCACGGTTCTGGCTCACCGCGACATGCTCCAGGTGGTCAACGGGCTTTAGGCGCAGCCAGCAGGATCCCCGCGGTACGGTCCAGAACCCGGAGGCTCAACCGCTCGACCACGGGCGCGTCCTCGCCGGTCAGAACGTAGAAATCGTAGCCGGGAGCCGCGGGAGTCGTCTCGATGGCCTGCCAGTTCGCCTGCCGGTATCGCGCCCGGTAATAGTCCACGATCTCTGCAAGCGGAGGACTCACGGCAATCCGCACCATGTTCCGGCCCGCTTCGGCGCGCAACGCCTTGGCGATGTTCCGGCTGCCGGCGAACTGCCGCCCTTCCCGGTAGTCCCCAAGCGGCAGTTCGACCGCATAGATGACGACGCAACCGGCCGCGAGGCAGAGCATCGTCCGCGGAAGGCGCCGCATCAGAGCCAGAGCGGTCAGCGTCAGGACCGGTACAAAATAGATGGCGCCCTCGCGCGGAAACGGAGCCTTGAACCGCGCATGCGCGAAAAGCAATAAGCCGAAGCCAATCAGCGTAGTAGCTGCGCATAACGCAAGCATTGGTTCGGTTCGGCGGCGGACCACGGCAAAGCCGCCCGCGACCACGGCCAGCAGCGCCGCCGAGACGCGGACGACCGCCGCAACGCTAGCGGCAGGGAGCGGGAGCGCCGCCAGGGACGCCGCCGTCAACTCGCCCAGTGTCTGCCGCAGGCTGGTAGCGCCCACTGCGAGGTCGCTCAACAGCACGCGGTTCAACGGAATCGCCAGGAGCCAAAACAGGAACACCGCCAACGGCAGCCAGAAATCGCGGAACATCCTGCGCCGGAGTACAGCCGTGGCCGCGATTCCCAAAGCCAGCGCCGGAACCACGAAGGAGAGGCAACCCGCGACGCTGAGCGCCAGCGCCGCCGCGGCCAGGTTCAACTTCCGTGGCGTAAGCTCTTCTGTGCATTGGAGAAACAGTTCCAAGCCCCAGCACCAGAACCCGATTGCCATGCCGTAGCCCCGCGCTTCGGAGACGGCATCCACCACCAGTGGGTTTAGCAGCAGCAAAGCCACCGCGGCGGGGAATCCCCACCCGGAGTACAAGCGCCGGGCAAGCCGCCACGCCGCCCATGCGTATAGGAGCCCGGCAAGCAGACTCGGCAGGCGCAGCGCAATCTCTTTTCTACCTAGAGCGGCAGTTGAGATTCGTGCAAGTAACGTATTGAGAACATGGTTGTTCGTATCGTAATTCAGAAGCGCATCGTGCCATGGCGGCAGGACGTAATGGGTGTAGTTCCACGCCTCGCCCGGCGTGATGTCCGCAGTCGCCGCGCGGAACACACTCACGACGAAGAGGGCCGCAATCAGCGTGAACGCGAGTTTAGTCGATGCGGTAGAAGTGTGTCCCATTCACCTCGGTAAGCTGGGTGAGACCCCAGAATCGCAGGTATTTGTTGAAGTCCTGGTAGACAAAATCGCCCTCGTTCACCAGTAGATAGCGGATGCCGAGCGCCTTCACATCGCGGGCGGCGGCGCGTCGCAATCCTTCCGGTGTGTCCACCTTCTCGAGTTCCGCCGTATCGGTAAGAGGCACCCAGCGTCCGGCGGGCAACTTCACATTCACTTGCAGTTTGGCGTCCCAAGCCATCTCGCAGTCGAGCATCACGGCATCGATGCGGGTGGGCCGCGGAAAGTCGATCTCCAGATGCGCCCCCGGCCGCATCCCCTCCCAGGTGGACCAGCGGGTCGCGTAACTGTTATCGAAAGCTAACGGGGCTTCCCAAGGATTGGGAAACGCGCTGACCCGCCAATCCGCGGCCCTGGCCACCTCCTTTGCTTGAGAAAAAACGCGCATCTCCGCAACCGTCCAGAAGTTATCGCTCGTGGCGTTGTTCACAACCCGAACCGCCATGGCGTCGATGGGAAGAAACCGGAAGCGCTGCTGGAAGTCCGCGGGATGGGCTTGGGGCGCCCAGAGAATGTCGTTCACCAGATTGCCGAGGGTGCCTTCGTAACTGACAACGATGTCGCGGTCGAGGTAGGCGTCCGGACGTCCGGCGAAGGAGAAGATCCGGTCCGCCGGAGTCGTGTACAGGTTCAGCGCGCGATTCAATCCGGCGTCCGGCTGATACTTGAGGATATACGCGCTAACATCTTCTTTTCGCAGGGCTGCACGAATGGGGAGCTCACCGATCCGCCAGGTACTGGAGTCGCAGTACACAGAGACCAGGGGGGGCCAGGCGAGCAGGCCGGCGAACACGACCGAAAGAGGCAAGGCGGCGGGAATCGACTCTAGAGCCATCCCCAGGGCCATCGCGGCAAACGGCGCGGAAGGAATCAGAAAGCGCGAACCCGTATTCATCCAGGCGGGCAGGGCGAAAACCAGAGCCGCCAGCAGCAATCGGCGCCCCTGTGTGTTACCCAGGGCGAGCAGGCTCAAGGGGAACATGAGAAACGCCGGATTGAACACGCCGCCGACAAGTCCTCCGCGAAGAGTCAGTTCCAGAGGAATCTGCCACCAATGCTTGATTCCCTGATAGTGGGCGAGCGTGTCGACATAAATCCGCTCCATGCCCGGGTGGTAGTAGGGATTCGGAAACCAGGAATTTGCGAACGGCGCGACCGGATTGCCCAACCAGATCCAGTTCCGCAGCACCCAGGGGGTAATCAGCAGCAACGCCGGCAGCAGGACGCCGGCAAAGGCGGTCCAGGTCAGGCGGCGGCGCCATTTAAGCCACGCCAGAGCGAATGGCAAGGTGAGCACCGCCGTGTACTTGACCGCATAAGCGAATCCAGACAACAATCCAAGTAGAATCAATATATTAAAACTGTTATTCTCGTCCCATACTTGAAGCAGATAAAAAACTGCATAAATCACCGTGACAACCACCAGATCGTTGTACGCGGACACTCCATCCTTCCCCACCACCGGGCTGCCAAACACAAGCAGCGCCGCGAACAGGGACGCCTTCCCCAGTCCGAAGCGGCGTCCGTAGCACACCATCAGCAGCGGCAGCGCACACAGGAAGGCGAAATGAACCATCGCCGCCGCCGAGTGTTTCCCAAATGCGTACGCGAACAGGTACAGCATCTCGGCGCCTTGGGAGAGGTAGGCGTACATGCTGTGGAAGGTCCAGTCGAAACCTCGGTGCCGCAACATCCGCGCCACATTCCCCAGGTGATACCCGCTGCCGTCGGGGCTGACTTCAGGCGCCAGAGCATTAAAGAAATAGTAGATAAATAGCGCCGTAAATATAACAACACATGGAACTAGCCAATTCATCGGAAGAGCCGGAAGTGTGCGCCGTCGAACCCGGTCCGCGCGACCGCGCCAGACCGCCGCCACAATCGCCGCCAGGCCTGTCCACAGGAAAACCCCTTTCCGCGCCTCCCCCGCCAGGCAAAGCAGGGTCACCAACAGGCTGAGTACAGCGGACCCGGCCACGAAGGCGAATAACGCCCCCTCGAGGCGGAAGAAGCGGAGGCGCAGTGCCCGCAGCAGCAGGCTTCCCAGAGCGAACGAAACTCCCACCGTGAAACCGGCGCCGGCGAGAATGGAAAGTACTTCCCTCATCTAGCGCAGGAACCCGGCAGCCCGCAGGTAAAAGGAGAGTTCGGCGCCGTCCTCGGGTGACACCCAACGGGGACTGGTTTCGAAGGTGACATGGACGTCCTGCGGATCGCGCAGCGCCGCCTGGGGCACGGCCAACTCCATCCGGTAATCCCCTGCATGGGCGCAGTGGAACGGAGCCAACGCAGTGCCGTCGACCGCGACCCGGATGGTGACCGGTCCGGTACTCTTGAAGGTCGCCTCGGGGACGGCGAATTCGGCGGCAAACCGGGAGTATCCGCCGTCCTTGAGGCGAAACCGCATTTCGGGATGGGCGAACGCCCACCGGTGATGATCGGGTTGGGCGGCGATGTCGCGCAGGATATAGTCCGCCGCCGCCGGGTCGTCCATGGCGACCCACGCGCCGCGCCCGCCGGGATTGTGACCGAGCGCGAGCGAACTCTGCGGCGGCATGGCATAGGACACCGGACTACGGCTGCATCCTGCCACCAGAATTGACCCGATAACCACCATTAGCGTCGGCCCGCTCACGAAATTGGAGTATAGCAACAGCCTGGGTGCGGCTATGTTATAAAGACAGAGCATCATGACGGGGTTTGTGGGCGATTTACGCTACGGCCTCAGGGGACTGGTTCGGAATCGCGGATTCGCGGCGGCTGCCGTGCTTTCGCTGGCGCTGGGTATTGGCGCCAACACCACGATCTTCACCCTGCTGAACGCGGTTTTTCTGCGGCCGATTCCGGTGCGCGACTCATCCACGCTCGCCGCGCTGGTCACGATCGACGCGCACACGCCGGGTCAATTCGGACTAAGTTACCCGAACTACCGCGATTTGCGCGACCGCAACACCGTTTTCTCCTCCCTCATCCTTTATTCGCCGGTTACCGCGAGTTTGACCGGGCAGGGTGATCCGCAGTTACTCATGGTGCACCTGGTTACCGGCGGCTACTTCGGTACGCTGGGGATTCCGATGACCCTCGGCCGCGGAATCCTTCCGGAAGAGGACGCGCCGCCCGCAGGGTTGCCGGTGGCGGTGCTCTCCTATCCGCTGTGGATGCGGCTGTACGGAGGCACCCCGAGCGTCACCGCGCGGTCGATCGAAATCGATGGACTCCCCTATCGCATTGTGGGGGTGGCGCCGCAGGGGTTCGCCGGGTTGAATCAGATGGCGGGGGCGGATGTATTCCTCCCGTTTTCGGGCTTCGCCCGCGTGGTCCCCGCGCCCGCTCTGGTCGGGATGCGCCGGGCGCTCTTGTTCAGCGTGGTCGCCCGTCTCAAACCCGGTTCCTCGCGGCGGCAGGCCGAGGAACAACTGGCGCCGCTGGTCGCCGACCTGGCGCGTGCCTACCCGGAGGACAACCGCGACCGCCGCGTCCGCCTGCTGAGTTTGGAAGACGCCGCCATGGACGCGCGCACCCGGCCCTTGATCTCCCGGTCGGGCGTGGTGCTGCTGGCCATCGCGGCGCTGGTGCTGCTGATTGCGTGCGGTAATGTGGCGAACCTTCTGCTGGCCAGAGCCTCGGGACGCAACCGGGAGATCGCCATCCGGTTGGCACTGGGAGCGGGACGCCATCGGCTGGTACGGCAGTTGCTGGCCGAAGGTGCGGTGCTCTCGCTGGCGGGCGGCGCCTGTGGCTTGCAGGTCGCCCGCTGGTCGCGCGACCTGCTCTGGGGAATGCGCCCTCCGGTATTCCGGCACGCCGCGTTCACGCTGGACCTGGATTCGCGGGTGCTGCTGTTTACACTCGCGGTTTCGCTCTTGACCGGGCTGGTCTTCGGACTCGTTCCGGCCCTGCGCGCCACCAACCCGGATTTGGCCGGCGACCTCAAGGAGCGCGGCAGCGCCTCGGGCGGCATCCGCAAGGTGACCAGCACACGGAGCGTGCTGGTGATCGCGCAAGTCGCGCTTTCATTGGTGGCTCTGGTGGGCGCCGGTCTCTTCCTGCGCAGTTTGCAGAACGCGGCGCTGATCGACGTGGGCTTCGACGCCGCGCACCTCGGCGTCGTGGCATATAACGTGGCCGACCAGAGCTATAGCGAGGACCGCGGACGCGACTTCCATGCCCGCATCCTGGAGCGCGCCGCGGCCGTACCTGGGGTGGCGGCGGCCGCACTGTCCAAGGACACGCCGTTCCGGGTGTCGGCGATCCGGACCGCCCAACTCGCGGGCGAAGAGGGGCAGGCGGGGCATCCCACGCTGACCAGCGTCGTGTCTCCGGGGTATTTTCAGGCGGTGCGCATTCCCCTGTTGCGGGGACGCGATTTCACGGCAACCGATTCCAAGGCGGCGCCCAGGGTGGTGATTGTCAATGAAGCCGCCGCGGCGGTCCTGTGGCCCGGACAGGACCCCATCGGCAAGCGGCTTACTTTCGCGGGCGAAGGGATCCCGGTGGAAGTCGTGGGCGTGACTCGCAACGCGAATTATATGGATATCGCGGAACCGCCCCGGCCCCTGGTTTACCTCTCGCTGGTGCAGTATTATTTTCCGGCCGCGGTGCTCTACATCCGCACGGCCGGCGATCCGGCGGAGACGCTGGCGGCCGTGAAACGCGAAGTGCAGTCGATGGACCCCAAACTGGTGCTGCAGACGGAAACGCTGGCGGTGACCATGCGGGAGTTGTTGTGGGTACAGCGGCTTGCCGCGGGACTCCTGGCGGCTTTCGGAGCATTGGCCACGCTGCTTTCGACGCTGGGCATTTACGGAGTCATCTCCTACTCGGTGCATCAGCGCACGCGCGAAATCGGCATCCGGGTAGCGCTGGGAGCGAGTCCGGCGGAAGTGCGCGCGATGATTCTGCGGGAAGGCATCCGGCTGGTGGCGGTCGGAGTTCTGATCGGCGCCGTGATGTCGCTGTCGCTGGCGGGTTCGGTGAGCGGACTGCTGTTTCTGCACAACGCGCGTGACCTGACCACGTTCACGCTGGTACCGTCGATCCTGGTCCTGGTGGGGACTTTCGCCTGCTGGGCCCCGGCGTTCCGCGCCACGCGCGTCGATCCGTCTTCGGCCCTGCGCGACGAATAAGGAGGCGACACGTGCCGGCTTTCGAGCGCTATATCGGGATCGACTATTCGGGCGCGGAGACGGCGGACTCGAGCCTGCCCGGATTGCGGTTGTACGAGGCGTATGGCGGGGAGGCGGCGCAAGAGGTGCTTCCGCCTCCGAGCCCGCGCAAGTATTGGACGCGGCGTGAAGCCGCCGCATGGCTGGAGCGGGAACTGGCCGCCGGACCGCCGGCAGTGGCCGGGATCGACCACGGCTTCTCCTTTCCCCTGCGTTACTTCGAGGCTCACGGTCTGCCGCGGGACTGGGACGTGTTCCTCGAGGATTTCCAGCGTCACTGGCCCACCGATCAGCCGAATCTTTACGTGGACTTCGTGCGGGATGGCCTCCATGGCAATGGCGCCGCGCGCAGCGGCGATCCACGCTGGCGCCGGC
This sequence comes from Candidatus Solibacter sp., assembly GCA_037442245.1. Classification (GTDB taxonomy): domain Bacteria; phylum Acidobacteriota; class Terriglobia; order Bryobacterales; family Bryobacteraceae; genus Solibacter. The sequence continues at coordinate 4,765 of JBBIQR010000057.1, read as the reverse complement.
TGGCCGAAGTCCGCGCCCGCGCCAAGAGCGTGTTCCACTTCGACGTGCCGGGCTCGGTGGCCAAGTCGACTCACGCGGGTTTGCCGTGGCTGCTTCACCTGCGCGTCGCGTCCGGAGGGCGGGTCCACTTCTGGCCCTTCGACGGCTGGCGGATAACACCGGGTTCCTCCGCCGTGGCCGAGGTCTATCCGGCGATGTGGAGCAAAGGCTTCGCCAGAGAGGGCCGCACGCGGGACCAGCACGACGCGTTCTCCATCGCCGCCTGGCTCCAACTTTCCGACCGCGGCGATACGCTCCCGCAGTATCTGAGCCCGCAACTGAGCGAATCCGAACGAGGCACCGCGGCGATCGAAGGCTGGATCCTCGGCCTGATGTAGCACTGCAACTCGCGGCCCGCCTGTGGCGTAATATTCGGGTATGAGAGTGTGGGTCGTGGTGTGCCTTCTGGGGTGCGGCGCCGCCGCGCAGGAGGCGCCACCCATCCGCGTCGATGTCGGGCTGGTCAACCTGGGGTTCAGCGTGCGCGACAGCGCTGGAAAACTGGTCACCGATCTTGCGCGCGAGGAGGTGGAAGTAACGGAGGACGGGCAGCCGCAGAAGATCTCCTTCTTCGCCCGCAGTACGGACGTGCCGCTCAATCTCGGGTTGATCATGGACATCAGCGGCAGCCAGGAGAGTTTCGTTAAGCCGCACCTGCGCGATCTGCAGGCTTTTCTGAAGAGCGTGCTGCGGCCGCAGGACAAGGCCTACCTGATGACGTTCGCCAACCGCCTGTCGCTGGTCTGCGACTACACCGGGTCGGCGCAGGTGCTGGTGCAATCGCTTGAGGAGTTTCAGCGTGCCCGGAGTCCCGGCGAGTTCCCGATGGTGGGTCCGCGCGAATTGCGCGTGCTGGGCACGGCGTTCTACGACGCCATCTACTACGGCTCGACCCAGATGATGCGCAACGTGGAGCGGGGGCGGCGCGCCCTGATTGTGTTCAGCGACGGAGAGGACAATTCGAGCGCGCACAACATGATGGACGCGATCGAGGCGGCGCAGGCCAATGACGTCATCATTTTCGCCATCCGCTACACCGAAGCCCGCAAAGGCGAATACAACGCGCGCAACAAATACGGCATCAGCGTGATGGAGCGGATCGCGCGGGAGACCGGAGGCGCCGATTTCGACGGCAGGGAGCGGGACCTGGCCGCCAGTTTCGTCCGCATCGGCGAAACCCTGCGGTCGGGTTACGAACTCGCCTACCATACGGCCAACTCTCCGGGCGACGGATCGTTTCACAAAATCGCCATCCGCGTGAAGCGCGAGGGAGTTTCGACACGCGCCCGGAGCGGCTATTACAGCCGCTGACCCGCCGCACGCTACAATTTGGCAAGCATGATCGACCTCAAGCAGCTCACGCAATTCGATACCCCCACGATCGCCAACACGATCGAAATGTTCGAAGTGCGGCCGCGCAGCGCCGGCTATATGGACGCTCGCATCCGCGCCTGTTTTCCGGAGATGGGGCCCATTGCCGGTTATGCCGCCACCGCCACGATGCGCTGCGCCGAACCCCGCCGCGAGGGCGACGTGTACGGCTCGCTCGACGAGCAGGTGTCGCGCTTCGCCGAACTCCCGGGCACGCCGATTGTGGTCTTCCAGGACCTGGACGATCCGCCGGTCGCGGCCACCTTCGGCGAGATCATGTGCACCACGTATCAATCCTTCGGCGCGGCGGGACTGATTACTTCGGGCGCCGCGCGCGATCTCGACCAGGTGCGGCGCATCGGTTTCCCGGCGTTTTCCAACGGCGCCATCTGCTCGCACGGTTACAGCCACATCGTGGACCTGCACCGCGCGGTGCGGGTCGGGGGGATCACGGTGCACCCCGGCGACCTGCTGCACGCCGACGTTAATGGCGTGACCACGATCCCGATCGGGATCGCGGGCGAAATCGCCGGCGCGGCGCAGGAGTTCGCCGCCGCCGAGGCGATCGTGCTGGATTACCTCAAGGAAGGAAAGCCGGACGTGAAGCGCTTCGCCGAAGCCCGCAAGGGGATGATGGACGCGCTCGCGGCGCTCGCACGGCGGGTGCGCGCCGGGCGCTGACCCGCCCAGGGAATCCCAGGGGATTTCACCGCTCTTCCCTACCCCGCTCAAAAACGGTACAATGGGGTTTGAACTGGCGAGCCGAACGAGTGGGCGAAAGCCCACTTTTTTGTTGGGCGCGATCAGAAAGCGAAGGATGCGGCAAGACGTAGCGTCGAAAATCGAAGAGGTCGCCCGGCGCGTGGCCGAGAGCGAAGGGCTCGAGTTGGTGGAGGTCGAGGTCAAAGGCGGCGGCAATCACCGCCTGGTGCGCATCGCCATCGACAAGCCCGCCGGCGTCACCCACGGCGACTGCGAACTGGTGTCGCAGCAGGTGGGCACGATTCTTGATGTCGAAGACGTCGTCCCGGGCGGGCGCTATACGCTCGAAGTCAGTTCCCCGGGAGTCGAGCGCAAGTTGCTTCATCCGCAGGATTACGAGCGGTTCCAGGGGAAGAAAGCGCGCATCACCCTGCGCGACGCGGTGGAGGGCCGCCGCAATTGGGAAGGCACGCTGGCCGGGCTCGCCGGCGGCGCCGTGATGGTCGAAACCGAACCCGGCAAGACCCGGCAATTCCCTTTTGAGCAGATTCAGAAGGCCAACCTGAAGTTCGAGTGGTAACCCGCCGGGGACGCTGACAGCCGGGAAAATTCTTAACGGATATTACGAGGGCATCTTGGACACGATCTTTCAATCCATCGAAATGTTGAGCAAGGAAAAGGGCATCGATCCGCAGATCGTCTACGACGCGGTGAAGGACGCCATGCTGATCGCGGCCCGCAAACACTACCGCACAAACGAAGACTACGTGGCGGAGATGGACCCCAAGACCGGCGCCATCAAGCTCTACGCGGTGAAGAAGGTCGTTGAAACGGTGGAAGACCCGGTGCATGAAATGACGCTCTCCGAGGCGCGCCGCATCGATTCCGCCGCGGAAACCGGCGGCGAGGTGCGCATCCCGAAGAACACCGACGCGCTGGGCCGCATCTCCGCTCAGACCGCCAAGCAGGTGATCTTCCAGAAGGTCCGCGAAGCCGAGCGCGAAACGGTATACAACGAATACTCCGGGCGCGCCGGCGAACTCGTCAACTGCACCATCAAGCGGGTCGAGGGTCCGGACTACATTCTCGACCTCGGCAAGACTGAAGCGCGCCTGCCCAAGAAGGAACAGTCGCGGCTGGAAAGCTACTCGGTGGGCGACCGGGTGCGCTGCGTGATCAAGATCGTGGATAAGTCCAGCAAGGGGCCGGGTGTGGTGGTGTCGCGCGCGGCGCCGGAACTGGTGATGCGGCTGTTCGAGCAGGAAGTGCCGGAAATCTACGACAGCACGGTGCAGATCAAAGCCTGCGCGCGCGAAGCCGGCGAGCGCACCAAAATCGCGGTGCAGAGCCGCGACCGCGACGTGGACAGCGTCGGCGCGTGCGTCGGAATGAAGGGCATGCGGGTGCAGTCGATCATCCGCGAGTTGCGCGGCGAAAAGATCGACATCATCGAATTCTCCGAGGACGCGGTGTCGTTCGCCACCCATGCGCTGAGCCCGGCGAAAGTCAGCCGGATCACGATTCTCGATCCCCTCGAGCACCACATGGAAGTGATCGTGGACGACTCGCAGCTATCTCTCGCCATCGGAAAAAAGGGCCAGAATGTGCGGCTCGCCGCCAAGCTGCTGGGATGGAAGATCGATATCAAGAGCGAGGAAGAGAAGCGGCAGGAAGTGGAGAGCCAGATGGCGGCGCTGGTCGCGCCCGGCGCGCCGGTGAGTGTGCTGATCGATTACGGGCTGAGTGAAGAAATCGTGGAAAAGCTCGTCGCCGGAGGGATCGGGACCATCGAGAGACTGGGCTCGATGACGCCCGAGCAACTCGCCGAGATGGAGATCGGCGAGGACGCAGTGCGGGTAATTCAAGACTCGGTCAACACGTATTACGGGCAGTTCGAGCAGGCGGAGGCTCCCGCGGCGGAAGCAGCGGCGGAAGCAGCCGTCGAGGAAGCGGTAGCCGAACCGCCCGAAGCCGCGGCAACGGAAGAAATCGCGCCGGTGGAAGAGGAAGCGCCTGTGGAACAGTCTGGTACCATAGAGGACGCGGGTTCTCCTCACAGTCCGTCCGAAGGTGCGGTTTCGCGGGAACACCCTGAAGAATAGATGGGCAAGCAGGTGCGCCTGAGGATAGGTACGAGATCGCTTTTTCTATGAAGAAGATTCGGATCAACGAGCTGGCCAGGGAGCTGGAAGTCAAAGCTCATGAGATCCTGGACCGGCTGCCGGAGCTGGGCGTAACAGAAAAGAAAACGCACTCCAGCTCTATTGATGAAGACGTCGCGCTGAAGCTGCGGCGGCTGTTCGGCTTTGACGTGCCCGAAGGCGCGTTTGAAGAATCCGCGCTGGAGGCCGAAGCGGCGCCCGAGGAAGAGGCTGCGGAGGAAGCGAGCGAGTCCGCTCCGCGGGCCGAGGCTCCGGCGGCGCACACCCGTTCCGCGGAACCCGCGGCGGAAGAGAAACCGGCACCCGAGGAGACCGCGCCTCCCGCGGCCGCGCACGGCGCGCCCGTGCGGCCGCCCATCGGCGGGGGACGACCGATCCATCCGCCGATTGGAGGACCGCGCACCGCGCCTGCCATGCCGCAGATGCCGCTGGCGCCTCCAGCGGCTCCCGCGGCGGCGCCGCCGGCCGCCTCCGCTCCCCCCCCGCGCGCG
>JBBIQR010000056.1:11630-21098 GCA_037442245.1 Candidatus Solibacter sp. | reverse complement strand
TTCGGGTGTCGGCAAACTACTGAAAGCAAATTCTTTATAACACAGTAATACTAGTGCTTTGACCGGCTGGTTCGGTTCGGTGTGCCAACCGCTTGCTAACGCGCGCGGCTCGGAAACGAGCCGCGACCGTGAGGGAGCGGTCGCCGATGAAACGGAAGAAACCACACGGTCATCACACTAGATCATCGTAGCCCACACTACGCCGACCCAGTGCAACCCACCAGCGGGCGGCCGCGCTGAGTTCGCGCGTGCACGCCCGATCCGGGGCGTTACAATAGGTCCTTCCATGTCCGAGCCCTGCAAGTTTCTACTCGCGGATCGCCAGATCCCATCGGCGTGGGTCAACGTGCTGCCGGCGCTTCCGGAGCCGCTCGATCCCCCGCTGCATCCCGGCACGCATCAGCCGCTGACCCCACAGGACCTGCTGCCGATCTTCCCCATGGAACTGATCGAGCAGGAATTTTCGCCGCATCCGCTGATCGATATTCCGGGCGAGGTGATGGACATCTACCGGCTGTGGCGCGCGACCCCGCTATTTCGCGCGCGCCGCCTGGAGCAGGCGCTCGATACGCCGGCGCACATCTATTACAAGTACGAGGGCACGAGTCCGGCGGGCAGCCATAAGCCGAACACGGCGGTGCCGCAGGCGTACTACAACAAGCGCGCGGGGATCAAGCGGCTGGCCACGGAGACCGGCGCGGGACAGTGGGGCAGCGCGCTTTCGCTGGCCTGCCAGGTCTTCGGACTGGAATGCACCGTGTACATGGTGCGGGTCAGCTACGATCAGAAGCCGTACCGCCGCATGATGATGCACACCTGGGGCGCGCAGGTGTACGCGAGTCCGAGCGAGCACACGCACGCCGGACGCGGCGTGCTGGCCGAATCGCCCGATTCCCCGGGCAGCCTCGGGATTGCGATCAGCGAGGCGGTGGAGGACGCGGCGACGCATCCCGACACCAACTATTCCCTGGGCAGCGTGCTGAATCACGTGATGCTGCACCAGACGGTGATCGGGCAGGAAGCCAGGCTGCAGATGGACATGGCGGGCGAGAGTCCGGACGTGGTGATCGGCTGCTTCGGCGGCGGCAGCAATTTCGGCGGGCTGGCGCTGCCCTACGCGCTGGACCGGTTCGCCGGCAAGGGACCGCGCCTTCTGGCGGTGGAGCCGGCGGCGTGTCCGAGCCTGACGCGCGGCATCATGGCCTACGATTATGGCGACACGGCGAAGCTCACCCCGCTGATTAAGATGTACACCCTGGGGCACGATTTCGTGCCGCCCGGAATCCACGCCGGCGGGTTGCGGTATCACGGTGCGTCGCCGCTGCTCAGCCACCTGGTCAAATTGGGGCACGTCGAGGCCAAGGCGTATCCGCAACTGCCGGTATTCGACGCGGCGGTACAGTTCGCGCGCACGGAGGGCATCCTGCCGGCGCCGGAATCGTCGCACGCCATCCGCGCCGCGGTGGATGAGGCGCTGGCAGCGCGGGAGGAAGGGCGCAGCCGGGTGATCCTGTTCTGCCTGAGCGGGCATGGTCACTTCGATTTAGCAGCGTACGAAAACTACCTGAGCGGGCGGCTGCAGGATTACGAGTACCCCGGGCGGGACCTGACGCAATCTCTGCCGGTGGTTTGAGATTGAGCGGGAAATCCCGGTCTCGTGCCGTGCATGAGCCTAACCGGTACCTTCGGGCCGGGCTATTACCCGTCCTTTGGCAGGATAAGTGTAGTACTTACAATTACTTGGCTCGCTGCTGTGGCCGCGCGCCCAAATCCCGGCAAAGCCTATCGTCAAAACGGCTTGCGCGCGATCTTTGGTGGTGGTAGACTCGTTCTGGTTGGTCTAGTACCCAACTTAACTTTTTGGCCAAACCGCGACGATGGTAGCAAGCATCCTGATTCTGGCGATTTCGGCGATTCTGCTGGCCTACTGGTTCCGTTACAGTTGCCTGCTCTTGTTGCGTAACGCCGCGCCGCACGCCGAAGAACCCGCGTTGGATGAGCGCTTCAGCATCGGGATCGTGCTGGAACGGGCGGCAACCGAGCCGCGGATCGAAGTACTAGAGCGCGCGTTGGAACGCGATTATCACATGCTCAGCTACCTGCTCAAGCACGCCGCGGGGCTGGAGCTGGCTTCCATCGAAAACCGGATGTTGATGATGGACTACCTGCTTATGCGGGGATGGTACCGCATCACCCGTTCGCTGGCTCCGGGGCTATCGCGCAAGGCGCTGATCGAGATGGCAAGGGCACTGGGCGCCGTCGCGCGGCAGACCAGCCAGCCGACCGAAGAAATCGCGTAGTTTTCGGCCTCGTGCTCCGCTTTTCCTCGTTCCCGCGTTACCCTTTTTCTGCCCGGTACGTCTCCTGCTCTACAATGAAAAACGTGGGATCCCAAGCCGCTCTTCAACTCGCCGTGGACCGCATGAACGCCGTCCGGCGGGAGATCGCCAAAGTCATCGTCGGGCAGGACGATGTGGTGGAGGGCGTGCTGATCTGCCTGCTATCGGGCGGTCACGTGTTGCTGGAGGGCGTGCCCGGCCTGGGTAAGACGACGCTGCTGCGGACGCTGGCGCGGACCCTGCACCTGAAGTACTCGCGCATCCAATTTACGCCGGACCTGATGCCCGCCGATATTGTGGGCAGCATGATCATGGAGAGCGACGAGCGCGGCAACAAGGTACTGCGTTTCCAGCAGGGGCCGATTTTCGCCAATCTGGTACTGGCCGACGAGATCAACCGCGCGACACCCAAGACGCAGTCGGCGCTGCTCGAAGCCATGCAGGAGCGCACGGTGACGAGCGGCACCACGACGCACGAACTGGAAGCGCCGTTTCTGGTGATGGCCACGCAGAACCCGATCGAGATGGAAGGCACCTACCCGCTGCCCGAGGCGCAGCTCGACCGCTTCCTGATGAAGATCCTGGTGGCGTATCCGAGCCGGGAGGAGCTTTCGCGCATCGTGGAGCGGACGATCGCGCGCGAAGAGCAGCCGCTCACGGCGGTGATGGAGCGCGCGTCCATTCTGGAGGTCCGTTCGGTGTGCCGGCAGGTGCTGGCGGCGCCGCACGTGCAGGATTACGCGATCCGGCTGGTGATGGCGACGCAGCCGGAGCAGGCCGAGGCGCACGAACTGGCGCGGCGCTACGTCCGCTACGGCAGCTCGCCGCGCGGCGCGCAGGCTCTGGTCGAATGCGGGCGGGTGCGCGCGCTCATGTGCGGGCGGTTCCACCTGGCGATCGAAGACGTGGCGCACGTGGCGCCGGCGGTACTGCGGCACCGGATCATCCTCAACTTCGACGCTCATGCCGACGGGCAGACGCCGGAAACCATCCTGCAAACCGTGCTCAAGGAAACGTCCGCGCGGGCCTCCGCGGCGTAGGCATGCCATGGGAACCGCGCCGCTGCTGGACCGTGAGTTTCTGGAGAAACTCGAACGCCTGACCATCCACTGGCAGAGATCGTTCGCCGGACTGGTGGGCGGTCATAACCGGTCGCGCTTTCCCGGCGCGGGACAGGAGTTTCTCGACCACCGCAATTTCCATCAGGGCGACGACCTGCGCGCGGTGAACTGGCGCGCCTACCTGCGGCTGGAGAAGCTGTTCCTGAAGATGTTCCAGGTGGAGCCGCGGGTGCCGGTACGGCTGCTGCTGGATACCAGCGCCAGCATGACCGCCCACGGCGGCGTGAAGTTCGATTACGCGCGGCGGCTGGCGGGCGCGCTGTGCTACATCGGGCTGGTGCGGCTGGACGCGATCGAGGTGCACGGCTTCGGCGGCAGGCTGCATCACCGCATCCTGGCCAGCGGCGGGCGTCATCGCTTCCGCGGGGTAGCCGAAGGGCTGACCGCGCTCGAAGCCTCCGGTCCGACGGACTACGAAGCCATGGTGCGCGACTTCATCGGGCGATTCCCGCAGCGCGGACTGGCGATTGTGATCTCCGATTTCCTGGACGACAACGATTGCAGCCGCGCGCTGCAATACCTCTGCGATTTCGGGCACGAGATGATGCTGCTCCAGGTCTACGCCGAAGAGGACCGCGATCCGCCCTGGAGCGGCGAACTGGAACTGCGCGACGCGGAGACCGGCGCCGCCCTGAAGCTGGATTTCGACGATGCCGCGCGCGCCCGGTACCGCGCCGCGTTCGACGAATACTGCGGTGTGATGCAGACGCTGGCGGTGCGCAGCGGCGGGCGCTACGCCGGCATCTCGACCGCGCAACCGCTGGAAGAGGTCATCTTCGGCGACCTGGTGCGGATGCGGGGGATCGCGTGAGCGGGAGGGCGGCTTGTATTTCCTGAACCTCTCGTTCCTTCAGTTCGCGGCGGTGTTCGGCGCGGTGAGCGCGATCTCGGTCGCGCTCTACCTGCTGGACCGCTCGCGGCGCAAGCTGGTGGTCTCGACACTGCGATTCTGGGTGGCGGCGGAGCAACCGGCGGCGGCGGCGCGGCGGCGGCGCGTCCAGCAGCCGTGGTCGCTGCTGCTGCAACTGGTATCCATGGGGCTGCTGATTCTGGCGATGGCGCAGTTGCGGCTCGGCACGCCCGCCGCCGCCGGGCGCGATCACGTGATCGTACTGGACACGTCGGCATGGATGGCGGCGCGCAGCGGCAAGCGCACCCTGATGGAAGTCGCGCGGGACCGGGCCCGCCAATACCTGCGCGCGCTCCCCGCGCACGACCGGGTGATGCTGCTCCGCGCGGACGCCGTGGCCACGCCGGCGACGGCGTTCGAACCCGACCGCAAGAAAGTGGAGGCGGCGATCGACGCATCCCAGCCCGGCCGGACGGCGCTCGATCTCGACCAGGCGCTGGTCTTCGCGCGCCACATCCAGGGGCAGGACGGGCGGCGCCCCGGCGAGATCGCGTTCATCGGACCGGGGCGGACCGCGGCGCGCGATCCCGGCGCCGCGCCCGCGCCGCCGCGCAACCTGCGTTTCATCGCGATCGCCGATAGCGTGGAGAACGTGGGGCTGCGGCGCGTGGGGCTGCGCCGCGCGGACACGGATTCCGATGCCTGGGAAATCTACGTCTCGGCCCGCAACTACGGGGCGCGGCCGCACACGGTCGCGATCGCGCTGGATTTCGGACCGCCGGGAGCCGCGGTCCGCGCGGCGGCGGGAGCGCAGGCCCTCGCACTCGCGCCCGGCGCCGAGCAGGAGGCGAGCTTCACGTTCCGCACCTCCGCGGCCGGTATCCTCGGGGTCACGATTTCCCCCCGCGACGTGTTTCCGGGCGACGATCATGCCGAACTCGAACTGCCCGCGATGGCGTCCCTGCACGTGGTGGTGTATTCGGCGCAGCCCGAGTTGCTGAAGCCGGCGCTTTCCGCCACGCCGCGTGTGAAGGCGGAATACCGGAGCCCGCAAGAGTACCGCGCGGACGATCAGGGCCTGCTGATTCTGGACCGCTTTATCCCGCCGGTGCGTCCGCGGGCGGACTCCATCTGGATCGACCCGCCCGCGATGGGCTCGCCGGTGCCGGTCCGCACGCGCGTGGAAGGCGTGCCGTTGACGCGCTGGGACTCCGATCATCCGGCGGCCGCCGGGTTGCACACGCACGACTTCAAGCTGGACCAGACATCGGTCTTCGAAGCCGGGGTGAACGATGGCCGGGTGGCCGAAGTGGATGCCGGACCGGTGATTGTGACGCGCGGGGGAGCGCCGAAGATCGCGGTGCTGGGCTTTCATCCCGCGCTCTCCGCGATGCGCTACGAACTGGCCACGCCGCTGCTGTTTGCCAACCTGCTGCGCTGGATGTCGCCGGAGATCTTCCGGCGCAGCGAGATTTCGGGCGCGAGCGTGGGCGCGGTGAAACTGGTGCTCGACGCGGGGACGCAGGCGGGCCAGGTCAGGGTCACGGCGGAGGATGGCTCCGCGGTTCCGTTCACGCTGCGCGACCGCACCCTGAATTTTTTCTCGGCGGCGCCCGGCGGCGTGCGAGTCGTGACCGGCGACCGCGAGTACGTTTACTCCCTGACCCTGCCCGAGTTGTGGGATACGAAGTGGACGCCGCCGGCGGACGTGCACTCCGGCGTCCCGCGTTTCGCCGCCGGGATCGAGAGTGCGCGCGACCTGTGGCCCTGGCTGGCGCTCGCCGGCGCCGCCGGGTTTGCGATCGAGTGGTTCCTCTACGGACGCTTCCGGCGCGGCGCCATGGCGGCGCGGAGGCTGGAGATGCACGGCGCGGCGCGGAAAATCGAGGCGGGGCGATGACTCTCGATCATCCGCTGCTGCTGTTGCTTGCCCTGGCGCCGCTGGGCTGGTGCGGGTGGGAGTGGCGGCGTTCGGCGCGGCGTCACGCGCTGGTGCTCAAAGCCGCGTCCCTGGCGGCGATCGCGGTGGCGCTGGCGGCTCCGCGCCTCACGGTGTACCGGAGCCGGGTGGCGGTGGCGGTGCTGGCGGACACGTCGGCGAGCGTCAGCACGCAGGACCTGGCGCGCGCTTCGGCGGTTGCCGCGGAAGTTTCGCGGGCGCGCGGTCGCAACTGGACACGGGTGATTCCGTTCGCCCGCGTCACCCGGCCCCTCGCCGCCTCCGAACAGGACAAGGGCATCCACCTGGCGCACACCGCCGGAGCCGCCGGGCACGGCACGGACCTGGAGTACGCCATCCGCGATGGGGCGGCGTCGCTGCCGGCGGGCATGGTGCCGCGGCTGCTGCTGGTCTCCGACGGCAATGAGAACCTGGGCAGCGTAGCGCGCGCCATCTGGCAGGCGCAGCAACTGGGCATTCCGATCGACACCGTACCGCTGGCGGGACGCGCCAAACCGGGGCTGCTGCTCGAAGGGGTGACCATTCCCGGCCAGGTGTTCAGCGGCGAGCGGTTTCCGATCGACGTGGCGGTGGAATCGCCGCGGGCGGCGCGCGCCAAGGTCGAACTCACGGCCGAGGGAAAAGCCATCGGGGGCAGCGAAGTGGACCTGCAGGAGGGGCTGAATCACCTGCGCCTGCAGGCCAGCGTGAACGCAGCCGGGGCCATCGCGATGGCCGGCAGGATCGCGGCGGACGGCCTCGGGGAAGCGCGCTTCGAGGACTCCGTCACCCTGCGCAGTCCGCGGGTGCTCGTGGTCTCGCACGATCCGGCGGCGAGCGAAGAACACCTTCTGCGGGCGCTCGAAGCCAACCGCTTCGAGGTCCGGCAATCGCCGGGCGGCGTCCCGCTGAAACTGGACGACTACCAGTTGGTGGTGATCAACAACTGGGACATGGAGTCGATCGCGCCGGCGGCGAAGACGGCGCTCGAGGACTACGTCAAGCAGGGCGGCGGGCTGGTGTGGATCGCCGGCGAACACAACGTGTACGTGGACAAGAAGGGCAAGCCCGAGGACGCGCTGGAGCGTACGCTGCCCGCGAAACTCGCGCCGCCGCGCTCGCCGGAGGGCACCGCGGTGGTGCTGATCATCGACAAGTCGTCGTCGATGGAGGGGCGCAAGATCGAACTGGCGCGGCTGGCGGCGATCGGGGTGGTCGACAACCTGCGCTCGATCGATTCCGTCGGGGTGCTGATTTTCGATAACTCTTTCCAGTGGGCGGTCCCGATCCGGCGCGCGGAGGACCGCGGCACCATCAAGAAGCTGATTTCGGGCATCACCCCGGACGGCGGCACGCAGATCGCGCCCGCGCTCACCGAAGCCTACGCCAAGATCGTGCCCAATCAGGCGATGTACAAGCACATCGTGCTGCTCACCGACGGCATCAGCGAGGAGGGCGACAGCATGACCCTCACCAAGGAGGCCAAGGCCAGCAAGGTGACGATCTCGACCGTGGGACTGGGGCAGGACGTGAACCGGGCGTTCCTCGAAAAAGTGGCGCAGAATGCCGATGGCAAGAGCTACTTCCTCAACGATCCCTCGGGGTTGGAACAGATCCTGCTGCGCGACGTCGAGGAGCACACCGGGATGACCGCCGTCGAGAAGCCGCTGCAGGTGAAGGTGGCCAAGCCGGCGGAGATTCTGGACGGAGTGGGGATCGAATCCGCGCCGCAGTTGAAGGGCTACGTGCGATTCCAGGCGCGCCCGACGTCGGATACGATTCTGATGGCGGACCGCGACGATCCGCTGCTGGTGCGCTGGCAGTACGGGTTGGGCCGCGCGGCGGTGTTCGCCAGCGACGCGAAGAATCGCTGGGCCGCCAACTGGGTGACCTGGCCGGGCTTCGACAAGCTGTGGGCGAACATTTTCCGTGACCTGCTGCCGCATGCCGTGGCGAGCGAGACGGGCGCGGATTTCGACCGCGCCAGCAACGAACTGGTGATCGATTACCGGCTGGCGCGCGGCGTCGAGGAGCCGAAGACGCCGCCCGACATCTTCGTGATCGGACCGAACGGATTCCAGCGGCCGCTTGCCGTGGCCAAGGTCGCGGCGGGGCATTATCGCGGGCGGGTGAAGACCGGCGCCGCGCAGGGGCTGTTCCGCATCCGTCCGCTGGCCGAATCGCGCGCTTTCCCGGAGGTGGGCTTCTACCGGCAGGAAGACGAAATGCAGGAGTACGGCAACAACGACGCGCTGCTGCGGCAGATCGCGGCGGCGACGGGCGGCAGGTTCAACCCGCCGCCGCGCGACGTCTTCCAGGCGTCGGGCAAGAGCGTCGCGGCGGTGATGGAGTTGTGGCCGGGACTGCTGGCGCTGGCCCTGGCGCTGAATCTCGTGGAACTGATTCTCAGGAAGTGGCAGGGACTGCTCGAAGCCCTGCACCTGCGTCCCGCCGAATCGCAGGCGTAGAAGCAGCGTTACTCGTAGCGCAGCGCCGCGGTCGGATTCACCCGCGAGGCCTTGCGCGCGGGAAGGAAGCCCGCGATCGCCGCTGTGATCGCCAGTGCCGCTACCGCGCCCGCGGTGACCGCGAAGTCCCGCGACTTCACACCGAATAACTGGGACTCGGTCACCTTGGCCAGGGCCAGCGCCGCCGGTACTCCGATCGCGATGCCGGCGGTGAGGATCCATGCCGTCTCGCGCATCACCATGGCGCGGATACGCTCGGGACCCGCGCCCAGCGCCATGCGGATGCCGATCTCGCGGGTCCGGCGGGTCACGCTGTTGGCCATGACGCCGTACAGCCCCAGCATGGCCAGCAGGGTGGCGAGCACGGCGAACGCCGCGGCCAGTTCGAGCACGATGCGGTCGTTGCGGATGTTGCGCAGGATCTGCTCATCGAGCGTGCGCATCTCTTCCGGCGGCAGGTCGCGATCGATCGCCGCCACCACGTGCCGGATCGTTGAGACCATCTGCGCCGTGGGGAGTTGCGAGCGGACGTAGAAGCACAGGGAGTTGATCTCCGGGTCCTGCCGCCAGGGGGTATAGTACACCGCGGGCGGTTCCTGTTTTACGCCGGAGTAGTGGCTGTTGCGGACGACGCCGACGATCTCCAGCACGGGTTTGTCCGAGCCGAAGCGCCGCCCCATGGGACTTCGCCCGTCCAGGATATTCTTGACGAATGCCTCGTTGACGATCGCCACCTTCGGACCCGCCAGGT
>JBBIQR010000056.1:0-11620 GCA_037442245.1 Candidatus Solibacter sp. | reverse complement strand
GCGCTGGGCGGCTTCATACAGGCGGGCATTTCCAATGGCATTCGCCAGGTTGTCGGCCAGGGTGAATTCGCGTCCGGCAATGAGCGGAATCCCCATCTTGCCGAAATAGCCGGGGCCGATCTCGTTGAGCATGGAGTGATCCTGATCGCGCTGCGGGCGCCCTTCCACCTTCAGGCTATTGCCCCAATTGTTGCCCGCGATCAGCGGCACCATGGCCGCGGCCACGCTTCGCGCGCCGGGGATCGCGGCGAGATCGCCCTCCATGCGGTCGAACAAGGCGCGCGTCTGCTGGTTGGTGTAGCCGTTAAGCGATGGCGACACGGAAAAGCCGATGACGTTTTCGGTCTTCATGCCCAGGTCCACCCGCAGCAGGTTTACCAGGCTCTTGAGGAACAGCCCGGTCGGGATCAGCAGCACCAGCGAGACCGTGACCTGCGCCGCCACCAGCAGCTTGCGAATGCGCGCCGAACTCTTCGTGCCGGAGGATTGACCGGATTCGTCCTTGAGGGTCGCCGCCGTCGACGAGCGCGCGGCTTCCCACGCCGGGTAGAGGCCGAAGAGCAGCCCGGTGACCAGCGCCAGCGCGACTCCGAAGCCGAGCACCTGCCAATTCATCTCCGGGGTGAGAAAGTGGATGGAGTCGCCGCCGCCGATCATCCCGTTCACCAGCAGGGCGAGCGTGATCCGGCCCAGCAGCAGGCCGGCGATGGCGCCGCCCACGGCGAGCAGCAGGGCTTCGCTCAGCACCAGGCCGGTAAGTTCCCCGCGGGAGGCCCCCAGCGCCGCGCGGATGGCCAGTTCCCGCCGCCGCTGCGCGCTGCGCGCCAGCAGCAGGTTGGCGGCGTTGGCCATGGCGATCAGCAGGACCAGGGCGGTCGCGGTCATCAGGATCAGGACCGGGGTGCGGGCGCTGTCGCGGAATCCGCTGTTGCCCTGCCGGCCGTCCTGCAACCCGAGACGGCTTAGGAGGAAGCGCCCGCGATTCTTCGCCCCGCGCCACGCCTCGGTCTTGGCCTGCTCTTCCACCAACCCCGCATAGGTCGCGTTGAGCGCGGCGGTTGCCTGGGCGCGGCTTGTGCCGGCGGGCACGCGGGCGACCAGGTAGAGCCAGTAATCGTTCCAGCGGCGGGTGTGGTCGAAATTGGGTGTGAGCAGGGTGTTGAACACCAGCGGGACGTAGGTATCCGGCTCGTCTCCCAGGGTGGTTCCGGTGAAGCCCTTCGGGGTTACGCCGACGATTGTGAAGGCGTGGCCGTTGATGCGGATCGGTTGATTGAGCACGCTGGGCTCGCCGCCCAGTTTGTCGATCCAGTAGCCGTAGCTGACCATGGCGACGGGATTGCCGCCGCCCTCGCGGTCGTCCTCCGCGGCGATGCCGCGGCCCAGCAGCGGCTGGACGCCGAGCAGCGAGAAGTAGTGGCCGGAAACCACTTGGACCGAGCCCGGCGTGGTCTGTTTTCCGAACGCGATATTGGCGCCGAGGCTGCGAAACGCGGCCAGCCTGCCGGGGCCGATCCGGACCTGCTCGAGTCCGCGGAAAGCCTTGTAGCTGAAGATGTAGTCCATGCCGCCGGAGTTGTTGCTGGAACTGCGTCCGTCCTTGAACTCGCCGGGCGAAGTGACCAGCGCGAGTTCGCCGGGCCGCTCCACCGGCAGGGAACGGAGCACGACCTGGTTGAGCAGCGAGAAGATGGCGGTGTTGGCCCCGATTCCCAGGGCGAGCGAAAGCACGACGACCAGGCTGAGCAGCGGCGCCCGAGCCAGACTGCGGCAGGCAAAACGGAACCGGACCATACTCCCTTATACGTCTTGCGGGCGCCAAACGTTGGCGTCTTTCCCCGGCTATTTCCTGACGAACAGCGAGATGGCCATGAAGAAGCCCACCCCGATCACAATGCGCCGTACCGCCGTGCGCCCGATGCGGCGCGCCGTGCCCGCGCCGAAGTATCCGCCGAGGATGGCGGCCACCGCCATCACCAGCACGTCCTGCCAAAAGACCATGCGCGCCCAGATGAAGTAGGCCGCGGCGATGCCGTTGATGCTGCCGCCGAAAATCACCTTCAGGCTGTTCATCTCGTGAATGTCGGTCAGCCCCAGAATGCTCAGCGCGGCCAGCATCAGGATGCCGATGCCGGCGCCGAAGTAACCGCCGTAGATGCCCACGGCGAGTTGGAACAGCAGCGCGCCCACCATCCATTTCGTGGAGCGGTGGCGCGCCGCGTCGGCGGTCTTGAGATAGCGCTGCACCGGCTCCTGCGCCATGAAAAGCAGGGTGGCGAAGAGGATCAGGTAAGGCACCAGTTCGTCGAAGATCGCCGGCGGCGTCCACTTGAGCAGCAGAGCGCCGGCGAGTCCGCCAACGAGGCTGGGAACAATCAGGATGCGGAAACGCGCTTCGGCGTGACGCAGTTCCCGCCGGTAGCCCCAGGCGCTGCCCACCGTGCCCGGCCAGATCGCGACCGTGCTGGTGGCGTTGGCGATCACCGGGTTCAGGCCCAGCCAGATCAGCGTGGGGAACGAGACCAGCGTGCCGCCGCCGGCCACGGAGTTGATGGCCCCGGCGATGAATGCCGCGCCGAACGCACCCGCGATGTGAAGAGGGTCCAATCCGTTATTCTAACCGCGCGCGGCACGGGAACCGGCCCCGGCGCCTTACGAGGCCAGAAGGTTTTGCAGGTTGCTGAGCGAGCGGCGCACCGAGACCGCGGCCACCGGACGGCTGTAGGCGCGGATTTTTTCGAGCACCCGGCGGTTCAGCCGGACGAACCGGGAGGTGATTTCGGGATCGCGCCATCCGCGGGCGGTCTCTTCTTCCAGGATTTCCAGCGCGCGCTCCCGGGAACACGCCTGCTTGTAGGGGCGGGTGTTGGTCAGGGCATCGTAGATGTCGACGGTTTGCAGCACGCGCGCCAGCAGGGGGATGTCGTTGCCGCGGAGCCGATCGGGGTAGCCGCTACCGTCCATGCGCTCGTGGTGGCTCCGAATCAAGGGCAGGACCTTGCGGAAGCTCTTGAGAGGTTCGCAGATCGCCTGGCCGCGCGCGGGATGAGTGCGCATGGTGTCCCATTCCCCTTCGTCCAGCGGGCCGGGCTTGAACAGGATCGCGTCCGCGATTCCGACCTTGCCGATATCGTGCAGGAATCCTCCGAGGTACAGGGTGAGTTGGCTATCCTCGTCCAGCCCCATGGCGATTCCCAGCGCCACGCCGGTGAAGGCGAGCCGTTCGCAGTGGCCCGCGGTGATCCCGTCCCGCTGCTCGACTACCTTGGCAAGCGAAAGCAGGACTCCTTCGCCGGACTCTCCCTGAAAGGAGGTTCCTGGCGGCCGTGGCGCCCTCGACTGCCGCGCAGTCAGGGTCGCGGGGGAGGTATTTGGGTTGGTCCGGCCCATGGTTCTGGTCCCTATATCGGCAGACTGTGCCGGTTCCACATAGTACTAAGGTGAAAATCTGCCTCCGCATCCGCAAAAGGGCACAGGGGGAGTCCCCGTTAGTGGCGAACCGCGGTCAACGACCGCCACGTCGAGTTGCCTGCCGCGTCGTAGGCGCGCACGATAATCACGTTGGTCCCGACCAGCAGGGGAACCGTGGCGGTCCACGCCGTGGTGCCGGATGCCGTGCCGCTGCTCCCGGTGGAGACGGTCCACTTGACGCTGGCCACCGCGACGTTGTCCGATGCCGACCCGCCGATGGTGATCGCCGCCGCGGAGGTAGATACAATCGTCAGCCCCGGGGAGGTGATCTGTAGCGACGGCGGCGTGGAATCGGGTCCGGATGGCGGGTTCACCGGCGGCGGCGTGGGAGTTGCCGGCGGCGTGGGGTTGGTGGGCGTGGGGGCCGGTGGCGTCGGAGTTACGGGTGGGGTCACGGGCGGCGTGGGATTGGCCGGCTGCACGGGCGTCGTTGGCGGCGCGCCGTACAGCGCCTGGACGCCGGCGATATCGTCGCTGCTCAGCCCCGCCACCTGCCGGTAATAAGGATACATGACGGTTCCCGGCCGGTCGGAGTGGCCCAACCCCAACGCGTGACCGGCCTCGTGGAGCGCCACGCTGAACAGGTCCACGCTGGAGCCGGCGTGCCAGGCTTCGTCCGCGTCCAGATGCATGTCTCCGGCGATGGTTTCCTGGTTGGGCGGCGCGGGATAAAAAGTATGGGCCAGGGTTCCGCCGGGGCCATCGAACGGATACCCGTCGCCATGCGCGCCGCTGGCGAACAGGATATCGATGCTGCGCGCGGCGCCCGCCGGACCCGGGGAGATGGTCACGTTGGCGTAGCGGGTCCACTCGCGCAGGGCGCGCTCGATTTCCCCGCGCGCCGTGGCTTCGTCGATCTTCGAAGTCAGGTTGCGGATGAAGTAGCCCAGCGCCACCTTGCCGGAGGCGTCCTTGGCCCAGCCGGCGCCGGCCAACGCGTACTCGCCGATGGGGCCGGCTTCGGTCACCGCGCCCCCGCACCCGGCCACCGCGTTGCCCGCCGCGAGATCGGGCGATGCGGGCATCACGTACGCCAGTTCGTCGTAGGCCGCCAGGTCCGGCAGGCGCGAGCGCGGCCCATTGAGCACTAGTTGATGGGGCAGCAGCCCCCGGTTTTCGACTACCTCGAAGCCCATCGAGCGCGCGACCTGCCGCGCCCGTGCGATATCCACGTCGGCGTGGAAGACCGCCAGCACCGCTCCCGATACCTGCTCGGCCAGCAGCGGGCTGAGTTTGCCGGCGGCTTCGAGCGATCCCGCCCAGGTCACGTTGAGCCCGCTGAAATCCGCGTGCGGACCGGCGGCCACCATCAGGGCGTTATCCGGGACGTATTCAAGTACGCGCAACCCGCGGCGCACCAGGTCCTCGCGGACCGCTGCATCCGGATACGCCGCGAACTGCACGATCACGTGCGCGCTCCGCATGCGTCCCCGCGCGCCCGCGATCGCACCCGATTTCAGGCGGAGGTGCTGCCCGAACACCGCCGGGGCGGCCAGGATCAGGATGAGGGCCGGGATGAGGTTCCGGTACTTCACAAGGTGATTCTCTGAATTACTTGTCGGATGCGAGGGCGGGGGTCTTACGGCGGGGCCGGGGCGATTTCGCTTAGGTGGGGTTGCCTTTTCCCTTACAGGTTCCCAGGAGCCGGCACAGCCGCGAGGTCAGCATTTGCGGGGTGAACGGCTTCTGCACGTACACCGCGTCCGCGGCAAGCTGGTCGTGGAGGCGGATGACCCGGTCGGTGTACCCGGACATGAACATCACCTTCAGCCCGGGCCGCGCCGCGACGAGCCGGGCGGCGAGTTCGGGCCCGTTCATGCGGGGCATCACCACGTCGGTGAGCAGCGCGTCGATCCGCTCCGCCGGGGGGCTTCCCAGGGCCAGCGCCTCTTCCGGACCGGCGGCTTCCAGCACGCGGTAGCCGTGCCGCTCCAGCATGGCGCGGACGAACTTGCGCACGCCGGCCTCGTCCTCCACCAGCAGGATGACCTCGCCGCTGGCGCCGGGGGTGCTGTCTTCGGCGGCGGCGACGGCGATCCCGGTGCCGGAGGCCGCCACCGGCAGCAGAATCTTGAACGTCGACCCCCGGCCGGGTTCGCTATAGACCCAGATGGTCCCCTGCATCTGCTGGACGATGCCGTAGACGGTAGCCAGCCCGAGGCCGGTTCCCGCGCCCGGCTCCTTGGTGGTGAAGAAGGGCTCGAAGATGCGCGCCTGTACCTCCGCGCTCATGCCGGTGCCGGTGTCGCTCACCGCCAGCATGGCGTAAGGCCCGGTATTCACGGCCAGGTGAGTCTGCGTGTATTGCCGGTCCAGAAACAGGTTGGCGGTTTCGATGATGAGTTTGCCTCCGCCCGGCATGGCGTCGCGCGCGTTGACCGCCAGATTCATGAGGATCTGCTCGATGGAGCCGGGGTCGGCTTCGACCTGCCCCAGGTCCGGAGCGCACTCGAGGGAAAGCTCGATGTCTTCGCCGATCAGGCGGCGCAACATTTTCTCGGCGCTGGTAACCACCGCGTTGAGATCGAGCACGGCGGGCCGCACGACGCGGCGGCGGCTGAAAGCCAGCAGTTGGCCGGTGAGCCCCCCGGCGCTGACGGCGGCGCGCTCGATCTCCTCGAGCGGTTCGTGCAGCACGTCGTCCGGCGCCATTCCTTCCAGGCTCATGGAAGCGTAGCCCTGGATTACGGTCAGCAGGTTGTTGAAGTCGTGCGCCACGCCGCCGGCGAGCTGGCCGATGGCCTCCATCTTCTGCGATTGACGGAACTGCAGTTCCAGCCGGATGCGTTCGCTGATGTCGGTGACGAAGCCGATGGCCAGTTGCCGCCCGTCCACATGCACGTGATTGAGGCTGATCTCCAGCGGGAATAGCTGGCCGTTCTTGCGCCGCCCGGTGAGTTCCATCCCGATCCCCATGGGGCGGGTGCGCGGCGCCGCGAAGTAGCCCTCCCGGTGCGCCAGATGCGCCTCGCGCAGCGGTTCGGGGAGCAGCATCTCCAGGCTCTGGCCGAGCATTTCTTCGCGCGAATAGCCGAAGAGTTCTTCGGCCTTGCGATTGACGATCTCAATCCGCCCGCCGCGGTCCACGGCCAGGATGCCTTGCGAGGCGGATTCCATCAGGGCGTGGAACTTGGCTTCGCCGGCGGCGCGCGCGGCGATTTCGCGCATCGCCAGCGCGGCCAGGTCGGCCAGGGACGCCCGCTCTTGCTCGCCGAAATCCTGGCGGGGACGGGTATCCATTACAGCCAGGGCGCCCAGCGGCACTCCGTCGGGCGCGATCAGCGGCGCGCCGGCGTAGAAACCGGCCGGCGCCCCCGCTTCGAGCTCGGGCTGTGACGAATAGCGCGCGCAGTCCGCGCCCGATACCACCAGCACCGTGCCGGAGCGAATCGCCGCGCCGCTGAAGCTGCCGGTGCGCGGTACGCCGTCCGCCGTTACCCCGTGCCGGGATTTGTACCGGATCCGGTCCCGGTCCACGATGGCCAGCACGGCTGCCGGGGCGTCAAACAGGCGCGCCGCCAACACGGTGATGCGGTCCAGCGCTGCGTCGCCGGGAGCGTCGAGCAGGCCCATGCGCTCCAGCGCGGCGAGCCTGCGTTCTTCCCACAACTCATCCAGCGAGCCCGGTGATCCCATGATGTCCCAGTTGGCCCGATTGTATCAAAGACGCCGCCGGACGACCCACGAGCGTCCGCAAGGGCATAATAGAGTGAGAAAACAACCCATGGTGGAGCCGGTCGCCAGAACAAGTCGCGTAGTGCTGTTGGCGGGTTTCGGCGGGTTGCTCCTGCTGATGGGCTTCGCCGGGCTCGACGGTTTGCAGGCGCTCGAGCAGATCCGCAGCGTCAACGATTCCGTGCGCGAGGATTTCGTGGCGCGCACGCGCCTGCTCGAGCGCATTCGCGGCGACGTGTACATTTCCGGCACTTACGTGCGCGACTACCTGCTCGAACCGGAAGCCGGTAAAGCCGAGGGCCACCGCTACAGTTTGCGCGAGACGCGCAACGATACCGACGCGGCGGTGTCTTCCTACCGTAACCTGCTTCACGCCCGCGAACTGCGCGCGCTCGAAGGCCTGACCCGCGAACTCGATTCCTACTGGAAGGTGCTGGAACCGGTGTTCGGCTGGACCCCGGAACAGCGGCGCCGCGACGGCTACAACTTCCTGCGCGACGAGGTTTTTCCGCGCCGCATGGCGATGCTGGGAATCGCCGACCAGATCGGGGCCATGAATGAAACGCAGATGCGCGATGGCCGCACCCGGGTGGACGCCATCTTCGGCCAGTTCCGCCGGCGGCTGCTGTGGGCCATCGCGCTGACCAGCGGGCTCGGCCTGGTGCTGGCCGCCTTCTCGGTGCGCTACATCCTCGGGCTCGAACGGGGCATGGCCGAGTCCCGCGCCGCCCTGCAGCAACTCTCCGCGCGGCTCGTCGAAGCGCAGGAGGAGGAGCGCCGCGCCATCGCGCGCGAATTGCACGACGAGGTCGGGCAGGCGCTCAGCGGCGTCCGCCTGGAACTGGCGAACCTGACCAAGCTGATCCGGCAGAACAGCCAGGACACCGCGGCCAAGGCCGACGAAATCAAGGAGCAGGTGGAGGGCGCGATCCGGGTGGTTCGCAATATGTCGCTGCTGCTGCGTCCTTCGATGCTGGACGATCTCGGGCTGGTGCCCGCGCTCGAATGGCAAGCGCGCGAAGTCTCCAAACGCAGCGGGCTGCGCGTGCAGGTGGAGGCGGCCGAAGTTTCCGAGGAACTTCCCGAAGAGCACAAGACGTGCGTCTACCGCATCGTGCAGGAGGCGCTTCACAACTGCGTGCAGCACGCCTCGGCGCGCAGCGTGAAGATCACGGTGGAGCAGGCCAGCCAGTCCCTGAAGCTGGCCATCGAAGACGACGGCAAGGGGTTTTTGCCGGCGCGGCAGAAAGGAATGGGTTTACTGGGCATGCAGGAACGCGTCAAACATCTGGGCGGATGGTTCGCCATTGAATCGGCTCCGTCGCACGGCACGGTGCTGCGGGTGGTGCTCCCACTGGTATGAAAACCATCCGGATTCTATTGGCCGACGACCACACGGTGGTGCGCAAGGGGCTGCGGCTGCTGCTCGAAGGGCAGCCCGGCTTCGAGGTGGTGGGAGACGCCGCCGACGGCCGCGCCGCCGTCACGCTTGCCGAGGAGACGTCGCCCGACGTCGTCGTGATGGATATCGCCATGCCGGCGCTGAACGGCATCGAGGCCGCACGGCAAATCGCGGCGAAGGTGCCCAGCGCCGCGGTCGTCTTCCTGAGCATGCACTCCGACGAAAGCTACGTGCTCAAGGCGCTGAAATCCGGCGCCCGCGGGTACCTGTTGAAGGACTCCGCCGAGGAGGACCTGATCAACGCCGTGGTGGCGGTCAGCGAGGGCAAGGCATTCTTCAGCCCGGCGATCAGCAAAATGCTGGTCGAAGACTACCTGCGCCAAATGCAGGACCGGCACCTCGAGGACAGTTACGACCTGCTCACCACGCGCGAGCGCGAAGTGCTGCAACTGCTCGCCGAGGGCCGCAGCAACAAGGACGTCGCCACCCTGCTGAACCTGAGCCTGCACACGGTAGAGACGCACCGCGCCAACATCTGGCAGAAGCTCAACCTGCACAACCAGGCGGAACTGATTCTGTACGCCATCCGCAAGGGCGTGATTCACTGAGGATCAGCAGCCGATATCTATCGCATGTTTCCCGGCCTCCTGGTTGAGACCACGGGCGGCTTTCACGATCTCGGGCCATTGCAATAACAACATCCCGTATCCGCGGAAAATACCTTGCAAGGTGCCAATACGGCCGGGTTCGTCCGGTAGATCCGCCGGGAGCAAATAATCGGCCCTGCCAAGCGCGCTCTTGCAATTGTTCACGCGCTGCTCCAGGTATTCCTTCACTGGCCCGCCGGAGACCGGAGACTGCATCACGCCTTGCGACGCGCGCACAATGCCTGTCAGCCGTTGGACCGCGAGATCCTCCAGCAGAGCACCGACTCTAGTTAGGAGGAACGTCACCCGGAACAAGTGGCCCCCATTGACCGTCTCGCTAGCTCCCATACAGTGGCACCGTATCGGGGCGCCCCGGAACAAGGTGATGGTGATCGCTACGCCAAAAGAAATCAACGGGACGGAGCCCGCAATTGCGGACGGGACCAGTGTGCCCCGCGTCAGGTGGCCTAAGGCGACAAAGACCTCAGCCGTGATCAGAAGGAACGAAAATGGCTGGCTCCATGACGCCTGGGAGAAGCTGGTAACTTGTGACTCCCTCGACGAACGTCTTGAATTGGTAAAACTTACTCGCCGATGCAACTGCGAATATACCGAAGATGAGAAGTCTTAAGGGAGCTACCGGGTTTATCGTGGCGTCCCACCGCATAATAGCGACTCCTAAACCGGTCGAATCTGCGCACCCACGTTTGTAGTTGGACAAAAGTATCATCGAGTGGTATACGAAGTCAAACAGCTTTATTATAGGTAATTATAGGTATGGGACCAAGATGTGAGGTTTCACTCATACCCTCCGCGCGCTTGGTGTAAGGACACCGCCTTCGTGTGAGCCGCAGATGAGCTTCGCGGTGTAGTCACTCTACGGCAGGTAGAAGACCTCCTTGCACATGGCGAAGCGCTCGCCCGGCTGCTGGCCCGGGACGGCTTCGAAGAGGCGGCTCATGAACTGCTGCCAGCGCTGGTTGACGGGGTCGCGGCCGAGTTCGTCCCAGGCGCGATCGAAATCGGCGCAGCGCAGCACCAGGGTCAGGTCCTGTCCGCGGCGGAAGATGGAGTAGTCGCAGATGCCGACCTCCTTCAACATGGCCAGCAGTTCGGGCCACACGCGGGTGTGCTCGCGTTCGTACTCCTCGATGCAATCGGCCTTGATGCGCAGGTTGAAGGCGTAGCGCGGCAGATGCGCCCATTCGGACGCAGCCGCCCGGTTCGATTGTTCCTGTGTCTCCATGCGGTGATGCCCACCCCTTAAAGTGAATATCATCGCCATTGCGGGCGGCGCGCGTCAAACCCGGCTGAATCGTTTCAATCCGTTTCGTATGCCGCAACGCCGGCGAACGCGTCTTCCCGGTGGAAGTCGCGGGGATTGCGGGATTTAGAGGCCGGAAAGCGATGAAAGCAGGCAATCTCGCGGATGGTCCGCCGGCAAGCGCATGTTTTTCGTTCTGAAACGCGGGCCGCGGTGCGGGAAAGCGGTAGCGGCGCGCCGGGAAAGGGCATACGATGGTGTCGAAATGTCAGTCCCGATCTATCGACTCGGTGTGTCTCTAGTGCTTGCGGCCGGTCTGGGGTTCGCCGGTGATCCCGCCAGTGTGACGCAGCTTCGCGAGGGTTTCGAGCGCCCGCCGGACAGCGCGCGCATGATGGTGCGGTGGTGGTGGTTCGGTCCCGCGGTGACCAAGACCGAACTCGAAAAAGAGATGCGCACGATGAAGCAGGGCGGCATCGGCGGCTTCGAGGTGCAGCCGACCTATCCGCTGGAGCTGGATAATCCGGCCAAGGGGTTCCGCAACCTGCCGTACATGTCGCCCGAGTTTCTGGAGATGGTGCGGTTCACCGGCGAGAAGGCGCGCGAGATCGGGCTGCGCATGGACATGACGCTGGGCAGCGGGTGGCCGTTCGGCGGACCGCACATCACCCAGGCGCTGGCTTCGCCGCGGTTGCGGGTCGCCGCCGATCCCACGCTGCGCGACGGCGAGACGGTCATCGCCGTGTTTCAGAAAGGCAAACTGGTGGACCGCCCCGACCCGGCGGGCGGACCGGCGCAATACTTCATCGCGAGTTTCACGCGGCAGATGGTGAAGCGCGCAGCGGCGGGCGCCGCGGGGTTCGTGCTGGACCACTATGAGCGCGCGGCCATCGAGCAGCACTTCAAGTATGTCGGCGAGCCGCTCCTGCAGGCGCTGGCGAAGACGCCCCCGCACGCCATCTTCAGCGATTCGCTGGAGGTCTACGGGTCGGACTGGGCGCCGGACCTGCTCAGCGAATTCCAGAAGCGGCGGGGCTACGATTTGAAACCGCTGCTCCCGGCGCTGGCGGGCGACATCGGGCCGGACACCGGCGCCATCCGCCACGACTGGGGATTGACCCTGAGCGAACTCTGCGAGGACAACTACCTGAAGGTCATCAC
>JBBIQR010000055.1:11206-21283 GCA_037442245.1 Candidatus Solibacter sp. | reverse complement strand
GACCAGGACCACGCCGTCTGGGCTGACGAAGGTGGCGCCCACCGGGCAGACCTGGGTGCAGGGCGAATCCGCGCAGTGGTTGCACAGCTTGGGGACGAAGAACGCCTTCAGGTTGGTCGGCTTGGCGATCGGGAAGCCGTTGATGGCGCCGTCCGGGGAGGTGACGATCGGGTTGACGTAACCCTCGGGAACCTCGTAGCGCTCCACCCAGGTGCGGAAATAGCCGCTGGGAACCTGGTTTTCGTTCGAGCAGGCGCGCACACAGCTTCCGCAGCCGATGCACTTGTCGATATCGATAATCATGCCCCACCAGTGGTCGGCCATGTTGTAGGCCTCGGGCGCGGGCTCCGATCCCATGATCTGCTCCAGGGTGGCGCCGGCACTGGCCAGAACCAGCAGTTTGCCTCCGATGCGGAACAGGTCGCGACGATTCATTTCCATGGCGTTCCTCTCTCAGTCCAGGTGCGGGTTGTGGGGCTTGTGGCAATCCGTGCAGGAGGCGCCGGCGTTATGATCGGCGGTCACCACTTGCGGGAAGTTCCTGGGCTTGGCCGGATCTTTCTCGTGACAGCGGGCGCAGAGGGTCGCCGCGTCGGGTAGTTTCGGCTTCAAGGAGGTGGGGTCGTCGGCGTGTTGGGCCAGGGGACCGTGGCAGGCTTCGCAGGCCACCTTCGCGTGCTTGCCGGAGGCGCGCATCTTGGCTTCGTCATCGTGGCACGCCACGCACGTTTCCTGTCCGGCGTAGCGGATGGGTTTGGCGCGCGCCGTATCCAGGAAAGGAGCGCGGTAGTGGCCGTACTTACCGAATCCCTTGGGGACGACCGCGGCGCGAAGGACCAGGAACAGAGCCAGCCCAACCAAGAGCACCAGAGCGGGCCGGATCAGGTGACCGGCGTCGCGGAGAGTGGATCGCAACTTGGGTATTCTCCTTTGGCTGGGGACAAGGGCACGGGAGATGCCAAAGAAGCAGGCGGCGGAAGTGGAATCGTTTCAGTGGGATGTTGTGGTTTTCGACGATTCAGGGGTGCGGCATCTCACCCAGAGTGGGGGAAATTTAGACAATTCGATCTGAATATAGGGAAAGCCTACCGCGCGTCCAGAGACTCCAGCGGCGGCGCCGTGGGCAGGCGCAGGGAGCGGACATCGCGCATCGGCGGCTGTCCGAAGAAGCGGCTGTACTCACGGTTGAACTGGCTGGCGCTCTCGTAGCCGACCTCGAAAGCCGCGCTGGCCGCGTCCAGACCATCCATCAGCATGCGCCCGCGCGCCGCCAGCAGGCGAAGCTGTTTCTGGTATTGCAGCGGGCTCATGGCGGTGAGCAGGCGGAAGTGATGGTGCAGGGTGGACGTGCCCATGCCGGCGATGTCCGCGAGTTCCTCCACCCGCAGCGGTTTGGCGAAATTGGTACGAATCCACGCAATCGCCTTGGCCGTGCGCTGGCTCTGCTCCCCCAGGGTGGCGATGGCGCGCAAACGGGCGCCGCCGGCGCTGCGCAACACGCGGTAGACGATCTCGCGCTGGATGAGCGCGCCGAGGAAGGGAATGTCCTCGGGCCGATCGAGCAGGTCGAGCAGGCGGCAGCAGGCATCGAGGAACTCGGCCGTGTTCTCGCCGGTCGCCATGCCGGGCGTATCGGGGGGCGCCGGCGCCACCTGAATTTCCTCGTGGCTGAGGAGTTCGCGGACCATCGGCATCTCGAGCCCGAGCGACATCGCCAGACAGGGCACGGTTTCGCTGGCTTCGACCACCCGGCTGACGACCGGCAGATCGATCGAGGTGAGCAGGAAGCGCGAGGCGTCGTAGAGGAACACGTTGCGCCCCAGTTCGACGCGCTTGCGCCCTTGCGCGATGACCGTGATGCCGGGCTGGTAGGTCATCGAGCACGGCGCGGTCGGGGACGTCCGGCGATACAGGTTGAGGCCCGGGATGGCGGTTGCCCGATGCTCTGCCAGCCCTACAGTCAAGGCAATCTTGCGGGCCAGGTCCGCGCGCAACTGGCGGGCGTGGTCCTGTGTGTATGCTGCGCTTTTCGGATTCACGGTCCGGTGCTCCTCCATTTCAGCATAACCTCGGATTCGGTACGAAGATCAACACCGCGAGAGAAATAGGCAAAAACTTCGGAGGATCGGGATACCGCCTGCCGGTCCGCTGCCCCTAGTCTGGAGGAGACAGGAATCCACAAGGAGACGGCACGATGCAGAAGCGCAAATTGGGACAAAGCGGGTTGGAGGTTTCGGCCCTGGGCCTGGGCTGCATGGGGATGAGCTTCGGCTACGGCCAGGCCAAGGACCGGCAGGAGATGATCGGCGTCCTGCGCGCGGCGGTGGATCGCGGCATCACGTTCTTCGATACCGCCGAGGTATACGGACCATTCACCAACGAGGACCTGGTCGGCGAGGCGCTGGAGCCCTTCCGGGGCCGGGTCGTGATCGCCACCAAGTTCGGATTCAAACTGCACCCCGATGGCAAGCCCGGATTCCTCGGATTGGACAGCCGTCCGGAGCGCATCCGGCAGGTCGCCGAGGCATCGCTGCGGCGGTTGCGCGTCGAGGCGATCGACCTGTTCTACCAGCATCGCGTGGACCCCGAAGTGCCGATCGAAGACGTGGCCGGCGCGGTGAAGGACCTCATCCGGGAAGGTAAGGTGAAGCATTTCGGACTTTCCGAAGCCGGGGCCGGCACCATCCGGCGGGCGCACGCCGTCCAGCCGGTTGCCGCGTTGCAGAGCGAGTACTCCCTGTGGCACCGGGTTCCCGAACAGGAGGTGATCCCCACCCTCGAAGAACTGGGCATCGGGATGGTGCCCTACAGCCCGCTGGGCAAGGGATTCCTTACCGGCAAGATGGACGGGGATACGAAGTTCGACAGCTCGGATTTCCGCAGCATCCTGCCGCGGTTCACGCCCGAGGCGCTCCAGGCGAATCAGGCGCTGATCCACCTGCTGACTGCGATCGGGCAGCGGAAGCAGGCTACGCCCGCGCAGATCGCCCTCGCCTGGCTGCTGGCGCGGAAGCCGTGGATTGCGCCGATTCCGGGTACGACGAAGCTCCATCGCCTGGAGGAGAACATCGGAGCGGCGGCTTTGGAACTTACGGCGGACGACCTGCGCGAAATCGACGAGACCGCCGCCGGAATCGCGGTACAGGGCGCGCGGTATCCGGAGCACATCGAAAAGATGACGGGCCGCTGAGCGGCGCGGGAGGCGGACGATGGACATCAACAGAGCGGGATCTCAGCCTTCGGGCAAGGGGCCGGCAGAGTATTTCACGGGCGCCGTGCGGGTGGACCCGCTGTTCCGTCCGCCGGCTCCGGCGCGCGCGTTCGGCGCCGCGGTCACTTTCGAACCGGGGGCGCGTACCGCGTGGCACACCCACCCGCTGGGCCAGACCCTGATCGTGACGGCGGGCTGCGGGCGCGTGCGGCGCTGGGGCGGTCCGGTGGAGGAGATCCGGCCGGGCGACGTGGTCTGGATTCCGCCGGGCGAGAAACACTGGCATGGCGCGGCGCCCGCCACCGCCATGACCCACCTTGCCATTCAGGAGCTGCTTGAAGGATCGGCTGTAACCTGGATGGAGCATGTTAGCGACGAACAATACGAGTCATAACCGGATACCGAGGGATTCAACAGGAACTTATGTATACTTCGAAAGCTTACTCCGCCGCCAGCGCGGCTTCTCCGCTGGCGTTTTCGACGATTACGCGCCGGGACCCGGCCGCGCACGACGTTCAAATCGAGATCCTCTTCTGCGGCGTCTGCCACTCCGACCTGCACCAGGTGCGCAATGAATGGAGCGGCGTGATGCCGACCGTGTACCCGTGCGTGCCGGGGCACGAGATCGTGGGCCGCGTGACCCGCGTGGGCAGCGCGGTCACAGGGTTCCGGCCGGGCGACCTGGCGGCGGTAGGCTGCCTGGTGGATTCGGACCGTACCTGCCCGGAGTGCCAGGCCGGGCTGGAGCAGTTCTGCTCCAATCTTACTCTGACTTATAACTTCCCCGACAAGCACCTGGGAGGTGTTACCTACGGAGGTTACTCGGACAGCGTCGTGGTGGACGAGCGCTTCGTGCTGCGCGTGCCGGCCAACCTGCATCCGGCCGGGGCCGCTCCGCTGCTGTGCGCGGGCATCACCACCTACTCGCCGATGCGCCACTGGGGCGTCGCCCAAGGCAAGAAGGTTGGGGTCGTGGGCCTGGGCGGGCTGGGTCACATGGGGGTCAAGTTCGCTCACGCGCTGGGCGCCCACACGGTGGTTTTCACAACGACACCGGGAAAGAAGGACGACGCGCTCCGCTTGGGAGCCGACGAGGTCGTGATCTCCCGCAACGCGGATCAGATGGCGAAGCACGCCGGCAGTTTCGACTTCATCCTGGACGCCGTGTCGGCCGATCACGACATCAACGCCTACATCAACATGCTGCGCCGCGACGGGAACCTGACGTTGGTGGGCGCGCCGGAGAAGCCGCTGGCCGTCTCCGTCTTCGGCCTCATCTTCGGACGCCGCAGCCTCTCGGGATCTCCCATCGGCGGCCTCGCCGAAACCCAGGAGATGCTGGATTTTTGCGGCGCCCACAACATCACGGCGGACGTGGAAGTGATTCCCATCCAGAAGATCAACGAGGCCTACGAAAGACTCGTCCGCAGCGACGTGAAATACCGCTTCTCGATCGACATGGCGTCGCTCAAGAGCGAGTAAGCGGCAGCCGGACCGTGAACGCGCTTCCGGCGCCGGGTTGGATTTTGGGCGGTGATCCGCCTTCAGACCGCTTGCGCCAGGAGCACCCGGATTTCGTACCTCGCGAATCGCGTGAAACCTTGCGTTCGCGGCCCCGGATCAGGCGCCGTGGCGCAATACGGCCATGGCTTCGATGGCGGCGCCGCGCGCGCCGGCGGTGTCGCCGTTGGGCATGATGTAGATCGGGATATCGGCCTGTTCCTCGCGCTGCGGCGGCATGCCGTTGCGGATCTCGGCAAGGAACCACTGCTGGAAATCGGCCCCGGTCTCGATCGCGCCGCCGCCGACAATGAGCGCGTCGGGGTCGAACGTGTTGATCATCTCGTCGAAGAACACCCCGAGAGCGTGCGCCTGTACCCGGAAGATCTCGCGCGAGAGCGCGTCGCCGCGTTCGGCCCGGCCGCGGACCAGTTTGGCCGCCTGCACGATGTCCATCGCGTGGAACTCGTGCCCGGGGTATTTGGCCAGGAAATAGGGAAGCAGCGTGCGCGTGATGGAGGTCAGCGAACAGAGCGATTCGAGGTCGCCCGTGCGCCCGCAATTGCACCGCGGCACGATGCCTTCGATGCCCGCGATCGACTGGTAGGGGAGCAGCACGTGGCCGAGTTCGCCGCCGAAACCGGAGCGGCCCTTGATGACGTTGCCGGAAGTGATGACGCCGCCGCCCAGTCCGGTGCCGATGATGGCCGAGACCGAGGTGGCCTCGTGGCTATCCCCGAAAAGATTGAAATGCCCCCACAGGGCGCCGGCGTTCCCGTCGTTCAAATAGTTGACGGGCTTGCCGAGCCGCGCTTCGAGACCGGCCCGGATGTCGAACCCGGCCCAGTCGGGATGCACAAAGTTGGTGGAGCCGCGCGCGCTCAACACTCCCGCGGAGCTCGCCGGACCGGGTGTATCGAGACCCACCCGGCCGACATCGTCCAGGCTGATACCGGCCTTAGCGGCGGCCAGGGCGAAGCCATCGGCGATCTGGTTCAGGCAGATGCCGGGTCCTTCCTTCGAGCGCGCCGGATGCTCAAAGAGACTTTCAATCAGAAACCGATTCTGGGAATCGAGGAACGTGTAGTTGATGGCGGTACCGCCAAGATCGATGCCAGCGACGAGGGCCATGGTAGACCAGATTAGCAGGAGAAGCGGGACGGCAGCACGCCGCGTGAAGCCGTCCCGCGGGAAACCGGCGGCTCAGGCGGCGCGGCGGATGGGCGGACGCAGCCGTCCGGTCGAGGCGGCGCGCGCCGGCAGCGTGGCGTGAACCGCTTCGTCGCGCACGACTCCCCCGAAGTACTCGTCGATCGGGAAGAGGCTGTAAGGCTCGGTCTCGGCAAAAGCCCTTCCCAGTTTGCGTTCGATGCGGGCCAGCGAGCGGAACAGGACCGCGCGTTCCACGTGGAGACGGCGCGCGCACAGCCTCCAATCGGCGCCCAGCAGGAAGTGGAAACGGAAAAGCTGGTGGTCCGCCGGATCCAGTACGCGCCGGCTGATCAGGCAGAAATCCGCCATGTACTCCTCGCGCTTCCGCGAGTAGGCCGCGCCGCGCCCGCGCGTACCGAGGTACTCCCAGGTCACCGATCCGGAGAGTCCTTCGTAAGCGGCACACTCGCGAAAGCGGTTCAGACAGGCACGGAAGACCGCGCGGAACACACAGCTACAAGGGGTTGGTGAGTTCCGGTAGACGGGGCGCAAACCGACACCCTGGCACTGGCAGCACGAGTTGCTCGCCAGTCCGATCGTAACAGAGCGATTCCACAGCATTGAGAGAATGTCCTTCCCGGAGCGGTTCCCGGCAGAGCAGCGTTGGGAATCTCCGTGGCGTTCAACAGCTTTTTCCACTCTACGTCCCGAAAAGAAAACGTCAATCATTTCAAATACGGAATGATTTGCGCTAGGATGGCTAGCATAGCTCGTGACGAGGTGCAAGTAGCTCAAAATGGGCAATTTGATTAGATTATAAGAAAAGTCTTATATTTATATACATTGAATTAGTATTTCGGCTATAAGGAATTTCACTAATACCCTATTTCTATCGGAAATATCCCTGAGGTCGACGAGGAATGACCTTTCTCCAGCTCCAATACCGCCTCCTCGAAAACCTGCGGCAGCGCGTGCAGCGCGGCGAGTCCACCGAACGCGGACTGGCGCGGCTTGCCGGCGTGAGCCAGCCGCATCTGCACAACGTGCTGAAAGGTAAGAGGTTGCTTTCAATCGACATGGCCGACGAAATCCTGCGAAACCTGCAAATCGGGGTGCTCGACCTGATGGAGCCCGAGGAAGTGACCCACTGGCTGACCCGGAAATCCGGGTGAAACTTGGCGTGCCGCGGGCGGGGAAGTATGCTGTTGGAGGTGGCACTGCCGACTCACACCCACGGTTCCCGCGAGGCGCGGCTCCAGCGTCTGGCGCGCAATATTGACGCCCTGCTCGAAAAAGACGAACTGCTGCTCAGGCGGTCGCGCGAGATTGGCGGCCTTCGCCGCGCCGCCGCCGCCGATTTGCATGCCATTTGCGGCGAGTTCGTGAGCGCGTTGAACCGCATGCTGGCGCAAAGCGCGGTCCAACTCGACCCGCCTGTCCCGGCCGGGGATTATTTCCGCGACGATGCCCCCAACCTCATCCAGATCAACATCCGCGGCCGAATTTTGCAGATCCAGTTCCACGCGACCGGAGAATTGGTATCGACCGAGGACTTCCGGGTGCCCTACACACTGGAGGGTACGGTGCGCGCCTTCAACCAGGAACTGCTGGATAAAGATCTGATCGAAGAACAATTGATCTTCTTCACGCTGGAGAAGGACAAGCAGATGTGGCGCTATTTCGACCCGCGCACCTACCGTTCCGCCGCGTTTGACGTGGAATACCTGATCGGGCTCCTGGAGCAGTTGATCTGACCGGACTCCCCCTGCGTCGCGTGCTAGAATTCAGGCAGTTTACCTGTTGTTGGGGGAATTAGAGGTTTTATGCGCCGTATTTGGACTACCGCCGCCGCGGCATTTTGCGTATTGGCCGCGATGAGCCTGGGCGGGACCGATTCCGCCCGTGCACAATCGAAAGCCAGAAAGAGCAAGGCCGCGCCGCCGGCCGGCTACGGGAATTCCGATGCCATCACTCAGGATGAGTTGAAGGCGTATCTCTATTTCCTGGCTTCGGACCAGTTGGAGGGACGCAACCTGCCCTCCCGCGGATACGATATCGCCGCGCTCTACGTGGCCAGCCATCTCGCCGAATGGGGGTTGAAGCCGGGAGGCAGCACTGCCGGTACCAACGGTCCGCTGCAACCCTACTTCATGCCCATGGAGATGGCGGCGCGCGAAGTCGTGCCCGCGGAAAGCAAGTTGACCGTACACGGTCCGGCGCCGGCGCGCGGCGGGTTCGGCGGCGAGGGCGGCGGACGGGGCGGGGAAGTGCGCGCCCTGTCTTTCGATTACGGCCGCGATTGGACGGTGGGCGCGCCCGGCGGATTCCCCGGCCGCGGCGCGGCCCCGCAGGCTCTGGACGTCTCCGGCAAACTGGTTTTCGCCGGCAACGGGTACGTGGTCCACAAAACCAGGACCGATCCCTATACCGGTCTGGATGTGAAGGGAAAGATCATCGTCGTGTCCGGCTTGCCCGCGGAACTGGCTGCGCAGCAGGCGGCCGGAAGAGGACGTGGCGGGCGCGGCGCCGCCAACCCCTTGGGCGAAGCCTGCAAGGATTACCTCTCTCCCGAACAGTACGCCGCCAAAAACGGCGCGCTGGCCGTGATTGCGGTGGCGGACTTCCAGCAGTTGTCGGCCATGGCCAACCCCGGCGGCGGACGCGGTGCCGGACTGAACGGCCCGAACTTCCAGGTGACGCGCTTCCAGACGGCGGACGCCTGTCCGGCTGCGCCCCGGATCACCGCCGGGCTGGCGCTGACCAACGCCGTCTTCGAGGGAGAGAAGCTTCCCGGCGCGCAGGTGTTCTACGGCGCGGGCGGCCAGGCCAAACTCGAGAGCTTCGAGTTGGGCGCCGAAAAGACGCTCAACCTCAAGATTGCGGTGAAGACCCAGACCGGACACGCCGAAAACGTGGTCGGCATCCTCGAAGGCGCCGACCCGGTGCTGAAGGATGAGTACGTGGTACTGAGCGCGCACCTGGATCACATCGGGTTGAGCGCGCCGCAGCCCGACGGGCATACCGTCAACAACGGCGCCGACGACGACGGGTCTGGCTCCACCGGTCTGCTCGGTATCGCGCACGCCTTCGCCGAGGGAGCCGCCAAGGGCATGCGGCCGAAGCGCAGTGTCCTGTTTCTGTGGAACGGCGGCGAGGAAAAGGGCCTGTGGGGATCGCAGTATTTCACCGAGTTCCCGCCCGTGGACCTGTCCAGGGTGGTGGCGAACCTGAACATGGACATGATCGGCCGCTCCCGGAACGAGAAGAGTGTGGACCCCAACCAGACGCACGTGCTGGTGAATCCGGGGGAGGTGCTGCTGGTGGGGCCCGAGGTTTCCAGCAACGACCTCGAAGAGGTCATCGAGGCGGTGAATAACCGCTACCTGAACCTCAAGCTGAACCACTTCTACGACACCACCGCGCCGGACGCGACCCACGATAATCTGGGACCCCAGCCGCGCGGTCAGCGCATCTTCTATCGCAGCGACCACTACAACTTCGCCAAGATGGGCATTCCGGTCGCGTTCTTCACCACCGGTTTGCACGTGGATTATCACCGCCCCACGGACACGCCCGAAAAAATCGACTACCAGGAGATGCAGACCATCGCCAAAACCGTGGCGGCCGTGGGCTGGCAGCTTGCCGATTCCGCCGGGCGTCCGAAGTTGAAGGAGTCACTGCCCGCCGATCTGGTCAAGGACATGAAGACGGCCAAAGAGCAGGGCTGGGGAAAAATCACGCCTGTGCCTCCGCCGCTTCCCGGCGAACCCTACGAATAGTCCGCGAGGGACATAAGCCGCGAGGGACTGGCGGCGGCGGGCCTTCCGCGGTACGATCGGAATCGCCCCACGGGCCGAAACACCCGCCCGTTGCGGAGGAGCCATGAGCCGGAAAGTCCTGATCGTCACCGGAGACGGCGGCGACAGCTACGAGGTCCTCTACGCCTACCAGCGGTTCCGGGAGGCCGGATGGGAGCCGGTGATTGCGGCTCCGGCGCGACGCCGCCTCCACATGGTGATTCACGACCACGAGCCGGGTTGGGATACCTACGTGGAGCGCACCGGCCATACCCTGGAGGCGCAAGTCGCGATCACCGCCGTGGCGGCGCGCGAGTTCGCCCTGCTCCTGCTGCCCGGCGGGCGCGCGCCCGAGTACCTGCGTAACGACGCCAGCCTGATCTCGCTGATCCACGAATTCGCCGCGCACCAGCGCGT
>JBBIQR010000055.1:0-11106 GCA_037442245.1 Candidatus Solibacter sp. | reverse complement strand
GCGTGAGTGCGGGAGCAACCGCTCAGCGGGCGCAACAGATCTGGCTGCCGATCAGGGTCGCGGGCGTGATCTGCTGCATCGCCTGGAAGTAGTTCTTCTCGCCGAGCCGGCGATAGACGTCCCCGGCGATGCCCGCCGCCAGCGGTCCTATGGCCGGGCGTCCGCCGGTGAGCAGGACCACCACCACGAGTTTGCGGGCTCCCGTATCGTTGAAGGAACCGAACCATCCCAGGTGGGTATGGTTATCCGTGCAGGTACCGGTCTTGCCGGCAATGGGCCCGTCTTCCCGCGCGCGGTGCGCCGTACCGAATTCGACTGCCCCTCTCATCCCGGGCTTGACCGCGGGAATGACCGCTTCGATATCCAGCTTGCGCTTCACCCGCGGCACGAAATTCTGCGCTTCCGCCGCCGTTCGCGGATATTGCAGGTAGTACAGGGTTCCGCCATTGGCAACCGCGCTCATCAGGGCCGCCAGTTGCAGCGGCGTCTGCTGAATCTCCTCGCCGAAACTGGTGAGCATGCCGACGCCCCCATTCTGCGGAGGCGCTTCGGGGAAATGGCCCGGCTGCTCGCCGGGGATATTCAACCCCGCCTTTTCCCCGTATCCGAACAGGTGGGCGTAGTAGCTGACCCGGTCGAACCCGAGTTTCTGCCCGAGGGTGGAAAAGTAGTAGTTGTTCGAATGCGCCAGGGCGTAGGTGAGACCCATCTTCAAATTGCCGACGTGGTACCTGGTCTTTTCCTGGAGGATCTTCTCGCTCAGACCGGCCAGCGCGACGCTGACTTTAATCGTGGAACAGGGCTGGAAACCGGTGCCGAGTGCGACCTTCTGGTTGACCATGGTCAGGATGCGTCCCGTGGCCGCCTCCACCACCACCACCGAACCGTTGAAATTCCCCAGTGCATCCACCGCCGCGCGGCGGATTTCGAGATCCTCGCCGTCGATCGCGTCCCCTTGCGTGGAATCCGCGTAGGTCGGGCTGGTCCAGGGTCCCCCACGGATCACCGGCGCCGCGACCGTGGGCTTCTTCGCCGGGCGAACCGCCGTAGTGCTTCGGACGCTACGCGCCGCGACCGTCTGGTACGACGCTTTCAGCGCCGTCGAACGACGCACTGGACGGCGATGGTGATGGGTCCTGGTGGTGGCGCTAAACCCAATAATTGCCGCTAGATGGAAAACCAGAATGCAGGTAAGACTTCGGATTAGGGATCGTACCAGAGATGCCTTCATAACGAACCGCTGTTCACCTTATCGGTGAAAACGGAGAGGTTGGCCAGAGCGTCAGTCACTTTCGGCCGGAGCAGCCGAACAAATTCATTCTCTACGCGGATACAGTGGTCCGTCAAGCGAAACCTCTCTTATTCTATCAGGCAGGTGAAGCTTTGCTTGAAATCATTCAGCGGGAAATCATCGATTGCGAGCGCTGTCCGCGCCTGCGCGAACATTCTGCGGAAATCGCGCGACGCAAGCGGCGGGCCTACCGCGATCAGGAATACTGGGGCCGCCCGGTGCCGGGCTTCGGCGACCCGCGGGCGCACGTGCTGATTCTGGGCCTCGCCCCCGGCGCCCACGGCTCCAACCGGACCGGCCGGATGTTCACCGGGGACCGCTCCGGAGACATCCTCTACCGCGTGCTCCATCGCTGCGGATTCGCCTCTCAGCCCTCGGCGGTATCGCGCGGCGACGGCCTCGAGTTGCGCGATCTCTACATCACGGCCGCGGCGCACTGCGCTCCGCCGGGCAACAAGCCGCAGCCCGAGGAGTTGCGCAACTGCCGTCCGTGGCTCGAGCGCGAACTCGAGGCGCTGCCCGAGGTTCGGGTGGTGGTCGCGCTGGGAAAAATCGCCTTCGACGTCTACCTCGACCTGATGCGCGCCCGGGGCGCAATCGCCAGCCGCGCCGGTTTCGACTTCGGCCACGACCGGCAGTTCCGGGTCGCGCCGGGGGGGCCGCTGCTGGTCAGTTCCTACCACCCCAGCCAGCAGAACACGTCCACCGGCAAACTGACGGAGGCGATGCTGACGGCGGTCTTCCGGCGGGCGCGGCGCCTGGCGAAACTGCCGCCGGTCCGCCGCGGGACGAGTGTGGTGTCCAGGAAGTAACTGAACAATCGGCTACTGGTCCTAGCGCCAGGTGATGGTTGGCGAAGCCTTGGCGTTTCCACCACGCAACGAAGGCAGAACCGATGAGGGCCTCCGCCAGATCCGACTGTTCGAATCCGTGTCCATCCGTGTCCATCCGTGGCCCGCTCCAGTAGTCCTCCCAAGGAAGCAAGACTCTCACAGCCGGAGTCTGGATTCAGCCACGGATGGACACGGATGCACACGGATTTTGGGGTGCACCGCTAATCCCTGGACACGACGCTAGCGGCTGAACCCGCGCCCGGCGCGAGACCAGCGCCCCAAATCGAGCGCCGGAGCAGTAGACGCGAGGTCCGCCGCGGGAACCGGCTCGCCGGCTACCGTGACCAGCGGGACCACCCCCGCCCACACCGGCGCGCTCATGTCCTCGGGGTCGTCCTTCGGTCCCCCGGTCCGGACCTTGGCGGAGACCTCCGCCAGCGGGAGCGCGAGCACGCTCACGCCTTTCAGTTCCTGTTCGGTGCTGGGGCGCAACTCCTCCCACCGTCCGGGGACGATGTGGTTGGTGAAGCAGCGCAGCGCCTCGACCTTTTCCGCCGGATCGGTGACCAGGCGCGCGCGGCCGAAGATCACCACCGAACGGTAGTTCATCGAATGATGGAACGAGGACCGCGCCAGCACGAGTCCATCCACCAGCGTGACGGTGACACAGACCTCGATGCCTTCCGCCATCGAGCGCAGCATCCGGCTGGCGGCCGACCCGTGGATGTAGATTTCATCGCCGCGCCGCGCATAGCCGGTGGGGATGACGCAGGGCTGGCCGTCCACGCAGAACCCCACGTGGCAGATGGCGCCTTCGTCGAGGATGGCGTGGACCTGCGCGCGGTCGTAAACACCGCGGTCGGGAAGGCGCCGCACCTGGGTGCGTCCGGTCGGGTTGAAAGGCTCCATATG
Source organism: Candidatus Solibacter sp. (assembly GCA_037442245.1). Taxonomy (GTDB): domain Bacteria; phylum Acidobacteriota; class Terriglobia; order Bryobacterales; family Bryobacteraceae; genus Solibacter. The sequence goes on along the minus strand of JBBIQR010000055.1, from coordinate 8,070 downwards.
CCGAGTGTAGCCCGGCCCGGTGGCTGCCGAAAAGAGCCACTTTTGATAATCTGGACCAGTCCACCTATGCGCACCGCCATCACCCTGGACCCGGCCTCGGCCACGCCTCTGCAGCGGCAGATCTACGATGAATGGCGGCGCGGCATCCTCAGCGGGCGCTTTCGGGGCGGCGGGCGCGTGCCCTCCACCCGCGATCTGGCGCGCACCCTGGGGGTATCGCGCGCCACCGTGACCGCGGCCTACGAACAACTGATCGCGGAGGGCTACCTGGAAGCGGTCCGCGGCTCGGGGACGTTCGTGAGCCACGAACTGCCCGACGATCTGCTGCGCGCCGGACGCGGGCGCGCGCGCCGCATCGCGGTGCCGCCCGGACCAAAGACGCGTTCCGAAGGCGGATGGGTGCGGTTCTCCTCGCAGTGGCGTCCGGACCTGAAGGAGTTTCCCTTCGCCCTCTGGCGGCGCCTGTTGAACCGCCACCTGCGCAGCCAGCGCCCGGAGTTGTTCGATTATACCGGCATCGACCCCGGCTACGCGCCGCTGCGCGAGGAGATCGCGGCGTATGCGGCGCGGTCGCGCGCGGTCGAGTGCGCGGCGGAGCAGGTCGTGATCGTCAACGGCTCGCAGCAGGCGCTCGACCTGTGCGCCCGCCTGCTGATGCGGCCCGGCGATCCGGTCGCGTTCGAGAATCCCGGCTATCAGGGCGCGCGCCAGATCTTCGAAGCGCGCGGCGTACGGCTGCTGCCGGTGCGCATCGACCCCGCGGGTTTGGCGGTGAGCGAAATCCCGTCCGGCGCGCGCGCCGTGTACGTGACGCCCTCTCACCAGTTCCCGACCGGTGTTTCGATGACGGTAGCGCGGCGATTGGAGTTGATCGAGTGGGCGCGCCGCCACGAGGCCTGGATCGTCGAGGACGACTACGATAGCGAGTACCGCTACAGCGGTCCGCCGCTGCCGGCGATGCAGGGTCTGGCGGGCGGCGATCCCGTGATCTACGTGGGCACGTTCAGCAAGGTGATGTTCCCCGGTCTGCGCATCGGCTACCTGATCGTGCCGCCGAAACTGGTGCCCGCGTTCGTGCGCGCCAAGTGGCTGGTGGACCGCCAGACGCCGTACCTCGAACAGGCGGCGCTGGCCGATTTTCTGCGCGAGGGGCACCTGGAGCGCCACGTCCGCCGCATGCGCCGGCTGTACGGGCGGCGGCGCGCGGTGCTGACCGAATCGCTGGTCCGGCACTTCGGCGAAGGGGCGCGCTGCGTGGGCGATGCCGCCGGCATGCACGTGCTGGTGCGGTTCGACGATCCCGACGTGGCGTCGCGCGCCGCCGAGAGCCGGGTCGAACTTGCCCCGTCGGCGCTTTACTATATGGGGAAGGCGCCGGAGAACGAGTGGGTATTCGGGTTTGCGGCCATGGGCGAACGCTCCATCCGGGAAGGCGTGCGGCGTCTGGCCAAATAGCGCGGGAGGCGAGGAACGATGCCGGTACGACGATCGGCCTGGATACTGCTCGCGGTGGCGTCGGGCGCGGGTGCGCAGCCGCTGCGCGACCTGGCGGCGGCGCGCGGCATCCGCGTGGGAGCGGCGGTGGCGCCGGCGCACTTCGCCGAGCAGCCATACGCCGATACGCTGGCCCGCGAATTCAACCAGGTGCAGCCGGAGAATGCGATGAAGTTCGGCGCCATCCATCCGGCGCAGAACACCTACGACTGGTCGCAGGCGGACGCCATCGTCACCTTCGCGGCGGCCCATGCCCAGGCGGTCCGCGGCCACACGCTGGTGTGGCACAACCAGGTTCCGGGTTGGGTCACGAGCGGCGGGTTCACCTCCGCGCAATTGGCCGCGATCCTCCAGGATCACATCCGCAACGTCGTCGGCCACTACGCCGGACGCGTCTATGCGTGGGACGTGGTGAACGAAGCCTTCAACGATAACGGCACGCTGCGCAGCACGATCTGGTACGACGCCCCCGGCATCGGACTCACCGGCACCGGCTACATCGAGCAGGCGCTGCGCTGGGCGCATGACGCCGACCCGCCGGCGAAGCTGTTCTACAACGATTACTCGGCCGAGGGAAGCAACCCGAAGTCCGACGCCATCTACGCCATGGCCGTCGACTTTAAGGCGCGCGGCGTCCCGCTGGACGGCATCGGCATGCAGATGCACTTCACCACCAGCACGCCCTCCCTGGCGAGCATGGAGGCCAACATCCGGCGCCTGACCGGGCTGGGATTGCAGGTGCAGATCACCGAGTTGGACGTGCGGCTGCCGGTGGATGCCTCGGGCGTGGCCAGCGCGGCGAACCTGGCCGCGGAGGCGAAAATCTACGGCGACGTGACCGCGCTGTGCCTCGAGTTTCCCTTATGTACCGCGGTGCAGACCTGGGGATTCACCGACAAATACTCGTGGATTCCCTCCACCTTCAAGGGCTACGGCGCGGGGCTCGAGTTCGACGCCTCGTATCAGCCCAAGCCCGCGTACGACGCCATGGCGGCGTCGCTCCGCACCTCCCCGCCGGTCCTCGCGGCGGGCGCCCTTACCAACGCGGCGAGTTATGCGGCGGACGCGGTTTCGCCGGGCGAGATTGCGGTGCTGTTCGGCGCGACCTATGGGCCGGCCGCGCTGCAACTCGCCCCGGTATCCGGCCTGCAAGTGCTGTTCGACGGCACGCCCGCCACTGTGATCTACGGAGTGGTCGGGCAGGTGAGCGCGGTGGTTCCGTTCGGCGTCGCCGGACAAAGCAGCACGCAGTTGCAATATGTCTATAACGGCGCGTCGTCGAACACGGTTTCGGTGCCGGTGCGGGCGGCCGTCCCCGGCATCTTCACCCTGGATAGCAGCGGGGGAGGGGCGGCGGCGGTGCTGGACTCCGGCTACCGCGTGATCTCGCACGACAATCCGGCGCGGCACGGCGATGTGCTCCAGGTGTTCGCTACCGGCGGAGGCGTGCTCACCGCGGATTCGAAGCTGGCCGCCGGAGTGACCGCGTCTATCGGAGGCGTCGATTGCCCGGTGCAGTACGCCGGCGCCGCGCCCGGATTGATCGCCGGTGCGGTGCAGATCAATCTCGCGGTTTCCGCCGGAGCGCCATCCGGCGTCCAGCCCCTCGTGGTCACGGTGGGCGGCACGGCCAGCCAGACAGGTGTTACCGTGTTTGTCCAGTAGGTGAATGATGCGAAAGATCTGGATCGTTGGCTTGCTGTGCGCCGCCGGGCTCTCGGGGCAGAGCCTGGGGCAGACCGCCGCGGCGCGCTCGGTGAAAATCGGGGCCGCGGTGAATCCCATGCGGCTGAGCGAACCGGCGTACGCCGAAACGCTGGCGCGCGAGTTCAGCCAGGCGGAGCCGGAGAACGCGATGAAGTTCGGTCCCATTCATCCGGCGCGCGACCGCTACAACTGGGCGCCGGCGGAAGCGGTCGTGACCTTCGCGCGGGATCATCGCATGGCGGTCCGCGGCCACACCCTGGTGTGGCATCAGCAACTGGCGCCGTGGGTGACCGCGGGAGATCCTTCGCCGGCGGAACTGGAAACCATTCTGGGCGAGCACATCGGCGCGGTCGTGGGGCACTTCGCCGGCCAGGTTTACGGGTGGGACGTGGTGAACGAAGCCATCGAGAAGGATGGCTCGCCGCGGAAATCGCCGTGGAGCGCGGTCCCCGATTACATCGCCAAGGCCTTCCGCCTGGCGCGCGCCGCGGACCCGAAAGCGAAGCTCTACTACAACGATTACGACGCCGAGGGTATCAACCCCAAGTCCGATGCCATCTACGCCATGGTGAAGGATCTCAAACAGCGCGGCGTGCCCATCGACGGTGTCGGGATGCAGTTTCATATCGCGGCAAAACCGCTCGACGTGGAATCGATCGCGGCCAACATGCAGCGCCTCACCGGTCTCGGGCTGGAGGTGCAGATCACCGAACTCGACGTGCGCGTGCCGGTGGATGCCGCCGGGCAGGCGTCCGCGGCGGATCTGGAAGCGCAGGCCCAGGTCTACGGCCAGTTGGCGCGGACGTGCCTGAAGTTTCCGCTGTGCACGGCGATCCAAACCTGGGGCGTGACCGACCGCTACTCCTGGGTGCCGGGCCACTTCAAGGGCACCGGGGCGGCGCTGCTTTTCGATCGCGAGTACCGGCCCAAACCGGCTTACGACGCGATGCGCGCCGCCTTCGCCCGGTAGCGACTACGGCAGCACGACCACCGGCGACTGCCAGACCGCGAACTTCTCCGCGCCCGGTTCCACCAGGCTGACCTGGCACGTGTAACGCCCCGGCTGCAATTGTCCGAGCGGGATGCTGAACTGCACCGGCACGGATTTCGCCTTGGCGTTCAACCCTTCGGTGATGCGCAGCGGCGCGCTTTCGAAGGCCTTCACGTTGCCGCGCAGGAAGGTCAGGTTGGCGACCATCAGGCGCGTCTTCTCCGCGCCCGGTTGATAGGCTTCCAGGTAGACGTACAGGTTCTGGTCCTTGCGGAAGACCTTGGTCACGCTCGGGACCAGCTTCTGCCCGTCCTGCACCAGCGGATTGGCGGCGAGCAGTTTCTTGTCCTTCTCCACGCTGGCGACGGCGGCGTCGAGCTTCTCGCGCTGGTAGCCCAGCACCACGGAACTGATCGGCAGGTACTTCTGATCGGCGGTCAGGTCCGGCACCACGAACTGGGTTTCGAATGTGCCCATCTTGCCGGTTTCGTTTTCGCGCGCCAGGAATTTCAGCGTGTAGGTGCCGGGCTGCAGGGTGAAGCCGGTGTCGTACTCGAGGTTGCGTTTCGCAAGCTGTCCCGCGTTTTCGCCCTTGAGCTTCACATCGATTTCATCGCGCACGTTGCCCTGCAGCATGCCCTTGGCATCCTTGATCTGGCCGATGAAATCGAGGCGCGTGCTCTCCGCCCCGCTGCGCCGGGCGAGTTCGATATCGGTACCCGGAATCTTGACCGAGACGGGGACGAAGTAGCGGTCCTTCGCCTGGCGGAAGTAGTTCACTTCGACGGCCACCGTGAGGTCGGTCACGGGATCGCCCAGCATCAGGGCTTCGGCAAGCTGGCGCTCGCGGTCGGAGGAATCGAACTTGCGGAATTCCTTGGAGGCGAAGTAGCCGCTGCGGTAATCGAGTTTGGCGCTGAGCTGCCTGCCCACCTGCACCTTGATGCGGCGGAAGTGGCCGTCATTGGCTGTGTTGGTGCTGTAGTAGCCCAGGATGTAGTAGCTGGCGATGGCCTTCTGCGCCTGCACGATCCCCATCGCCAGGTCGTTGTTATCCAGCAGCGCCTTGCCCCCGGTGTCCGACGCGAGGGTGTACAGCGTCTCCTGCTGCCCCTGGAAGTTGCTCTGCGCGGTGCGCTGCGAACTGCCCGAGTACATGCCCTGTCCGCCCTGCGATGCCTGGGTCGCGTCGCCCAGCGGCGCCTGCGCCACCAGCCCGCGCGCATCCACCGGGTAGAACGCCACATTGGACCGGATGGCGGCGTTAATGGTGGCGCGGAGTTGCGCCTGGTTGTCCATCCCGGTCTTGCTCATCCCGCTGGCGAAGTAGACCAGCGCTTTCTTCTCCGGCAGGCTCGCCAGCATCTTCACTGCGCTCGAGAGGGCGCTCAGCTTGCGGTCGGTGTTGAAGATATTGAACTCGCTGTCGTCGGCGGTGTAAGCGGCGCCGGTATCGCCTTCGCTGTCGTCGCCGGTCGAGCCATTGGCCATCCCGTTCTCGCCGATCGAGATCTTCTTCTTCACCACGTCGATCAACTGGTCGCGGTCCGCGGTGAAGTCCTGGAGCACGTTGAGATCGGTGGTGTAGCTCATCACCGCCACCACGTCGGTGGAGGTCATCTGGGTGTTGAGAAACTTGAGCGCCGCCTGCTGCGCGCGCAACTGGTCGGCGACGGGCATGCCCGCCTGGTCGAAGAACAGGACCAGCAGGCGGCGGTCCTTGTACTTCACTTCGCCCGGCTTGGCGGGCGCGATCGGCGTGGCCACCGCGGGCTTGGCGGAGGGTGCGGCGGGCTGCGCCTCCGCGGTCCGCGGCTTGAGTTCCGTCGCGGGCAGCGTTTCGCCCTCCAGTTTCTGGAATTCGAATACCTTGATCTGCTGGGTCCGGCCGTCTTCGGTGACCGTGAAATCGCCGGCTTTGAGCCCTTCAAGAGGCGCTCCGTCTTTGTCGCGCACCGCCACGTTGACGACCACGAGCTGGCTGGTGGCCTCGAACTTGATCGTGCCCTTGGATGGCGCCGCGGCCTGTTGCGCGGCCAGTTGTGTGGTGAGAAGAATTGCCAGTATCGCGCGCATCGTCGTCCTCCTAAAAGCGGAACCGCAGGCTGGCGGTGAGCCGGCGCATCCCGGAGGCCGCCGTCGCCAGGCCGTAATTCGCCGACCCGATGGTAGTGCCCCAGTTGGTGATCGTGACCTTGTTGAGCAGGTTCTGCGCCTGGAATTGCAGGTCCACGCTGCGGCGCTCGCCGAAGCGGAACACGCGGCCCACCGAGCCGTTCAGCGAGAAGACCGTGGGTCCGGGGATGGTGTTGCGCCCGGCGGTGCCCCACGCGCCCGCCACCGGGGCGGCGAACGCCGCGGAATTGAAGAGCATGCCCGCCGCGCTGACCGGAAGGCCGGTGGCGTCGGCGCGCAGCGTGCCGGTGACCGACGTGCCGGCCACCTGCGTGCGAGCGCCGCCCGCGGTCGCGGTCAGCGGATTACCCGAATGCACGTTGATATTGGCCATCACGTTCCAATCCTTGAGCAGGGTGCCCTTCCAGCCGTTGAGCAGCGTGCCGCCGCTACGGCCCATGCCGGTCGAATACATCGTCGAGAAGTTCAGGTTGTGGCGCGCATCGAAGCTGGAAAGCCCGCGCTCCGCGGAGAGGTCGAGCCAGTCCTGCGCGACCGGCGTATTGCCCTGTCCGCGCCCGCCCGTTCCGGCGTCGTCGATCGACTTGGAGAACTGGTACGACACGTTGGCCATCAGCCCGCTCCGCATCCGCCGGTTCAACTGGAACTGCGCGGCGTGGTACGTGGAGTTCCCGTTGGACGTCTCGTAAATGAAGCCGTGCGGGTAGATGGATTCGGCCACGCCCGGCGCCAGCGAGTTGGGAAGGAACTGCTGGTCCAGGCGCGTGCCCTTGGTCCCCATGTACCCGATGGTGCCGAACAGGCCGAACTTGAGGTCGCTTTGCAGCGTGAAGTTCCAGGTCTGCGCGTACCCGATGCGGTAGTTCGGATCGATCGCGTACGTGTTGGCGATGCCGCCGGCCGTGGAGGCGAGGAATCCGTTCTGCAGCGAGAGCACGTTCGCCGCGGTGGACGAAGCGTTCACCGTCTGGGCGAAAGGCGGCTGCTGCGCCAGGTTCGATGCGATCACGTTATACACCGATGTGTTGTAGTAGAGCCCATAGCCGCCCCGGACCACCATCGAGTGGCCGCTGCGCGGACGCCACGCGAATCCCAGCCGCGGCGAGAAGTTCGCGGGGTCGTTCCGGATCAGCCCGTTCCCTTGTACCAGCGCGGCGGTAGAGTACGCCGGGCCGAGCGCGAGATTGACCAGCCGGCCGTACTTCTCGGTCTCCGGTGTGGCGTAGTCCCAGCGCAATCCCAGAATAAGGCTGAAGTTGGTGCGGATGCGCCAGTCGTCGTTGAGGTAGGCGTCGCCGAGCGCGCCGCGGAAATACTTGTCCGGGTTGCCGTAGCGGATGGAACTGGTGGTCGGCAGCCCGAGCAGGAAGTCCGCGAGGTCGTAGCCGGTCGCGGCGCCGTTGAAGCTGAACGTGCCGCGCCCGTTGGAATCGGCGAACTGGTTGAATTGCTGCCGCCGGTAATCGCCGCCGAACGTGAAGTTGTGGGTGCCGTGGACCCAGGTGAGCGAATCGCCGAGGCTCGAAGTCTGGTTGCGCGCCACCGATGCGTTGCCGTCGCTCAGCCCGGCGTAGTTGTTGAAGCCCAGGTTGGGCGGGCCCCAGTTGAGCGGATTCTGCGACGTGCCCTGAATCCCGAGTTGCGCCGCCACGTTGGTCACGCCTGCGAAGTACGGCGACTGCTGCTGCCGCATGCGGCTGAAGCTGTATTGCACGTTGTTCGTGATCCGGGTGTTGAAGTTG
>JBBIQR010000054.1:628-21946 GCA_037442245.1 Candidatus Solibacter sp. | reverse complement strand
GGGCAGGTCGATCTTGTTGATCACCGGCACGATTTCCAGGTTGTGGTGCAGCGCCAGGTAGGTATTGGCCAGGGTCTGCGCTTCTACCCCCTGGCTTGCGTCCACCACCAGCAGCGCGCCTTCGCACGCCTGCAAACTGCGCGAAACCTCGTACGAAAAATCGACGTGCCCAGGGGTATCGATCAGGTTGAGCTGATACAGGTTGCCGTCGGCGGCGCGGTAATTGAGGCGGACCGCATGAGCCTTGATGGTGATGCCGCGCTCGCGCTCGAGGTCCATCGAGTCCAGGACCTGTTCCATCATTTCGCGCTGCGAGAGGGCGCCGGTGACTTCGAGCAGCCGGTCGGCGAGCGTCGACTTGCCATGGTCGATGTGCGCAATGATAGAGAAGTTGCGGATGAAGTTACGGTCCATGCGGTGTGGGGAAAGCCCTAGATCTTCAATTATCCCACAGGGGCCGCCGGCTCCGCCGCCCGCTACACGTCCGACAGGGTGCTGTGCCGCCGGCTGAACAGGAAGTAGATCACCAGCCCGGCCGCCAGCCAGACGAAGAAGCGGAGCCAGGTGATCAGCGGCAGCCCCATCATCAGGATCACGCAGCAGACGATCGAGAGAATCGGGAACAGCGGCACGAACGGCACGCGGAACGTCCGCACCCGCTCCGGCTGCCGCCGCCGCAGCACGATCACCCCGATCGAGACCAGCACGAACGCAAACAGCGTCCCGATGTTCGATAGCTCGGCGAAGGTATCGATATCCCAGATCCCCGCCGGAATGCCCACGAAGAAGCCCGCGATCCACGTGCTGATATGCGGCGTCTGATAGCGCCGGTGCACCGCGCTGAAAAGCGAAGGCAGCAGCCGGTCGCGGGACATCGCAAACCAGATGCGCGCCTGCCCGTACTGATAGACCAGCAGCGAGGAGAGCATCCCCATCAGCGCGCCCGCGGTTACGATGGTGCGCAGGTTGTTGTACCCCAGGGCGCGCAGCGCGTCGGCTACCGGCGAATCCGTCCCCAGTTTGGTGTAGTTCATGATGCCGGTGAGCACCAGCGAGACCGAGCCGTAGAGAATCGTGCACACGATCAGGGTCGCGATGATCCCGATGGGCAGGTCGCGCTGCGGGCGCCGGCACTCCTCGGCCGCGGTCGAGACGCTGTCGAATCCGATGTAGGTGAAGAAGACGATGCTGGCGCCGGTGAGCACGCCGGAGAAGCCGTGCGGGGCGAAGGGGTGCCAGTTGGCGGGATTCACGGCGCGCGCGGCGCCCACGCAGAAGATCACGATCGCCGCCATTTTGATCGCCACCATCGCGGTATTGGTCTTGGCGCTCTCGCGCACGCCGCGCACCAGGATCCACGTCACCAGCAGGGTGATGACCAGCGCCGGGACGTTGAACAGACCCCTTGGTCCGCCCGGCGCCGGAAACGGCGGGAAGGCCCACGCAGCGGGCAGGTGAAAGCCGAACAGGTTCTCGAACAGGTCCTGCAGATACGCGCTGAACCCCACCGCGACCGACATGTTGGAGACGGCGTACTCGAGGATCAGGTCCCAGCCGATGATCCAGGCGATGATCTCGCCCAGGATGGCGTAGGAGTAGGTGTAGGCGCTGCCCGCCACCGGGATCATGGAGGCGAGTTCGGCGTAGCACAACCCGGCGAACAGGCAGGCGACCGCGACCAGCGCGAAGGAAAGCGTGATGGCCGGGCCGGCGCCGGGGCGGCCGAGTTGCGAATGCGCGGCGCTCCCGCTGACCAGCAGGTCCATCACGGTTGCTTCCAGGATGTTGCGGACCGGGATCACCTTGCCGGCCGCCGCCGTGCCGGTCAGGGTGAAAATGCCGGAGCCGATCACCGCGCCGATGCCCAGCGCGGTGAGGCTCCACGGTCCCAGGGTGCGCCGCAGTTTCTTCTCCGGATCTTCGGAGGCGGCGATGAGCGCGTCGATGCTCTTCGTGCGGAAGAGGCTCACGTGGCGGCGCCTTGATGTGAAGGGGCGGTTAGCGCTTGCGCTGGCCCTGCGTCTGGTGGCGGATCTTCTTCTTCTGCGACCCGCGGGCTACGCCGGCGGCACGCTTGGCCTTGGGAGCGGCCTTCTTGCGCGCCGCGCGCTTCAACTTCTTGCGTTCTACTTTGTCGGTGACGTTCTTGGTATTCATCAGTTTCGTTTCAATCCTGCGTACTTTTCTACCAGTTTCTTTAACCCGACGCCGGGAAAGTTTACTGTGATCTTAGCATCGTCGCCCTCGCCTTCGCGACGCACCACCGTGCCGGTGCCGTACTTGGGATGCGAAACGGTCATGCCGGTGCGCGCTCCCTTGCGGGGCGGCATGGCGGGCGGATTGGGCTTGGTGAGCGGCGCGTTCGGGTTGGGGCGCGGGAACTGCGGCTGCGTGCGCGGAGAACTCGGCGGCACCTGCGCCGCCGGTCGCGGCGGCTGCACTCCGGGCTGCACCGGCTTGAACTGCATGCCGCGCTCGCGGAAAAAGCCGGAAATGTTGTCGAGGGAATTGTACGTCTTGCCGGTGAAGGTGTTGCGGCGCGCGCCCTGCCGCACGTCGTAGCGCTCGCTATAGAGATCGACTTCGCCGGGTTCGTCGCGCGGACCGAGGTTTTGCACCAGGGGTTCGGGTACTTCGCTAAGGAACCACGAGGGCGTGGACCGCTCCTGTTCGCCGCCGCCAAAACGGCGCCGGTATTTCGCCCAGGTCAGAATCAGGCGCTTGCGCGCGCGCGTCATCCCCACGTAGCAGAGGCGCCGCTCTTCTTCGAGGGCGTCCGGCGAATCCATCGACCGGCTGTGCGGAAACAGCCCGAGTTCCATGCCGCTTAAAAACACCAGCGGGAACTCGAGTCCCTTGGCGTTGTGCAGCGTCATCAGGGTCACGGGCGCGCGTTCGTCGAAGGCGTCGGCGTCGGCGACGAGCGCGGCGTGGTCCAGAAAATCGTTCAGGCTCTCGCCGCGCTCCTGCGCTTCGGCGGCGGCGTTGATCAACTCGGCGAGGTTGTCGAGGCGCGCTTCGGAGTCGGGACTTTTCTCCTGCTCGATCATCCGCTTGTAGCCGGTGCGCTCGAGGATGAAGCGCACCAGGTCGGGCAGCGGCGAGGTGCTGGCCACGAGAGAAAGCTCCTGCACCAGGTTGCGGAAACTCACCAGCGCGGATTGCGAGCGGGTGGAAAGCTGCTGATCGTCGATGACGCGCTCGATCGCGTCCCACAGGCTCACCTCGCGCTCGCGCGCGTGGCGCTCGACCAGTTCCACGGTGGTGCGCCCGATGCCGCGCGCCGGCGTGTTGACGATGCGCATGAGGCTGACCGAATCGGTGTTCGACGCGGCGAGCTTGAGGTAGGCGATCGTATCCTTGATTTCCGCGCGCTGGTAGAAGCTGAATCCGCCCACCACGTTGTACTTGCGCCCGTAGCGCCGCAGCGCCTCTTCGATCTGCCGCGATTGCGAATTGGTGCGGTAGAGGACGGCCACGTGGTCGGAGGGATTCGACGCGAGGTACTTCTCGGTCTGGTCGGCGATGAACAGCGCCTCGTTCTCGCTATCGTACGCGGGGTAGAGCCCGATCATGTCGCCTTCACCGGCTTCGGTCCAGAGTTTCTTACCCTTGCGCGCCTTATTGTTCTCCACCACGGCGCCGGCGGCGGCGAGGATGTTTTTGGTCGAGCGGTAGTTCTGCTCCAGCCGGATGGTCGCCGCCTTGGGGAAGTCGCGCTCGAAGTCGAGAATGTTGCGGATGTCGGCTCCGCGCCAACTGTAGATCGACTGATCCTCGTCGCCCACCACGCAGACATTGCCCTGCTGTTCGGTGAGCAGGCGCATCAATTCGTACTGGCTGCGGTTGGTGTCCTGATACTCGTCGATCATGACGTAGCTCAGGCGGCGGTTCCATGCGGCGCGGGTGGCTTCGTCGTGCTGCAGGAGGCGGACGGCTTCGAGCAGCAGGTCGTCGAAGTCGAGGGCGTTGGCGTTGCGGAGTGCTTTTTCGTACTCCCGGAACAGGGCGGCGATGGTTTCGCTTTCCTTATTGACCGCCTGCTTGGCCATGTCCTCGGGAGTGACCTTATTGTTCTTGGCGGAACTGATGCGCGAGAGGGCGGCGCGGTACTGGAGGAATTCCTTTTCGTCGAGCCCGAGGGTCCGGTAGGTCGACTTGACGATGGCGAGCTGATCCTCATCGTCGTAGATATTGAAGCGCCGGTTGAAGCCGGGGCGGATGCGGGCGAGCGGGTCGCCGTCGCGGCGCAGCAGGCGCACGCAGAAGGAATGGAAGGTGCTGACGTTGGGCGAGGAATCGAGCGGGACGTCTTCGAGCAGGGCGGAGACGCGCTCGCGCATTTCATTGGCGGCCTTATTGGTGAAGGTGACGGCGAGCACCGCCGACGGCGGCACGTGGCGCTGGGTGACGATGTGCGCGATGCGGTGCGTGATGACTCGTGTCTTCCCGCTACCCGCGCCGGCGAGGATCAGGAGGGGGCCTTCCGTGTGCATCACCGCTTCGCGCTGCTGCGCGTTGAGGCCTTTGAGGAAATCCATGAAATGGGAGACTTCGTTTTATTCTAACATGCACTCCTCTTTTTTCCGCTGCACCCGGCCGGGGGTTTCCACCCTGGGTTAGTGGGAGTTAGCGGTAGGCGAGAATCACGCCGGCGCGCTGTTTGAGTTGCGCGGCGTCGCGGTGGCGATTTTGTTTTTCGCGCACCTCGGCGAGGAGGTTGAGGGTTCCGGCGAGCTCGGCGCCGGGAGCGGCGGTGAAGCTCTCGCGCAGGGAGACGGCGTGGGCGAGCAGAGTGCCGGCGTCGTCGTAGCGCCGCTGCCGCATACGCAGGAGGGCGAGATTGTTTTCGGCGAGGGCCAACTCGGGCGCGCAGCCGGGACAACTGCGCTCGAGAGCGGCGGTGGCGCGTGTGAGCAGGTCCTCCGCGGTCGCGAGTTTGCGGGCCGCGAGCAGGATGACGCCTTCCTGGCTGAGGAGCACGGCGACGCGCGGGTGGTCGGGCCCGAGGTTCTTTTCGTAGATGGCGCGGGCGCGGCGAAGGAGAGGTAGGGCGCGGTCCGAGTGTCCGGAAGCGAGGTGGGCTTCGGCGACATCGACGAAAGCGAGCGCGGTATCGAGGCTATCGTCACCGGCGGCGTGGATGGCGATGCGCAGGGCCTCCTCGGACGGTGCGATGGCCTGTTCGGGTTGGCCGCGGCGGAGCAGCACGCTGCCGATGCCGTCGAGCGCGCGGGCGGTCTGAATGCCCTCAGGGTCGAGCGCGCGCGCCGGCGGGAGCGCGGCACGGTACAGGGCTTCGGCCTCATCGACGCGTCCGACGATCAGGTAATTCCCGGCGAGGAGGTTCATGTTGGTCACGGTGCGCAGGTGGGCGGGTCCGAGGGTGGCGCGGTGCAGCGCGAGGGCTGCTTCGAGGGTGCGCACGGCGGCGGGGCGGTCGCCGGCTTCGGCCTGGACGATTCCCAGGTTGAGCAGAGTGCCGGCGCGGTGCGGATCGTATGCCGGACCGGCGGCCTTCCACAGGTCCGCCGCGCGGAGGTAGAGGCCGATGGCTTCCGGGGAGCGGCCGGCTTCGGCGGCGCGGTTGCCGCGCTCGTTGCAGTCGAAGGCGGCGGCGGGTTGCGAGTGCGCGGCCGGGAGAAGGGCGGCGGCGAGCAGGATGGCGGGGAAGAAGTTCATGGTGCGCTCCTGGCCGGATGGACGAACGCAGGCGGGTTTGGTAGGGCGGGGCAAATGTAAATTCGGCGGCGCCGCGTGCGGAAGGCGACAACGCCGGAGCCGCGCGTCCGGCGGGCACCGGTGCTACGCTGATGCCATGCCGATCTACGAACTGCCCGGCAAACGCCGTTCCGTGGCCACGCGCCTCACTCTACTGTTTCTGCTCCTGCTGGTATTGATCAGCGCGCGCTCGATCGCTTCGTACGTGGTGGAGATCGAGTGGTGGAAGGAGATGGGACAGCTCGGCACGTTTCTGAGCATGCTGTACTACAGCGTGGCGCCGGCGAGCGCGGCCACGGTGCTGGCCTTCGCGGTGCTATGGCTGGCGCACGCGCGGGCGCTGAAGTTCGCGGGCACGGGACTGGGCGAGCACAAGATCTACGCCCGCCTATCCGCGCTGGTGCTGTTGTTTGTGAGCTGGGTCCTGGCGGCGGGGTCGATCGACACGTGGACGGTAGTGCGCTTCGCCGGATCGCGCGGGCTGCCGGAGGCGGCGTCGCGATGGCACGACGCGATCTTCGCCAAGCCGCTCTCCTTTTATCTTTTCGACCTGCCGTTTTACCAGATGCTGCGCGGCTGGGCGGGCGCGGTGGCGATTGCGGCGATCGTGATCTACTGGCTGGCGGCGCGCGGGTGGCAGTTGCGGTTCCGGCTGCCGCAGATCCGGCAGACGCAGGAGATCGACCCGCACATGTTCCGGCTGGAAGGCGGGCTGGAGTCGCGGTTCTTGCGCGGCGCGGCGGTGGTGGCGCTGCTGACATTCGCGCTGCGTTTCTACTTCGACCGGTTCGCGATGGTTTATAACGAGCACGGCACGTTCCTGGTGGGAGTGGATTATGTGGATCAGCACATCGGGCTGCCGCTGCAGTGGCTGCTGGTGCTGGCGTGCATCGCGGCGGCGGGGCTGATCTGGATGGGGCGTCTGCTGCTGGCGGGTTGCATGGCGGGGGCGCTGGTGATCACGTTCGTGGCGCCGCGGATGGTGAGCGCGCTGTACGTGCGGCCGAACGAGATTTCGCTGCAGCGGCCGTACATCGACGACCACATTCACGCGACGCGGAGCGCGTTCGGGCTGGAGCAGCGGGTCAAGGAGATCGAGTTCGCGGCGCAGCAGGACGCGCCGATTGACGCGGTGGCGAACCGTCCGCTACTGGACAATGTCCGGTTGTGGGACTGGCGGGCGTTCCACGAGACGGTGACGCAGATTCAGGCGCTGCGTCCGTACTACGTGTTTCACGACACGGACGTGGACCGCTACACGATCGACGGGCAGTACCGGCAGGTGATGGTTTCGCCGAGGGAGTTGGACCTGAGCCAATTGCCGGCGGCGCGCGCCAACTGGATCAACCCGGCGTTCATTTATACGCACGGGTACGGGCTGGTGCTGGCGCCGGTGAGCCAGATTACGCCGGACGGGCTGCCGGTGCTGACGATCGACGACGCGCCGCCGCAGGTGAAGACGAAGTCGCTCAAGCTGACGCGTCCGGAACTTTACTATGGCGAGGTGGTGCACGAGCCGGTGTTCGTGCACACGGCGCAGGAGGAGTTCAATTACCCGGCGGGGGAGAGCAACGTATCCTCGCGGTATGAAGGCAGGGGCGGGATTCCGATTTCCGGATTCGGCATGAGGCTGGCGGCGGCGATCCGGGAGGGGGAGCCGAACATTCTGCTGACGAGTTACCTGACTCCGAACAGCCGGATGATGATCCGGCGGCGGGTGGCGGACCGGCTGGAGGAGCTGGCGGGATTCCTGAGCTGGGACAGCGATCCCTACCTGGTGATTACGGACGCCGGGCGGCTGGTGTGGATGGCGGACGGTTACACGACGAGCGACGCGCACCCGTACTCGCGCGCGGTGGACGTGCCGGGGATGGGGAGCATCAACTACATCCGCAACGCGGTGAAGGCGACGGTGGACGCTTACGACGGCACCACGCGGCTGTACGTATTCGCGCCGGACGATCCGATCATCGCGTCGTATCAGCGGCTGTTCCCGGCGCTGTTCCATCCGGCGAGCGAGATGCCGGCGGATCTGCGGCGGCACACGCGGTATCCGGAGACGCTGTTCCGGGTGCAGGCGGAGATTTATCGCACGTATCACATGCTGGACCCGCAGGCGTTTTATAACAAGGAAGACCTGTGGGACCTGGCCAAGACGGCGAGCCAGAACGGGACACCGGAACCGATGGCTCCGGCGTACGTGGTGGCGACGCTGGCGGGGGAGACGAAGCCGGAGTTTCTGCTGATCATTCCGTTCACGCCGCGCAACAAGGACAACCTGATCGGGCTGATGGTGGCGCGGTGCGACGGGGAGCGGCTGGGAGACATGCAGGTGCTGCTGCTCTCCAAGCAGGAGTTGATCTTCGGTCCGATGCAGGTGGGGGCGCGGATCAACCAGGATTCGACCATATCGAAGGACCTGACGCTGTGGAATCAGCAGGGGTCGCAGGTGCTGCGCGGGCAGATGCTGGTGCTGCCGATCGGGAACACGTTCCTGTACGTGGACCCGATTTATATACAGGCGACGCAGGCGCGGATGCCGCAGTTGAAGAAAGTCGTGCTGGCGGCGGGGAGCCGGCTGATTTATACGGACACGTACGCGGACGCGCTGGCGCAGCTTTCGAGCGGGGGGCAGCAACTGGCGTCGCAGGCGGTGGCGGCAGCGCAGGCTCCGGTGGGAGGGGCGCAGGCTCCGGCGGCGGCGGCGGGGGGCGATCCGCGGCTGGGACAGGTGCGGGAGCATCTGCGGCGGTATCGCGAGTTGACGTCGCAGGGGAAGCTGAGCGAGGCGGGGAAGGAGTTGGAGGCGATCGAGTCGCTGGTGCGTCAGTAGGGGGGATTCACCGCGGAGGCGCTGAGCCACGGAGGAAACGCGGAGGAAGCTCCGGGAGGTTGGTCGGCGAAGTTTCGGTAAGTGGCGGGGGAGTAAGGGGATGAAAAAGAGTACGCGGGTGCTGCGTGATAGAGTCGAGTATTGTGTTCCGCAGGGTCATCTGGATTGTTCTCGATAGCGTAGGGATCGGCGAAATGCCGGACGCGGCGCGGTATGGCGACGCGGGGAGCAATACGCTGGGGAACATCGCGCGGCGGCGGGGGCTGCGGGTGCCCAACCTGGCGAGGCTGGGGTTGGGGAATATCGGACCGCTCCAGGGAATCGCTCCGGCGGGGGTTCCGGACGGGGCGTACGGGCGGTGCGCGCTGGCGTCTCCGGGAAAAGACACGACCACCGGACATTGGGAGATGGTGGGGATCCACCTGGAGAAGCCGTTTCCGCTGTATCCGGGCGGGTTTCCGGCGGAAGTGATGGAGGAGTTTTCGCGGCGCACCGGGCGGGGCTGGCTGGGGAACAAGCCGGCGAGCGGGACGGAGATCATCCGGGAACTGGGCGAAGAACATCTGCGGACGGGATCGCCGATTGTGTACACGTCGGCCGATAGTGTGTTTCAGATCGCGGCGCACGAGGAAGTGATCCCGCTGTGGGAGCTATACAAGATGTGCGAGACGGCGCGGGATATTCTGCGCGGACCGCACGAGGTGGGGCGGGTGATCGCGCGGCCCTTCGTGGGGACGGTGGGGAAGTTCACGCGCACCGCGAACCGGCACGATTACGCGGTGCCGCCGCCGAAGGGCATGCTGCTCGACCGGTTGGAGGAGCGGGGCGTGCCGGTGCACAGCGTGGGCAAGATTTTCGATGTATTCCTGGGGCGCGGGATCCGGGAGTCGTCCAAGACGCGGAGCAACGCCGAAGGCATGGCGATGACGCTGGAGGCGATGGAGGAGACGGCGGAAGGGCTGATTTTCGTGAACCTGGTGGACTTCGATATGCTGTACGGGCATCGCAACGATATCGAGGGCTACGGGGCGGCGCTGGAAGAGTTCGACAGGTGGGTGCCGGAGTTCCAAGCGGCGATGGGGGAAAGCGACCTGGCGATCTTCACAGCAGATCACGGGTGCGACCCGACGATGCCGGGGACGGATCACAGCAGGGAATATGTACCGCTTCTGGCGCACGGCAGGAAGGTGCGCAAGGGGGCCGGTCTCGGAGTGAGGGAATCGCTCAGCGATATCGGCCAAACCGTCGCCGGAAACTTCGGCGTCGAAATCGAGCAAGGGAAGAGTTTTTTAACGGAACTTATATGAGAAAACCGATCATGGCGGGCAATTGGAAAATGTACAAGACGCCCGCGGAAACGACTGCATTTTTCGAGAAGTTCCGGCCTTTGGCCGGGGAGAGCGCGCATTGCGAGATCGTGATCTGTCCACCGTTCACGAATATCGCCGCGGCGGCTGCCGCGGTCCAGGGCTCGGCGATCCGGATCGGCGGGCAGAACATCGCGTGGGCGAAGGAAGGCGCGTTTACGGGTGAGATTTCGGGCGCGATGCTCGTGGCGGCGGGCGCAAGCCACGCGATCATCGGGCACAGCGAACGGCGGCAGTACTTCGGGGAGACCGATGAGACGGTGCTGAAGCGGACGGTGGCGGCGCTGGAGGCGGGGCTGACGCCGATCGTGTGCGTGGGCGAGCGACTGGAAGAGCGCGAGAGCGGCGCGACCGAAGCGGTGCTGGTAGGGCAGTTCACCAAGGGCATCGCGGGGTTGACGGAGCAGCAGTTTGCCAAGATCGCGATCGCGTACGAGCCGGTGTGGGCGATCGGGACGGGGAAGACGGCGACGCCGGAGATCGCGGCGGACGCGCACCGGGTGATCCGCGAGCAGGTGCGGGCGAAGTTCGGCAAGGACGCGGCGGACGCGGTGCGGATTCTGTACGGGGGCAGCGTGAAGCCGGACAACGTGAAGAGCCTGATGGCGCAGCCGGAGATCGACGGATCGCTGGTGGGCGGGGCGAGTCTGGAGGCGGGTTCGTTCGCGGGGATTGTGAATTTTTAGAGTTGGAGTTTAGTTAGTCAGTTAGTTAATTAGTTGGACAGGGTAGGCCGGGAGGCCTACCCTACTTACTGGCGGAGGACACGGATCGCTCCGTTGGAGGTTTGCAGGTCGATCAGCGCTCCGCCGCGGCCCAGAGTGGCTTCCACGTGATGGCGCTCCCTTTCGTCGCGCGGCCCCAGATCGAAATCCGACGTAATCGAGCCGTTGCTGGTGGTCGCGGAGAGCCGCGCGTTGATCTCGCCCGGCGCCCGGAGGGTGATTCCCGCGTTGCTGGTGTGCACCCGGATGGACGCCGCCGGCGCGTTGTCCAGGGTGAGATCCACGCTGCCGTTCGAGGTGGTGGCATCGATCTCGCCGTGCAAGCCGCGCGCGCGGATTCCCGAGTTCGACGTATGCGCCCGCACCTCTCCGGTCACATCGTTGAGTTCGAGCGACCCGTTGCTGGTCTCGATGCGCGCGTCCCCCTTCAGCCCGTTAACGTGAACCGAAGCGTTGGAGGTATGGAGCACGGCCGGTCCGGCGAGGTCCGACACCCGGATCGAACCGTTCGAGGTCCCGATCCGGTCCAGCACCGCGCCCCGCGGCGCCTTGATCACGTACTGGACGCCGTAGTTGCCGTTGCGCGCGCTGGGCCGCGTGGCGCGGATCGCGACCGCGTCCGGCTGATGGTCCACATCGATGCGGATATCGGCCAGCGCGGCATCGGAGCGCGCCGACTTCGTGCCGCTGATGTCCACGGTGTTCTGGTCCCACGCGGAGATCTCGACGCTCCCGTTGAAACCCTCCACGGTCAGCCGGCCCCCCGCCTTCATCGGGTAGCTGTAGTGGAAATCGTCGTGGTAATTGGCCGAACCGCCAAAATCGTCGAACTCGCACCCGCTCAGAACGGCGAGCGCCGGAATCAGAAAGTAAGCCGCACTTGCGCGCATCAGGTACTCCTAAGCAGCTACATACGCCGGCGGGGCGCGCGAAGTTCAGGAAATTTCGCGGCGATTACTCCGGGCCCACGAGCCGGATCATCGAGATGTTGACGCTGAACACACGGTCCTCATCCGGCCAGGTGAAGGTGGGCGAGGCCAGGATCTCGATTTCGTACTCTTCCGCATCGGGGAGATCCGCCTCCGCGATAAAAAGTCCGACGCGGCCGATGGTGTGCCGCGCCACGGTTTCGCCGTTGACCCGCAACTCCACTACGGGCTGCCCGGCGGCGAACAGCGCCTCGTGCGCGTAGCCGCGGACACGCAATCGCCGGGGACCGCCGCGGACGGGCCGGAGAACTGCAGTGGCGCGCGCCGCGATCCAGCGGAAGCGGTTGCCGAAATCGCCATCGAGTTCGCCCCAACCCTCGCGCAGGCGCGCCTCGTGGCCGGGCAGGGAGAAGTCGATCGCGTCCGCCCGGTCGCCGGGATACAACTCGGCGCGCAGGGCCGCGGGCAACAGGTTGTAGACGCCGCCCTCGGATGCCGAGCGGTAACCGCAGGCGCACGCCAGGACCTGTGCCGCATCGCGCGCCAGCGCGCCGTGACAGTCCGGGCAGCGCAGGAAATCCTCGAAGCGGTCCAGGGTCCCCTCGCCGCCGGCCGGCTCGCCCGCCTTCCGGCAGAAGGCGGCCAGAGTCCCGCCCAGCAGACGCGCCGTGCGCCAGTCGGTGCGGACCACGGTCTTCACGATGCGCTCGCCCCATCCGCGCTGCGGAGCGAACACCACGTAGCGCTGCGCCGCGAAGTGACTGGTGATCAGTTTGCGCCAGTCGGACAGGTACATCCGGTGATTCTGCCGGATGCCGAAACTCTCCTCCTGCTCGGCGCCGATCACGTCGCGCGCCAGGTATCCGAGGAGTCCCCACTGGAACAGTTTGCGCTCCCACGGCTTCATCCGCTCGGGATACGGGGCGCGGTACAGGTGCAGGCTGAGGAGCCGCCGGAGAGGCTCTTCGGTGAACAGAAATACGCCGCCGGGAGCCAGCACGCGCTTCACTTCTTCAAACACGCTCCCGATGTTCATGAACTGGCTCAGCACCTGGCAGGCCATGACGAACCTTAGTGAGCCGTCGCGGAAGGGCAGGTTCACGGCGTCGCCCGCCAGACGTACCGGCGCCCGCCGGAAACCGCAGCGGTCCATCAGCGCGATGCCATGGCGCAGGGCGTCGGCCGAGATGTCCAGGGCGAAGCCGTCCGCGCCGAACTCGTTGGCCAGCATGTAACTGGTATGGCCGGCATTGGCGCCGATTTCGAGAAATGGCGACAGCGCGCCGAGAAAATCGTGGTGGCCGCGGATGATCGAACCGCGGCGGCGGTTTTCATCCAGGTATCCGGCGATGGCCCGCTCCGGCTCGCCGAGGGAGGCGAAGTTGTGAAACTCCACCTGGGCGCGCTTGACGGAGAAGGACTGAGCTTCGTCGGGAGGGGGCAATTCCCGATTGTAACAATCCCCTTCCCTACAGAGTGCATTTTCGCCTTCCCGCCGGGCCGCGTATCGGCTACAATCGCATCCGATATGACACCGGAACCGATGAATGCCCCGGAAGGGCCGAAAGGGATGGGGGAAGCCGCACGCATCCCCAGCATCTTCTTCGAGCCTGGCAAGACGTTTGAGGACATCGCTCGCCGCCCGACGTGGCTGACGCCGATGGCGCTGGTCATCGCGGCGGTGCTGATCCTGCTCGCGCTGTACTCGCAACGCGTGGGGTGGGAGCGCGGCATCCGCCACCAGTTCGAGACCAATCCGCGGCTCGCCCAGATGGATCCGGCGCAGCGCGAGCAGGCGCTGCAAATGCAGTTGCGATTCGCTCCCGTGGGCTCCTACGTCGGGGTCTGCATCGGGATTCCACTGGTGGATCTGCTGCTGGCCGCGATCCTGCTCGGCATCGTCAAGGGAATCATGGCCGCGCCCGTCCGATTCAAGCAGGTGTTCGCGGTCATCACGTGGGCCGGGCTGCCGGGACTCATCTCGACCATCCTGGCGGTGGTGGTGATGTATCTCAAGCCGCCGGACGATTTCAATCTCCAGAATCCGCTGGTTTTCAACCCCGGCGCTTTCATGGACCCGCTGACTTCGTCCAAGTTCCTGTACTCGCTGGCGAGTTCGCTGGACCTGTTCACCATCTGGGTACTGGTGCTGGTCGGGATCGGACTGAAAGCCGCCGGGGGCCGCAGCCTCTCGATGGCCGGTGCGATGATCGCGGTCTTCCTGCCGTGGGCGTTGTGGGTGCTCGGCAGGGCCGCGCTCGCCGGCGTGTTCTCCTAGAGGCTGTCAGCGGCGCCCGCCGGCGCCCTCGATGCGGACCAGGGAGAAGGGGTAAACTCCGTTGCGGCGCGGGTTGGCGGGGTCGTAGATCACGCACACCGGTGCGCCTTCGCCAGGCACCTTGCGGCCGCTGGTGCTGCTGCGTCCGCGTTGAGCCGCTCCGCTCAGCAGGCGGAACTCGTAGGTCAACACGACCTGTTGATCGCTGCGCCGGGCTTTGACGATCACGCCCGGCGCCGGCCGCCCCTCGGAAAGCAGGCGCCACTGCCGTCCGATCAGCCCCGCGAACATTCCGGAGATACCGAGCAGAACCGCGGGGACGAAAATCGCCAACCATGCGGGGAGCACCTCCATGCGCCACCCCGCCGGATGGTTGATCCCGGGGTCGTCCGGCAGGTAGCGCACCGGCAGCGGACCGCGCACCCGCAGCGAGCGCCAGATGCGCGCAGGCGCCTTGCTCGATCCCGAGCGCCGGAGCCCGTCCACAGGGAATTCGTAGCCGACGTAATGCGTGTCCTCCTCGCCGCCGCTTCGCCACAGGCGCAGGATCGTCGCGGAGGTTTCCACGCCGGCGCGCTCCAGGCGGTCGCGCCGCGCCGCGCCGCTCGCCGAGCGCTCCCGCAATACACCCGCCAGCACCAGGGCGCCCAGGACGAGCGCCGCCGCCGCGATTGCCAAGGCGTAGCCGCCGCGGCCCAACCGTACCGGGCGCAGGCTCGTATAGCCGAGCCCGTCGGGCGGCGCCCAGTTCGCGGGAATTTCACTGAGGTTCATGATTCACTCTCCTCTCTCGCCTTCTCCTCCGCCGGACGCACCCGCCCCGCGTCGATCAACGCCTTCCGCAGCAGGAATTCGATCTGCGCGTTCAGACTGCGCATCTCGGCGTCCGCCCAGCGCTGCAAGGCTTCGTGCGTCGCCGGGTCCAGCCGGAGGAGAAATGGTTTCCGCGCCATCTCGATGGGCCCCGTCCTATCCCTGGTACAAGGTTCCGGTGTTGACGATCGGCTGCGCGTCGCGGTCGCTGCACAAGACCACGAGCAGATTGCTCACCATGCTGGCCTTGCGCTCTTCGTCCAGATCCACCACGTGCTTCTGACTCAACTGGTCGAGCGCCATCTGCACCATCCCCACCGCGCCCTCCACGATCTTCTGCCGCGCCGCAATCACCGCGCTCGCCTGCTGCCGGCGCAACATCGCGCCCGCGATCTCCGGGGCGTAAGCCAGGTGCGTGATGCGCGCTTCGATGACCTCCACCCCGGCCTTGGTCAGGCGCTCCTGGATCTCATCGCGCAACCGGTGCGCGATCTCGACCACGCTCATCCGCAGCGACATCTGGCCTTCGGCGTGGGCATCGTAGGGATAAGTCGTCGCCAGCGTCCGCACGGCGCTCTCGCTTTGCACGTGCACGAAATGCTCGTAGTCGTCCACCAGGAAGATCGCTTCGGCCGTCTCCACCACCTTCCACACCACCACCGCGGCGATCTCGATCGGGTTGCCGTCCTGATCGTTCACCTTCAGTTTCGAGCTTTCGAAATTGCGCACCCGCAGCGACACCCGCCGCCGGCGCGTCAGCGGGTTCAACCACCAGAAACCCGGCGCTTTGACCGTACCTTTATAGGTGCCGAGCAGCAACACGACTTTGGCTTCGTTGGGATTGACGACCGTCAAGCCGCCCAGGCAAACCCCGGCCACGGCCATCAACGTCAGCGCGGTCAACGCCGCTTCCGCCTGCCCATCGCGGGCGGAGTTCACGAACACCGCGCCGCCCAACAGGATCAACACCGCCAGGACGACGAGCATCAGCCAGCCCGGCAAGCCTTTGATTACCTTCTCCTGGATCATATTCGATAGCTCCTTGATGTCTTTATGATATCACTTTGATAGTAGAAGTCCATCGGGAAGATCCCCTGGTGGCGGGCAATGTTAAACTGGAGTCTGGCGCCGGAACCGCGCGCCGCCCCGTCCCATTAACTCCTACAAATCCATGCCCAGCAGCGACACCAACATCCGCAACATCGCCATCATCGCCCACGTCGATCACGGCAAGACCACGCTGGTCGACGCCATGCTCAACCAGAGCGGGATCTTCGGCGCGCACGAGGAACACGTCGATCGCGTGATGGACTCCAACGAGCTCGAGCGCGAGCGCGGCATCACGATTCTGGCCAAGATCACCGGCGTGCGTTATCGCGGCGCGAAGATCAACATTGTCGATACTCCGGGCCACTCGGATTTCGGCGGCGAGGTCGAGCGCGCGCTCAAGATCGTGGATGGCGTCATGCTGCTGGTCGACGCGAGCGAAGGTCCGCTCCCGCAGACCCGCTATGTGCTGATGAAGGCGCTCGAGGCCAAGCTCACCCCGATCGTCGTCATCAACAAGATCGACCGGCCCGACGCGCGCGCCGCGGAAGTGCTGGACGAAGTCTACGACCTCTTCATCGACCTCGACGCCACGGAAGATCAGCTCGATTTTCCGGTGCTCTACACGATCGCGAAAACCGGCGTCGCCAAGAAATCGCTCGACGATCCATCCACCGATCTGCGTCCGCTTTTCGACGCCATCTTGGATACGATTCCGGCGCCCGCGGGCAACTCCGAGGATACGCTGCAGCTACTCATCGCCAACCTCGATTACAGCGAGTACCTCGGGCGGCTCGGCATCGGCCGCGTCTTCAACGGTACGCTGCGTTACGGCGACACGGTGGCCATCGCCAAGCGCGACGGCTCGATGCACACCACGAAGATCACCAAGCTCTATTCCTTCGAAGGCTTGAAGCGCGTGGATGAAACCATCGGGCGTCCCGGCGACATCCTCGCGGTGGCCGGCGTCGAAGGCATCACCATCGGCGAGACCGTGACGAGCGCCGAAACGCCGAACCCGCTGCCGCGCATCCAGATCGACGAGCCGACGATCGCGATGACGTTCACCATCAACACGTCGCCCTTCGCGGGCAAGGAAGGCCAGTGGGTCACGTCACGCAACCTGCGCGACCGTCTCGATAAGGAGCTGCTGACGAACGTCTCGATCCGGGTGGAGGAACTCGGCCCCGACACCTTCAAGGTGATGGGACGCGGCGAACTGCAGCTCGCGATCCTGATCGAGATGATGCGGCGCGAAGGCTACGAACTCGGCGTCGGCAAGCCCGAGATCCTGACCCGCACGGTGAACGGCAAGCTCGAAGAGCCGCTCGAACTGCTGGTGATCGATTGTCCCGAATCGTTCCTCGGGGTGGTGATCGAAAAGCTGGGCGGGCGCAAGGGGAAGATGACCCGCATGGTGAACCACGGCTCCGGGCGCGTCCGCCTGGAGTTCCACGTTCCTTCCCGGGGCCTGATCGGGCTGCGCAGCGAGATCCTCACGGACACGCGCGGCACCGCCATCATGAACTCGCTGTTCTACGGATACATCGACTGGCAGGGCGACATCCCGACGCGTCCCACCGGGAGCCTGGTGGCCGACCGCTCCGGCAAAGCCACCGGCTACGCCATCTTCAACCTGCAGG
Source organism: Candidatus Solibacter sp. (assembly GCA_037442245.1). Classification (GTDB taxonomy): domain Bacteria; phylum Acidobacteriota; class Terriglobia; order Bryobacterales; family Bryobacteraceae; genus Solibacter. The sequence goes on along the minus strand of JBBIQR010000054.1, from coordinate 4,590 downwards.
AGCGCGGCGAGATCTTCGTGACGCCCGGCGCGGAAATCTACGAGGGCATGGTTGTGGGTGAAAACGCCCGCGAAAACGATCTCGACGTCAACATCGTCAAGGAGAAGAAGCTGACCAACATGCGCGCGTCCACCGCGGACGAAGCCATCCGGCTCGTCCCGCCGCGCATCCTCAGTTTAGAACAGGCGATCGAATTCATTCGCGAAGACGAGTACGTCGAGGTCACGCCGGCCAGCATCCGGCTGCGCAAGAAGATTCTCAAAGCCAATCAGCGGTAGATCACTGGGGCTGCCGCGCGATCACCACCACGCCCCAGGGACGGTCCCCGGCTTTGACCTTCTTCACCACGGTCCGGGTGGCCAGGTCCACGATCGAAACGTCGCCCGAAGGCCCGTTGGCGGTGAACAGCAGCTTCTCATCGGGCGAGAGCGCGATCCCCCACGGACGATTGCCCGCCTCGAACGAGCCGTGCACCTGGTTGGCGGCGGTATCGACCACCGCGACATTGTGCCCGCGCCCGGTGCTCACGTAGAGCGTCTTGCCGTCGCGGGTCAGCGCCAGCCCCATGGGTTTGCTACCTTCGCCGATCGGGATGCGGCCGGTCTCTTCGAGCTTCGCGGTGTCGATGATGCTCACGGCGGCGTCGTTCTCATTGCTCACGAAGGCGCGCGAGCCGTCGGGCAGAAACACGATGCCGCGCGGGCGGCGCCCCACCTTGATGGTTTTGGTCACGCTCTGCGTTGCCAGATCGACGACCGAGACCGTGCCCTCGTCCTCGCTGGTGACCCACACGGTCCTGCCGTCTGGCGAAAGCGTGACGCCTTCCGGTTCGCGCCCGGTGTGAATCGTCTTCGAGACCTGTCCGTTGGCCGGATCGACGAAGCTCAGCCCCTCGGCGTCCTCGTTGGAAACGTATAACGTGCTGCCGTCGCGCGATACCGCGAACTGCTCGGGATCGCTCCCGCCCGGCACCTTGCGCAGCATCTTATTTTGCGCCAGATCGAAGATGCCGATGCCGTCGGCGCTCTTATCCGGCGGCGGAAGGGTGCTCTCGTCCACGCCGGGAGGGGCCAGCGGCGATCCGCTCAGCGCGACGTAGAGCAGTCTTCCGTCCGCGCTGGGATGCAGCCCGCGGGCGCGCTTGCCGAGGGGAATGGTGGCCAGCGCTTCCTGCTTTTCGGGATCGATAATCGTGATGTCGCCCGAGGCTTCGTTGGTGACGTAGACCTTGTAAGAGGGACCGGCGGGCTTGAACAGGCCGCAGCCCGCAAGACACATCGCCATCGACACGGATGCGGCGAAACAGAGTTTTTTCAATGGATCCTCACTCGAAGGTGAAATTCAAATCGGCTTTGCCGTTGGCGGCGAGGTGCAGTTGCGCGGTGCGCTCGCCCAGCTTTTCGTGCCAGACCGCGACCGTGTAATCGCCCGGCGGAACATTGTCCCACTGGTAGGCGCCGCCGGCCGTGGTCACCGTGAAATACGGGTGCGGCATGACCCCGATATAGGCGCGCATCCAGGCATGCACGTTACACTTCACCGGAATCATGATCTCCGGGCGCGGAAACCGGTGCTCGATATCGGACGCGCCGGGCGACTGCTGCTGGTCCCAGTCGCGGTTGTTCGCGGGCATGGCGTGAAAATTGTGACTGACCGGGTCGGTATTGGCCACGTCGATGGTCTGTCCGGCGACGGCGCCGATGGCGCGCGGCTCGAACATGCAGCCGTGCTGCGCGATCCGCACCGGTTCCTTGGGCGGCTCGAAGTTCTTCCCCTCGAGCCCGGTCTTGATGTAGACGAAGGCATTGGCCAGGGAGCCGTCCTTGCCCGTGACCACGGTCTCTTCGTAGACCGTCTTGCCCTGATTCGCCTGCTGGCAGCCGGCATCGGCGTCCATGGCGATGGCCTTTTTCGGGGGTTTGACGCCGCGGAATACGATGTGTCCGCGAATGGCGCCGGCGGTCGCGGGGTCCACGTGGAAATACTCTACCGGCGCGGCGGTGGCGGCCTTCTTCTCCCCGGGCTTGGCGCCACAGCCGGCCATTGCCAGCGCGCACACGGGGACCAGACACCACCTGCCACTTGTTTTTTCGAACATCATCGCTATCATAGCTCCGTGGCCACAAATGGACGCATAAAACAATCGCTCGCCTACTGGTGCCTGAACGGAACTGGTTGGAAATGGAACATCGAGCGCATCTGCGAGACCGCGGTGCGGCTGGGTTGCCGCAGCGTGGAGCTGGTTCCGCCGGAACTGTGGGACGTGGTGAAGGGCTACGGCCTCGATATGGCGCTGGCCCATAACGGCATGCCCGATCCGGTGTTCGTGAAAGGCTTGAACAACCCGCGCTATCAGGAGGAGGTCGTCGAGACCACCAAGCGCGTGATCGACCGGTGCGCGGAAGCCGGCGTCCCCAACGTGATCGCCTTCACCGGGTTCCAATGGATCGACGTGGACGATCCGGCCAAAGGCGAGATTCCGCGCGAGGAGGGCGCGGCCCACACCGTGCGCGGACTCCAGGCGCTGGCCGCGTACGCCGCGCCGCGCGACGTCACCGTGGTGATGGAGCACCTCAACACGCGCGATTCCAGCGATCCCATGAAAGGGCACCCCGGCTACCAGGGCGACGATATCGACTACTGCGCGGACATCATCCGCCGGGTGGGTTCGCCGCGCGCGAAACTGCTGTTCGACGTCTACCACGTGGCCATCATGAACGGCGACATCATCCGCCGCCTGCGCGAGTATAGCGGTTTGATCGGCCATATCCACGTGGCCGGCGTGCCCGGCCGCGGCGAACTCGACGAGTCCCAGGAGATCCAGTTCCCGGCGGTCATGCGGACGCTGGCCGAAACCGGCTACCAGGGTTATGTCGGGCTGGAATTCATTCCCACGCGCGAGCCCGCCGAAGGGCTGGCGCAGGCTGTGAGGTCGTGCGATGTATAGATGGACGGCGGTGGCGATTGCGGCGGCGATGATCGCGTGGGCGGCGAGCCGTCCCGCGGATATCCCTTTCGAACGGCAAATGATCGACCCCGGGGCCAGCGAAACCCTGGCGGTGACCGATGTCAACGGCGACGGACATCCCGATCTGGTCAGCGGCGAATACTGGTACGAAGGCCCCAAGTGGGTCAAGCACCGCTTCCGGAGCATCGACTTCCTGAACAACTACGTGGACGTGTTCAGCGACCTGGCGATGGACGTCAACGGCGATGGGCACATCGATATCGTGAGCTGCTCCTGGTTCAGCAAGAAGCTGTGGTGGAACGAGAATCCGGGCAAGGGCCAGGGCATGTGGAAGGAGCACGTCATCGAATCGCGCTCGCCGGTGGAATTCGCCTTCCTGGTGGACCTGGATAACGACGGCAAGGCGCGCGAAGTGCTGCCCGAATTCGGCGACACGAAGATGCCGCTGACCTGGTACGAGGCCAGGAACGGCGAGTTCACCGGCCACGCCATCGCGGAGAAATCCTTCGGCCACGGCATCGGCGCCGGCGACGTGAACCACGACGGGCGCACCGACATCGTGACTCCCAAGGGCTGGTTCGAAGCGCCCGCCGATCCCCGCGCCGGCAACTGGACCTTCCATCCGGACTTCGATCTCGGCGAGACCGGCTTCATCCACGTGATGGACGTCAACGGCGACGGGCGGCCCGACCTGGTCACGTCCATGGCCCACAATTACGGCATTTTCTGGATGGAGCAGACCGCCGAAGGCAAGTGGGTCAAGCACATGATCGACAGCTCCTGGAGCCAGGGGCACTCGCTCGTGCTGGCGGACGTCAACGGCGACGGGCGGCTCGACATCCTCACCGGGAAGCGCTTCATGGCGCACAACGGCAACGATCCCGGCGAACGCGAACCGCTTGGGATATATTGGTACGAAATACTGAGGACGGAAAAGGGTACTATTGAGTGGGTGAAGCACGTAATCGACTACGGAGGACGTGCCGGAGCGGGG
>JBBIQR010000054.1:0-618 GCA_037442245.1 Candidatus Solibacter sp. | reverse complement strand
GGATGCAGATTACGGCGGCCAGGGTGGAAGGCCACTCGTATCCGGAAATTTTGGCGGCGGGAAAATCGGGACTGTTCCTATTCCGGCGCGAAACCAATTGACCGGAACCCGCCGGGCCGGGCCGTGACTTTTTGCGGACCGCCCCGTCTGTTCTTGTTTTACGTTTCTACATTTCGGGGAGGGAACCTTGTCTCTTGGGCAAGAGGAGATGAGTTTGCGGGAGGACCCTGGCGATGCGGCAGGCGTACTCCGCGCGATGGAGCAGGCTTGGAATAAGGGCAACGCAGCGGCATTCGCCGCCGTGTTCGCCGAAGACGCGGACCTGGTGAATTTCTACGGCATGCGGCTGCGCGGACGCAAGGCCATCGCGGCACTCTACGATATGTTGTTTCGCAGCGTGTTCCAGCGCAGCCGCCTGGAGTGCGCGGTTGCCGGTACGCGGCAACTGTGCGACACGGTGGTGCTGCTCCACGTGCGCATGGTGGCGAACACGCCGCTGGGCGCGCTCGCCGGCGAGCACGAATCGATGGCCAGCGTCCTGTTGCAGCGCCAGGAAACCTGCTGGCGCATCGTCGCGCTGCACAATACCCTGGTATCGGAAGGCGCCGAACGTCCGGT
>JBBIQR010000053.1:0-21953 GCA_037442245.1 Candidatus Solibacter sp. | reverse complement strand
CGAGCGGGTCGACGCGGCGCTACACGATCTGCTGCAGCGCGACGATCGTTTCCGGGCGCACCCGCGGATCCAGCCCGAGGTCGCTATAGAAATCGCCGGGCGCGATCGAGGCCAGCGCGAAAGACGCGGCCGAAATCGCCACCAGCAGCAGGACGCCGTGCAGGATGCGGCCCAGCGCGTAGGTCATGCGCCCTCCAGCGATAACGCGCGCGCGGCGGCGATCAGTTCCCTGGTGAGCGGATGACGCGGCGCTGCCACGATCTCCGCGGTGGGACCCTGTTCGACGATCGCGCCCTCTTCCATCACGGCGAGCGCTTGGGCCATGCCGGCGGCGAGTTCGAAATCGTGCGCGATCAGCAGGCACGCGATCCCCAGCCGCTCCCGCAATCCGGCGAGCAGCGCCGCGGCCTGTTCCCGCAGCCGCCAGTCGAGTCCGGCGAAGCTCTCGTCGAGGATCAGCACCGCGGGGTCGAGCACCAGCGCGCGGGCGATCGCCAGCCGCTGCCGCTCCCCGCCGCTGAATTGGTGGGCGCGCCGGCCGAGCGCTCCCGGCGGCAGCCCCACCAGTTCCATGGCCCGCGCCGCCGCGCCACGGCGATCCCTGCGTTGGATCACCAGCGGCTCCTCCAGGATCTCCTGCGCGGTGAATCGCGGATTCAGGCTCGCCGCCGGCTGCTGCAAGATCAATTGGACCCGCGGCCGCTCCGCGCGCCCGATCGGCCGGCCGTTGAAGAGGATTTCGCCCGCGTCGGGCGTTTCGAAGCCGGCCACGCAGCGCGCCAGCGTGGTCTTGCCCGCGCCCGACCGCCCCACGATCGCCAGCGTCGCGGCGCGCGCGAGCGTGAAGGAGACATCGCGCAGCGCGATCCGCGAGCCGCGGCGTACGCGGAACGCCTTGCACAGCCCGTGGACCGCGAGCAGTTCATCCGCCACTCCGCAGCACCTCCCGCGCCGGCCCGCGCGCCACGATGCATCCTCCGCTCATGCGCAGCACCTCGTCCGCAAGCCCCGCCAGCACGCCCGGCGAATGGCTGATCACCAGCAGCGACGCGCCGGTGCGGTCGCGCAGCCGCCGGAACAGCGCGGCCAGTTCCAGCACCCGCGGCCCGTCCAGCGCGGTGAACGGCTCGTCGGCCACGATCAGTTGCGGCCGGCACGCCAGCGCCTGCGCGATGGTGACGCGCTGCCGTTCGCCTCCGCTCAACTGGTGCGGATAGGAGGCGAGGATGCGCGCGGTGTCCTCCAGACCCGCGAGCGCGGCCAGTTCCTCGAGGTCGCGCGCCACCCCATGCGCGCGCAGAACCTCGGCGAGTTGGGTGCGGATCTTCAGCACCGGATTCAGCGCCAGCAGCGGGTCCTGGAAGATCATGCCGATGCGCGCGCCGCGGATGGGGCGCATGTCGCGCTCCGCGAGCGCCGCCAGATTGCGTCCTTCCAGCAGGACCTCGCCCCGCACCCGGTAGGGCGGGGAAGGCAGCAGCCCGGAGATGGCCAGCGCCAGCGTCGTCTTGCCGCTGCCGGAGTCGCCGCACAGCCCAACGATGGTGCCGCGCGCGATATCGAACGTGACGCCCGACAGCACGGCGCGGCCCGCCAGACCGGCGGAGAGATCGCGCACCGACAGCAGCGCCGCTTCAGGCATGTTCCTTATTCTACGGACGCCGCCGGTCAGGAGTCGAGGTCCACCCACTCGATTTCCGCCGGCAAGACCAGGCGGCCGGCGCTCATGTGCGGCACCAGGTGAACTTCCACGTGTCCGTCGGGAGGCACGTCGCGGAAGCCGGCGTGAAATCCGGTCGCCGGAATCGCCGCCGAGATCCGCTGGCGCAGCATCGTGACGATTTCCCAGATGGCTCGCTGTTCGCTGACGTCCAGATCGTAAAACGCCGGCACGTGCCGCCGTGGAATCACGATCATATGGCAGGCGGTCAGGGGAGTCGGGTGCGGCAAGGCTGCCGCTTGCCCGGTCAGAAACCAGGCGTTTTCGAGATTCGATCCGCAATACGGGCAGGCCAAGCGACCAATATACACCCGCGGCGGGGCTAACGAATGGCAGCTATCTGAGTGTTCCATTCCTCGACGGACGAGTGTATGGCGCGCCCGGCGAACGCCCTCCGCAGCGCGCGCAGGTCCGGCAGTTTACGCGCGCCGATGGCGTAGCGGTGGAACCGCGGCTGCTGCTCGATGGAGGCGTCCGGCAGGTACACCGGCTCGCGGCGAAAATTGACCAGCGCCAGACCGCGCGTGATCTGACGCACGGATTGGGCCGGATCGGCGCCGGTGCGGAAGAAGTAGGTGGCGCGTCCACTGCCCGTGGTGGCTTCCCACGCGGCCAGGTTTCCGGCCAGCGGGAAGAAGAACCAGAAAAACAATGGGGTGGCTTCCTGTTCTTCGCTTGCCGAATCCGCGGCTTCCTCTGCCGCGTCCGGCGCGCTTGCGGATTGGCCGGCATCGGCCTCGTCCGGCCGGATGAACTTGAATCCGGCGAACAACGTCCCCTCCGCGCGGGCGTGCAGCGCGTCGAAGTAAGGCTTGAGCGAGGAGTCCACGGCGCGTGCGATCAACGCCTCCGGCAGACGGGAATCGATCTGCGCCAGATCGGACAGCGGCGCACTGCGCCCTTCCGGCATGGCGGTCTGCAAACGGCCCAGCGGCTCCGGCGCCAGGAACGGGAACAGGTTGTGCAGCGCCTGCGCGGACTGCGTGCGCAGCGCGTCCCAGGCGCCGCCGAGGTAGCCGAGCACCTCGTCGGTTTTCTTGCCCAGTTTGCCCAGCACCAGGCGTTCGCCGGCGGATTCCAGCACGATCTGGTACGCCGCCTCGTCGAAGCGCAGCGCATCGATCTCGGCCAGCCGCCATTGGATGGGCACGCCCGCCTGCGGCAGCACCGCGAGGTTGCTTCCGTAGATGCGCACTTCGGCCGCGGCGCCGTTGGCCGCGCCGTTGTAGCGCCCGACCTCATCGAGATCCTCTAAGAGCAGGCAGCGCACCGTGCGGTCGCGCCACGCGGCGAGGAGTTCTCGCGCGAGATCCGCGAAGGATGCCCCGAACTGCTTCAACACGATGGTTTGGCCGGTGTACAGCGTCAGGGTCAGGTCCCACTCCCCGGGCGCGAAGCGGTCCACGTCGCCGAGGTCGAAGGCAATCGGGGTGCCTCCCGCCGGCGTGACGATGGCGGTTTCGGAATCGAATTGAAACTGGCAGGCGCCCTGCCCGGCGCCGGCGCCGGCGGCGTCGAGATACTGGAATTTTCCGGACCAGACCGCCATGGCCTAGCCCATCTTGTTGCCGCACTCGGGACAGAATTTCGTGCCCGCCTCCACCGCGGTGCCGCAGCGCGAGCACTCGTTCTTGGCGCGCAGCGGCTTGCCGCACTCGGGGCAGAACTTCGCGCCCTGCGTGCGCGCGCCGCACGAAGGACACAGCGCCGCGGCTTCCGCCGTCAGGTTCATGTCCTTGGTGAAATCGATCTGCTGCACCTTGGTGCGCATCTGGTCGATCTGCGCGTTGACCTGCGCGCTGGCCAATTCGCCTTCCACGTCGGGCGCGCACTCGTAGCAGAGCATGCGCTTCTGATTCCAGCACACCGCCGCGCACACCCACTTGCTGCACCGCGTGCACTGCCGGAAATTCGGTTTGGCCTCTTCCACGGCGGCGCGGAAGGCGGCGTCGTGCCCGGGACCCTGGACGGCGCGTTCGATTTCGTAGGACGAACTGCCTACACTGCCCAGGATGCCCCCGAACAGGTTGCCGACGGTGCGCAGCGCGCTCCCCGCCATGCCCGCCGCCGATGCCCGGAATTCGGTCATGAAGCCGTTGCCGCAGCGGTCGCAGAAAAACTCGAACTGATAGCCCCGGTCCGTCGAGTGATCGGTGTGGTTCCGCGTAAATTGAATCAACGCCATGTCGTTCTTCCCCGAAAAGCGCGGACTCGCGGCCCGCGCCAAGGTAGAGGATATCATTTTGCCTGAGGAATACGCTTCGTTTTCATCGCGTCGAGCTCTTCCAGGCTGCGCGGCCAGTCTTCGCGCAGCAACCGGGAAAGCGCGCGGTCGGCGAGCAGCTTTCCGCCGGTCTGGCACGCCGGGCAGTAATTGGTTTCGTTGGCGGCGTAGCGGATGCGCTGCACCCGCGTCCCGCAGCGCGGGCACGGGCGCCCGTACTTGCCGTGAACCGCCATCTCCTCGCGGAACGCCGTGACCTTTTCCGGGAATCCGCCGCGAGCCTGCGCGCGCAGCCGCGCCACCCATTCGGCGAGAACCGCGCGCACGGCGTCGTCGAGGCGGGCGATTTCCTCCGCGCCGAGCCGCGAAGTCAGCGCCACCGGACTGAGCCGCGCGCGGTGCAGCATCTCGTCCGAGTACGCGTTGCCGATCCCGCTGAACAGGCGCGGATCCGTCAGGGCGCGCTTCAGCGTGTGGTTCTCCCGGGTCAGCGCGGCGGCGAACTCCTCGCACGATGCTTCGAGCGGCTCGATACCGGCGGCTTCGGGCGCATGATCGAGCACGTGAATCTGGGCGCGATGCTGCGTGCCGGCTTCGGTCAACGTGAGGGTGCCGCTTTCGAACACAAACGCGGCCAGCGGCCGGCGCTTGCCGTTCCAGTGGAGCCGCCCGGCGATCATCAGGTGGATTGCCAGCCAGAGTCCGCCCTCGAACCCGATGGCGATGCGTTTGCCCGCGCGCCGCACCTCGGCCGCGCTCCGCCCGATCAGCGTTTCCAGCGGCGGATCCACCGTGCGCAGCAGGAACGGCGCCCGGATGAGCGCGCCGGTCAGGCGGTGCCCGGCGATGCGCCGCGCCAGCGCTTCGACGTACACCACGACATCCGGCAACTCCGGCATCGGGGTCATCGTATCACCCGCGGCCGCGTGCCACGATGTACGCTGTTTGCCATGGACCGACGCGATTTCCTCAAGCACACCGGGTGGGGCGCTCTCACCGCCGCCGGAGCCGGCGCGGCAGCGCCCGCGGTGTCGCTCGCCGTGGCGCACGACGCCGTGACCGCGTCCGCGCCCGTCCAGTGGGCGCTCGGCGAACTCCGCGCGCGCGTCGACGTGCGGGACGGCGCGCCGCTCCGCATCGCCATCGCGGGAAAGCCCGGCGGCGCGAAGGAATCGTTCGCGATCCGGCCCGCTGCCCACGGGCTGAGCGTGACCGCTCCCGATCCCGCCGGCATGGTCTACGCGCTGCTCGAACTCGCGCAGCGCGCCGGCCAGGACCGGTTCGGCATCGCCGCGCCCCTCGCCGAAGCGCCCGCCAACCCGGTGCGCAGCGTCGCGCGCTTCTTCGTCTCCGACGTGGAGGACAGGCCCTGGTACAACGACCGCGACTTCTGGCGCGCGTATCTCACCACCCTGGCCGCGAACCGCTTCAACCGCTTCAACCTTACGTTCGGCATCGGCTACGATTTCGCACGCCAGATCCGGGATTGCTACTTCCACTTCCCGTACCCGTTCCTGCTCGACGTGAAGGGCTACCGCGTGCGCGCCCGTGGGCTGCCAGACGAGGAGCGCGACCACAACTTCGCCATGCTGAAGTTCATCGCGAAGGAAACGGTTGCCCGCGGGCTTCAGTTCCACCTCGCCCTGTGGACCCACGCCTATGTGTGGGAGGCGAGCCCGAACGCCAACTACATCATCGACGGGCTCACGCCCCAGACGCAGGCGCCCTACTGCCGCGACGCGCTGGCGCGCATCCTCGCCGAGGTGCCTGAAATCAGCGGCCTGACCTTCCGCGTCCACGGCGAAAGCGGCGTGCCCGAGGGCTCGTACGATTTCTGGAAGACGCTCTTCCTCGCCGCCAAGGGGAGCGGCCGCGCGATCTCGCTCGATCTGCACGCCAAGGGCATCAATCAGGCCATGATCGATACCGCGCTTGCCACCGGGCTGCCGGTGAGCGTGTCCCCCAAGTTCATGGCCGAGCACATGGGCCTGCCGTATCAACAAGCCGGCATCCGCGATCTCGAAATGCCTCCCAAGGAGCAGCGCACCGGTTTCTTCGCGCTCTCCAGCGGCGAGCGGAGTTTCCTGCGCTACAGCTACGGCGATCTCTTCGATGAGCGCCGCGGGTACAGCGTGATGTTCCGCATCTGGCCGGGCACGCAGCGGCTGCTGCTGTGGGGCGACCCCGAATTCGCCGCCGCGTACGGCAGGGCGTTCCAGTTCTGCGGCGCGACCGGCGTCGAATGGTGCGAGCCGCTTTCCTTCAAGGGGCGCAAGGGCGGCGGACTCCCCGGCGGGCGCACCGGCTACGCCGATCCCAGCCTGACCCCGAAGTACGATTTTCAGAAGTACGAATACACGTACCGCCTCTGGGGGCGCGGACTCTACAATCCCGCGGCCGTGCCCCCGGCATCCACGCCCGCCGAAAAGGCGCTGGCCTCCGCCAGCCGCATCCTGCCGCTGATCACCAGCGCGCACGGGCCCTCCGCCGCAAACAACAACTACTGGCCCGAGATGTACTGGAATATGTCGCTGGTGGATCCCAAGGCGAAGCACCCTTACGGCGATTCGCCGCAGCCGCGCGTCTTCGGCAATGTCAGTCCGTTCGATCCCGAGATGTTCGCCGGTATCGTCGAGTACGTCGAAGGCAGGAGCGGAGCGAAGTACACTCCGCTCGAGGTGGCGGAGTGGCTGGACCGCCTCGCCGATGCCTCGCTCGCCGGCGACGCGCCGCGCGCGTGGGCGATCGACATCCGGATCCTGGCCGGGATCGGGCAGTTCTTCGCCGCCAAGTTCCGCGCCGCCGTGGCCTATCATCAGGGCGACGCCGCCGGAGCCATCGCACACTACAAAACGGCGCGCGATGCGTGGGCGCGGTTCGCCCTTCCGGCGAAAGACGCGTACCGCCCGGACATCACCTTCGGCTACGAGTATCAACTGCGCGGACACTGGCTGGACCGCCTCGCGGCGATCGACGAAGACATCGCGCGTCTGGAGAAGTTGCCGGCTCCGCCGCCGCGCCTCGCGCCGCCGCCGGGAGAGCGCGCGGCGTGGCCGTGCCGCCACACGCCGCCGCCCGCGTTCCACCCCGGCGCCCCGGTGGACGTCGCGCTCGCGGTCGAAGGCGCTGCTCCAGTGCTGCGCTACCGGCACGTCAATCAGGTCGAGCGGTTCACCGCCGCGCCCATGACGAGGTCCGGCGCGAGTTTCCGCGCGACCATTCCAGCGGCCTTCACCAAGTCGCCCTACCCGCTGCAATATTACTTTGAACTGCGCGCCGGCGATCGCTTCGGCATGTTCCCCGGACTCGCGGCGAATCTGGCGAACCAGCCGTACTTCGTGCTCCGGCAGACAGCGGGATAGCGCGGCGGCGACCGCTCCCTCACGGTCGCGGCTCGTTTCCGAGCCGCGCGCGTTAGCAAGCGGTTGGCACACCGAACCGAACCTGCCGGTCCAAGCGCTAGCGCTTCAGCGCGCGGGCGTACCGCACCGCCAACACGGTCAGCATCCGGCGCGGGAGGAATCGCACGGCGGCGACCAGCAACCGGTAGGTGCGGCCGGGAACCACAAACACCCGGCCGCGCGCCAGACCGCGCAGCGATGCGTCCACCACGTCCTCCGCTCGCATCCAGAGGGACGCGGGAATCGTCTCGCGGCGCACGCCCATCACGTCGTGGAACTCGCTGACGGTATAGCCGGGGCACAGCGCCTGCACCGTCACGCGCGATCCCCGGCTGCGCAGGTCGAGGTCGATCCCTTCGGTGAACGCGTTCATCCACGCCTTGGTCGCGCAGTACGACGCGTTCCCGGGGCTCTGCGCAAAGCCGGCGACCGAGGACACCTGAATGATGGCGCCCCGGTCGCGCTCCACCATGCCGCGCAGCGCGGCGTGGGTCAGTCGCAGCGTGGCCATCACGTGCAGGCGGTGCATCGCGACCTGGCTTTCGACCGGAGCGTCGAAGAAACTGCCCTTCGTGCCGAACCCCGCGTTGTTGACGAGCAACTCGAGATCCCCGGCCGCGTGGATGCGGCTTTCGACGGCGCGGAGGCCGTCCTCATCGATGAGATCGGCGGCGAGGACTTCGGCGCCGCCGAGTTCGCGCGCCAGCGATTCCAGGCGGTCGCGCCGCCGCGCGACCAGGATCAGGCGGTATCCTTCGCGCGCCAGGCGGCGGGCGAATGTCATGCCGATTCCGCTGGAAGCGCCGGTGATCAGGGCCAGCGGCCCACCGGATGCCATAACGGGTTCAGTGTAGCGTAAGCGCTATTGCGCGACGACGATCATCGAGTAGCGCCGCAATTCCGGGACGTTGACCTTCACCTGATCCCCGCCGTCTTCGAAGCTCAGGGCCGACGGTTCGTCGCGGTCCGGCGTGAAGCACTGAACCGATTTCACCGCTCCGGCGAACTGCTTGCGCACCGCGGCGGGGAAGGGCGCGGCGGGCGTGGACGCGAAGTTGATGAAGTGCACGATCGTCTCGTGCGACTCGGGGCGGGTGAGGAGTTCCGCGATGGTGGTAAGGGGCGCGCCCGCGCTCAGCGAAAGCCCGCGGGGCAGTGCGCCGGCGATGGTCTGGTAGATCTCCTGGTGATTGCGGGGCAGCACCCACTGTGCCGGGGGCATGCGCTCTCCGCCGCGCCGCGAGGGAGCGCCGGGTTCGGGATCGGGATTCGCGTCGCCGGCGCGCGCGGCGCGCGGTGCGGCGGCGATGATCTGCGGAATCGCGAGGATGCGCCCGCGCCCTTCGCTGCGCGCCGGCAACAGCGGATTCACGCGGCGGCGCTCGCGCCACTCGTTGTACTCGCCGGTGTTGCCCGCGACCACCAGGGTTCCGCCGTTGCGGACGTAATCCAGCAGCAGCCGCACCTGCGCGCCGGAGACGCATTCCTGTCCCGCCAGGATGACGGCGCCGTAACGGTCCAGGTGCGCGAGTTGTTCGTCGAACAGGAGGTCGAACGGGACGCGGTGCTGGATCAGCACCTGCTCCATGAGGGTGGCGGGCACGTACGCGGCGTTGATGCTGTACGCCATGGAAGGCCAGTTGCGCACGACGGCGACGTCGTGGACCTCTTCGGTGCCGGTGTAGTAACGCTGGTTGTAGAAGCGGAAGAACTCGAGGAACGGCGTGGTGCGCGACGCATAGAACGGCGCGCCCGCATAGCCCTTCACCCCGGTCTGGAAGCCGAAAGCCATGTGGACGGCGGAGCGCAGTTCGTCGCCGATGGCTTCCTCGCAGGATGCGCCCAGGTTGCGCGCCATCTTATAGGAGCGGATCTGCGTGACCACGGCGCCGGTGGCGGAATCCAGCCGCGCGTCGTATCCGCCGGTATCGAAGGAGACGATATCGATGCGGTTGGCGAACAGGGGATGGTACACCGCGTTGGTCCAATACCGGTTGAAGCTGTATACGCCCTTGATATTGAAATGCACGGCGACATCCGGGTTCAGGCTCTTGACGTAATCGTAGAGGGCGTTGGCATACGAGGCCAGCGATTCGCAGCGGAACCGCACCCACTCCTGCAGCACGGGGTCGTTGATCGCGGTCAGCGATTCCGGCGGCGCAGAGGAGTCCCATTCGTTGGGGACGATCGAGTTGACATCGCCGATGCCGAAGCGGCGGAGCGCGGCGTCGCGCGTACCGTATCGCTTGCGCAGGAATTGGTGAAAGGCGCGCAGGCAGCGCGGGCAGCGGCAGGATTTCGGCTCCGCCTGCAGCATGACGTTATCGAAATCGATCTCGTCGGCGTGAACTTCCTCGACCCCGATCTTCAAGATGCGCTTGAGGTACTCGCGGTAGGCGGGCTCGTTGGGGCAGGCGTAGTGACGGTAGGTCTGCATGCCGTAGGGCACCCACTTGTTGTCCTGGTCGCGCTGTTCCCATTCGCGGGCCGCCGGAATCTCGCGGTAGAGCGTCTCGGTGAACATCGTGCCGCCCATGTAGAGCGCGACCTTCATCCCTAACTCGTGCATCAGAGCCGCCGCGCGGACGTCCTTTTCCATGTTGGCGCGCTCATACTCGAGCCCGAAGCCTTTATAAAAGTAGAGGCGCCCCCAGCGGACGCCCGCCGCGGCCATCTGCCGGAGGTTGGCGGGATCGTACATGCGCTGGTAGCGCTCCGTCTCGTCGTCGAAATGGTCGCCGCGGCGCAGCAGGAACTCGAGCGGCTCGTGGGAGAGCGGCACCACGTCGCGCAGCATCTCCCGGTTGCGGGCGGCGGCGCGCTGCCAACGGGTCTCCGAAGACGGAGTCTGGGCGAAGAGCGACGACAACGTGAAGAGCCAGGCCAGGGCGCAGCGGGTCATATGGGATACGCGTAACACCCCGCGCGGCGGTGCGGGCGGCGCCGGGCTGCGTGATATGCTGGCACGCGATGGCGGCGGACTACAAGGCGGAACTCGTGGGCGTGCTCGGACAGCCGGTGGCGGAGAATCCGACCGGCGCGATGCAGGAGGCGGGGTTCGCCGCGGCCGGGTTGAACTGGCGCTACCTGACCATGGAAGTGCCGCCCGCGGAACTCGGGCGCGCGGTGGAGGGACTGCGCGCGCTCGGGTTCCGCGGCTTCAACCTGACGATTCCGCACAAGGTGGCGGTGATGCGGCACCTCGACGAGATCGCGCCCGAGGCGCGCGTCATCGGGGCGGTGAACACGGTGCGGCGCGAAGGCGACCGGTTCATCGGCGAGAACACCGACGGCAAGGGATTCCTGCGCGGATTGCGGACCGATGCGGGCGTCGACCCGCGGGGCAAGCGCGTGCTGGTCCTGGGCGCCGGGGGCGCCGCGCGCGCCATCGCAACCGAGGTCGGGCTGGCCGGGGCCGCGGAGATCGCGGTGGTGAACCGCTCCCAGGAACGCGGCGAAACGATGGTCTCCGACCTGCGCGGCAGCCTGTCCTGCCCGGTGCGCCTGTTCCCCTGGAACGGGACGTACCTCGTGCCGGAAGATATCGGCATCCTGGTGAACGCGACTTCGATCGGCCTGTATCCGCGGGTGGACGCGATGCCCCCGGTCGACCTCTCGCGGGCGCACCCAGGCACGCTGGTTTGTGACGCGGTGTTCAATCCGCCCGAGACGCGCCTGCTGGCGGCGGCGCGCGCGCGCGGACTGGCCACGCTGGACGGCCTTTCCATGCTGGTGTATCAGGGCGTGATCGGGTTCGAGCTTTGGACCGGCTGCAAGGCGCCGGAGCAAATCATGAAAGACGCGCTGCGGGCGGCGCTGACCCAGGAGGTATGAGATGAGTCGATGGCTGACGTTGCTGGCGTTCGCGGGCGCGTGCTTTGGACAGGGAGGCGGGCGGGTGCAGTTCCGCGATCTGGCGCCGCTGCCGGCGACGGCCAAACCCGCGATGACGTGCCGCGACCTGCGCACCCTCACCGGACTGGACCTTTCCGTGATCAGCGCGCGGATGATTGCGGCCTCCGCCGAAGCCGGCGAGCATTGCCGCGTCAGCCTCATGGCGATGCCGCGGATCAACATGGAGGTGAACCTGCCCACGGCGTGGAACGGGCGCCTGTACATGTTCGGCAACGGCGGCTGGGCCGGAGAGACGTTCGAGGGGGCGGGACGCGCCGCCAATCGCGCGCGCGGCCTCAAGGCCGGGTTCGTCACCGCCGCCACCGATACCGGGCACTCTGCCGAAACCGAGCCGGGCGCGAGTTTCGGATTGAACCGCCAGGAGTTGCTCGACTTCGGATTCCGCTCGCTCCACGTGACCGCGGAGACGGCGAAGCTCTTGGCGCGCACCTACTACGGCGCCGCGCCGCGCAAATCATATTATGAAGGCTGCTCGCAAGGCGGCCGGCAGGGGCTGACGCTGGCGCAGCGGTTCCCCGACGACTTCGACGGCATCGTCGCCGGCTCGCCCGCGCTCTACCAGACCGGGACGCATCTGGCGCGCGCCTACTGGATGCGCGGGTTGGAAGAGAATTCCTTTCCAGCGTCGAAACTCGGGCTGCTGGCGGAGCGCGTGTATCAAGCCTGCGATGCGAAGGACGGATTGAAGGATGGGCTGATCGACGATCCGCGGCGCTGCGATTTCGTTCCTTCGCGCGACTTGCCGCGCTGCGCGGAAGGAAGCGATGGAGCCGGCTGTTTCACGCCCCGCGATGTGGCGGCGCTGGAGCGCATCTACGGCGACGTGATCAGCCGCGGGCAGCGCTTCTTTCCGGGGTGGCCGGTGGGGGCGGAGGTCGCCGGACCGAACGGACAGAGCGGCTGGCTGGGGCAGGAGATCGACGGTCCCAACGGACCCGGCGCGTGGACGCAGTACGGAGGGAACTTCCTGCGCTACCTGGTGCCCGCGACCCGGAACCCGAACGAAACCAGCTACGCGGCGCTCTTTCGCCGGATGGATCTGGTCAACGATCCGCCCAACGTGGACGAATTGCACCAGATCATCGACGCCAACGATCCGGACCTGGCCGCGTTCCGGCGGCGCGGCGGAAAGCTGCTGATGTATTACGGTTGGGCCGATCCGCAGTTGAACCCCAAGATGGGAGTCGAATATTACGAGCAGGTGCTCGGGACGATGGGGCCGTCCACCCCGGACTTCTTCCGGCTCTTCATGGCGCCGGGCATGTTCCATTGCGGCGGAGGCGTGGGGCCGAACGTGTTCGACGCCGCGACCCCGGTGGTGCGCTGGGTGGAGGATGGCCATGCGCCCGCGCGCATCGAAGCGGCGCGCGAGGTGGGCGGCAAGGTGGTGCGCACCCGGCCGCTGTGCCCCTATCCGCAGGTGGCGCGCTACCAGGGCAGCGGCAGCATCGACGCCGCCGCCAGCTTCACTTGTGTGAATCCGTAGCGTGGCGGCGCGGACGCGCGCGCCGTCCCCTACCGGAACCGGTGGGATGCATGCGCGGATCCGTCCGCACCCCGGCCGCGAGGCGCGCGGGCGCAGCCCGGCCGATCCTCTGAGCAGGTGGGATATACTGCCAGTCGAATCGCGAGGAGCCATGCCGCCACCGCCCATCAGCCGCCGCCGTGCCCTGAAGAAGGTTTCCGCCGCGGGCGCGGGCGCGCTGCTGGCGCCCTCCGCGATCGCGCAGTCGAAGACGATCGAGATCGCCGGTACAGCCGTCGAAATCGGTATCACGCCGGTTTCGCCGGAGACCGTCCGCATCACAATCGTGCCGCTGCGCGACGGGCGCGCGTCCCAGGTGCCGCGGAATGGCGCTCTCGCGCGGGATGACTTCGCTCCCCCCGCCGCGTTGGTCCGGGCGCTCGACGCTCCGCGTACCGTACCGTGCGGCGCGCTGACCGTCCGGCTGGAGCGCGATCCCCTCACCATCACGGTACAAGGCGCCGGCGGCCGCCTGATTCAGCGCCTCGAGTGGGACGCCGCCTCGGGCAAGGTGCGGTTCTCCTCGGGAACCGGCCCGGTGCTGGGCCTGGGGCAGGGAGGACCGCAGTTCGATAAACGCGGCGCCCTCGACGCCATGGGCAGCGGTCAGGGCGCGTACCGCCTGGCCACCCACGGCGCGAAGGTCCCGGTGCCGTTCGTCGTGGGAACGAACGGCTGGGCCATGTTCGTGCATCAGCCGCCCGGCGCTTTCGATTTCACCGCCGCGGACGGCGTCTTCGCTCCCCCATCGGCGGATGCCGCGCTGCCCTTCGACGCCTTCGTCATCGGAGCCGCGGAACCCGCGGCGGTCATGCGCGAGTACGCACGAATCACCGGCTTCGCCGAAATGGCGCCGCTTTGGTCGCTGGGCTACCAGCAGTCCCACCGCACCCTCGATTCCCCCGCGCAGATCCTCGAAGAGGCCCGCACCTTCCGCCGCAAGCAACTCCCCTGCGACACCATGATCTACCTCGGGACCGGCTTCTGTCCCAACGGCTGGAACACCAATAACGGCGAATTCACCTGGAACGCGAACGCATTCCCCAACCCCGAAGAAATGGTGCGCGAACTGCACGCGCTGAATTTCCGGGTGGTGCTCCACATCGTCGTCGAGGGGCGGCATTTCTCCGGCTCCGTGCACGATGCCTGTACCGCGCCGCCGCTGCCCAGCGGACGTACGCCCGACGGCAAGTGGCCTCCGGACCGGCAGGTGGCGTGTTACTGGCCCGCCCACAAGCCGCTCTTCGACGTGGGTATCGACGGATGGTGGCCCGATCAGGGCGACGGCTTCGACCGGACATCCCGCCTGCTGCGCAATCGCATGTATTTCGAAGGCCACCAGATGTACCGCCCGAACCAGCGCGTCTTCGCGCTGCACCGCAACGGCGGTCCGGGGATGGCGCGGTACGCCGCGTTCCTCTGGTCCGGCGATGTGCAGTCCAGGTGGGAGACCCTGCGGACGCACGTCGCCGTGGGGATCAACGCGGGGCTGAGCGGCATCCCCTATTGGGGGACCGACATCGGCGGATTCGTCCCGACGCAGGAGTTCACCGGCGAACTCTTCGCGCGATGGTTTCAGTTCGCGGCGTTCAACCCGCTGTTCCGCGCGCACGGGCGCGAGTGGCGTCTGCGCCTGCCGTGGGGATGGGACCGCGGCGAGATCGGCGGCTTCCGCGAAACTCCCGCGTACGCTCCCGACCCGGCGGAGTTGCACAACCCCGCCATCGAGCCGGTGTGCCGCAAGTACCTCGAACTGCGCTCCCGCATGATGCCGTACCTCTACTCGGCGGTGAAGGAAACGTGCGAGACGGGGATGCCGGTGATTCGCGCGCTGTGGCTCCATTACCCCTCCGACCCCTCCGCCGTTGCACGCGGCGATCAGTATCTGTACGGGCGCGACATTCTGGTGGCGCCGGTGGTCGAGAAGGGCGCGGCGGCGCGCCGCCTGTACCTGCCGGCGGGCGCGTGGTACGACTTCTGGACCGGCGAACGGCTCGCCGGCGGCCGCGAAATCGAGCGCACCGTGGACCTCGCGACGATTCCCCTCTACATCCGCGCCGGAGCCATCCTTCCCATGGGTCCCGTGAAACAGTACACCGCGGAGCCGGACGAGACTCCTCTGGAAATCACCATCTATCCCGGCGCCGATGGCGCGTTCTCTCTCTATGAGGACGATGGGGTCACCTTCGATTTCCGCAACGGCGCCTTCCAGCGGGTGAATTTTGCGTGGGACGACCGCCGCCGCCGCTTGAGCCTGCACACGCCTCCCGGCGCGCGCCCGCCGCAGGCGCCGCGGCGGTTCACCGTAGCGCTCGCGGGTGCGCCCCGAAAGCGCGAAATCGTGTTCCACGGGCGTCCCCTGTCCCTCGTCCTTTAAAGGATCTCCGCGCTCGCCCATGCATCGTTGATCCTTCGCGGCCGCGTCTTAGCAGCCCCGGGCGCGTTCCCTCTCTCGACATCGCCTTCACGTTCGACAACACCGGCAGATGGGACGCCGCCACCTGCGGAGGCGAACGGCCGCAGGCTCTGGCGTCCCGCATGAGTGAATCGTGGATCTTGCGAAGTCTGTCCCGGCCCGGACTGGAACGTCCACCGGATCCTCGGCTGAACGTACCCTCACGGACACGGCCGCGCGCACCCCTGTAAGCGATTACTTGAAATCCCGCCGAACCTGCGCGAGAATGAACCAGGTTCCATCTACTGGAGGGCTCCCCGTCATGAGCGAATCTTCGAAAAAGAAACTCTCCCGCCGCCGGATGTTGTCCCGCGCGGGACAGGTTGCCTTAGGGTCGGCCGCGGCGCCGCTGTTTCAAACCGCGATCCTCTCCTGCGCGTCCGCCGCCGAAACCCCCGTGAAAAGCGTCGCCGGCGTGGATCGCGTCACCATCCTGCCGGGCAAGACCTATCTGCGTGGATGGGCCGGATACGGCACGCCCCCGCAATCCAATGTGAACCGCCGCCCGCGCGAAGCGCCCGCGCAACCAGCGCCCGGCGATCCCACCCCTGCCGTCGCCTGGTCCAAACTGTCGGGTCCGGGCGACGTGACCTTCGCCGATGCGAAAGCGCTCGTCACCACCGCCACGTTTTCGGCCACCGGCCCCTACGTCCTGCGGCTGACCGCGCGTGACGGGCAGTCGGAGACTTCTTCCACTCTGAACGTATCGGTGGAGGATCCGCCGCCCGCCAAACAACTCGACGCCGTCTACACCAAGAACTTCAAGATTCACAGCCCCCTGTGGAGCGCCCGCGCCAAGGCGCTCATGGTCAACTGGATTCCCCATTGCGTCGATCAGATCAACCGCACCGACCTCACCCAGGGTCCCGGCGGAATCGATAATTTCATCGAAGCCGGCAAGAAACTGCGCGGCGAACCGCACGGCGCCCACAAAGGATACGTCTTCTCCAACGCCTGGGTCCACCAGACCGTGGAAGCGATGAGCATCGCGCTCATGATCGATCCGCAGGGCGACGCCGAAATCGAGCGCGCCCACCGCAAGATGCGCGCCACGCTCGATGACTGGATCCCGAAAATCCTCGCCGCGCAGGAGCCCGACGGGTACCTGCAAACCGCCTTCACTCTCCCTCGCGTGGACGGCAGGGGCACGGTCGATCCCGGTCCGTTCCCGCACTGGGAGCGGCGCGGCGATCACGAAGGATACACCGGCGGCTACTTCCTCGAATCCGCCATCAACCACTACCTCATGACCGGCAAGCAGGACGCCCGCATGTACAACGCGGCCAAACGCCTCGCCGATTGCTGGTACGCGAACCTCGGACCCGCGCCGAAAAAGCCCTGGTACGACGGCCATCAGGAAATGGAGCAGGCGCTGGTCCGCTTCGGCCGTTTCGTCAACGATATGGAAGGCGGCGGGCAGGGAACGAAGTACATTCAACTGGCGAAATTCCTCCTCGATTGCCGCTACAACGCCGCGCGCAGCGACCGCGAGCGCATGGAGTACGATCAGAGCCACCTGCCGGTCATTCAGCAGTACGAAGCCGTGGGACACGCCGTCCGCGCCATGTACAACTACTCGGGAATGGCCGATGTCGCGGTCGAAACCCACGACCCCGATTATCAAAGCGCCGTCAAATCCCTCTGGGACAACCTGGTCAACAAGAAGTTCTACGTCACCGGCGGCGTCGGCAGCGGAGAAACCTCGGAAGGTTTTGGCCCCAACTACTCGCTCAGGAACGGCGCGTACTGCGAATCCTGCTCCAGTTGCGGCGAGATTTTCTTCCAGTGGAAGATGAACCTGGCCTATCACGACGCCCGCTACGCGGACCTCTACGAGCAGACCATGTACAACGCCCTGCTCGGCAGCACCGACCTCCAGGGCGAGAACTTCTACTACACTAACCCCCTCGATGCCAACGTGGGGCGCGCGCCGTGGCACACTTGCCCGTGCTGCGTCGGCAACATACCGCGCACGCTCCTGATGATGCCCACGTGGGTGTACGCCAAGAGTCCCGATGGCGTGTACGTGAACCTCTTCGCCGGCAGCACGATCACCCTCGAAAACGTGGCCGGCACCGATGTCGAGATGGTGCAGCAGACCGAGTATCCATGGAAGGGCAAGGTCGCGCTCACCGTGAATCCGCGCACCCCGAAGACCTTCTCGTTAAGAATTCGCGTACCCGACCGCGACCGCAGCAAGCTGTATCACAGCCAGCCCGCGGTGAGCGGCGCCACTTCCTTCACGGTGAACGGGCACGCCGTCACGCCCGCGATCGAGCGGGGCTACGCCACCATCACCCGCCCGTGGAAAACCGGTGACCGCGTCGAGCTCGATATCCCCATGCGCGTGCAGCGGGTGCGTGCCATCGATCAGGTCGAAGCCGCCCGCAACAAGGTCGCGCTGCGCTACGGCCCGCTGATTTACAACATCGAGCTGGTCGACGAAGCCATCGACAAGGTCCTGCCGCCCGATGCGCCGCTCACCGCCGAATGGCGCGGCGACCTGCTCGGCGGAGTCATGGTCATCAAGGGCAAATTCGCCGACGGCAGCCCCCTGATCGCTGTCCCCAATTACGCGCGCGTCAACCGCGACAAGGATCTGCCGCTCGAAGGGGCATTGCCGGTTGGGGCCGATGGCGCGGTCACTCGCGCGCGGCGTGCGGCCACCTCGGTCGTGTGGATTCGCGAAAGCTGAGCGGCGCGCTCCGGAGGATTCATGACTGACAGTGGCAATCCCGGCCGCGTGGGCCGGCGCACGTTCGTCACGCTGCTCGCCGGGGCTTCCGCCGCGGCGTCCGCGCAGCAGAACCCCGCGCCTCCCGCGCCCGGAAACTTCCAGCGCCCTCTCGCGCCCGATTCGCCCGCCTTCGATGGTCCGCTCGAATTCACGCGCGGCCCGGTCGCGCCCCAGGCAGAGCCTTTTCCCCTGTCGGCGGTCCGGCTGCTGCCCGGCAGCGTCTACCACGACGCGCAGGAGTGGAACCGCGCCTACATGGCGCGCCTGGAGGCGGACCGCCTGCTCTACACCTTCCGCGCCAACGCCGGCCTCCCCGCCGGCGCGGCCAAGCCCCTCGGCGGCTGGGAACAGCCGGAGAACGGGCAGCGGTCGAGCGAATTGCGCGGCCACTTCGTCGGCCATTTCCTTTCCGCAACCGCCCAACTGGCAGCCTCCGGAGACCGCGACGCCGCCGCCAAGGGCGATTTCCTGGTCGCCGAAATGGCGCGCTGCCAGCAGAAGCTCGGCGGCTCCTATCTCAGCGCCTTCCCGTCCACCTGGTTCGACCGCCTCGACCGCGGCGAGCGCGTCTGGGCGCCCTTCTACACCATCCACAAGATCATGGCCGGGCTCTTCGACATGTACGCGCTCGCCGGCAATCGCCAGGCGCTGCATGTGCTCGAAGGCATGGCGGCGTGGGCCGATGAATGGACCGCCTCCAGGTCCGGCGCCCACATGCAGCAGATCCTCACCATCGAGTTCGGCGGCATCGCCGAGACGCTCTACCGCCTCTCCGCCGCGACCGGCAACGACCGGTGGGCGCGGGCGGGCGACCGCTTCCAGAAACGGAGTTTCCTGAATCCCCTGGCGGCCCGGCGCGACGAATTGCGCGGACTGCACGCCAACACCCACATCCCGCAGGCCATCGCCGCCGCCGCGCGCTACGACATCTCAGGCGACATGCGGTTTCACGATGCCGCCCGCTTCTTCTTCGAGGAAGTCTCCACCGCCCGCACCTACTCGACCGGCGGCACCAGCAACGCCGAGGCGTGGCTCGCGCCCCCCCGCCGGCTCGCCGCGGAACTCAAGCTCAGCACCAACACCGCCGAGTGCTGCTGCGCGTATAACATGCTCAAACTGGCCCGGCATTTGTACGGCTGGCAGCCCGAAGCATCTTACTTCGACTATTACGAGCACTTACTGCTCAATCACCGCATCGGAACCATTCAACCTAAGTCGGGACATACTCAGTATTACCTCTCGCTCACTCCCGGCGCCTGGAAGACCTTCGGCACCGAGGATCAGACCTTCTGGTGCTGCACCGGCTCCGGCGTGGAAGAGTACTCGAAACTCAACGGCAGCATCTACTGGCGCGGCGGTGGCGGGCTTTACGTCAACCTGTTCGTCCCCTCGGAACTGGACTGGGCGGAGAAGGGCTTCCGCCTCCGCCAGGAAACGCGCTTTCCCGCCGAGCCTTCCACCGCCCTCATCGTCACCGCCGCGCGCCCCGCGGAGATGGCCATCCGCCTGCGGATTCCCGGATGGCTCGCGAGCGCTCCCCGGGTGCGTCTGAACGGGCGCGTCCTGGATGCCTCCTCGTCGCCCGGCAGTTACCTGGTTCTGCAACGCTCCTGGCGCGCCGGCGACCGCCTCGACCTCGACCTGCCCATGGAACTGCGGGCGCAGCCCATGCCCGACGATCCCGCGATGCAGTCGTTCCTCTATGGGCCGCTCGTGCTGGCGGGGGACCTCGGCGCGGAAGGGCTCACAGAACAGCACATCACCGGGCCGAATCTGCGGGTGGGCGCGCCCAACGCGGTGCAGTACGGCTCCCCACTCGGCCCGCCCGTGAACTTGCCGCCGGTACCGGAGATCGCGATCCCCACCTTCCGCGCGAAAGGCGCCGGGCCCGCGTCGTGGATCCAGCCGGACGCCAGGCCGCTCCACTTCCGCACCACCGGGCAGACGCAGGATGTCACGCTGCTGCCCCTCAACAGCCTGTTCGACCGCCGCTATTCGGTCTACTTCCGGGTCACCGCGGGTTAGCCGGAGCCGCTTCCACCAGCCGGTACTGGCTCTCCCGCGCCTGCCGCCGCTGCGCCTCCTGGCGCGCCGCATTGAACCGCTTGAGGACCGCCGGTACCTCTGCGGCGGCTTCCGGGCGTCCGCTGGCCTGCAGGGCGCGCGCCAGCCGGTAGAGCGCCATCTCGTCCGAAGGGTCGTCGCGCAGAGCCATGCGGCACTGCTGGATGGCCTTGTCCGCCTCGCCGGCTTGCAGGTACAGCTTGCTCAGCACATCCCGCGCCAGGACGAACCCCGGCTTGAGCCGCACTGCTTCGCTCGCCGCGTCGAGCGCCTGCTGAAACTCGCGACTGCCCGCCTGCGCGCCCTGCCTGCTGAGCAGTTCGGCGAGCACGTAGTAAAGAAAAGGATCCTTCGCATTGGCCCGGATCTGCGCCCGCACCGTCACCAGCGCCTCGTCCAGGTTGTTCTGCTGAATCTGCGACAGCCCGCGCGCCACCGAGCCGAGCGCCCGCGCCGGGTCGAGCCGTTCCGCCTGGTCGAAATCGGCGTCCGCCTTCGCATATTCGGCGGTCTGCACGTAGAGCACGCCGCGCGCCAGGTGCAGTGCCGCCGAGCCCGGCAGTTGGCTCAGCCCCGCGCCGATCATATCGATGCCGACCTGAAACGACTGGTGCACGAAGGCCAGCGACGCGAAGTCCAGATACAAATTCTCGTTGCGCGGATCGAGCAGCACCGCCTGCCGCAGCAGCGCGACCGCCCGCGGCGTATCGCCGCGCGCTTCCTCCGCGGCCGAAGTCAGTTCGAGCGCCGTGGGATCGGGCGCCGCATCGCGGGTCAGCGGTTCCAGCGCCGCGATGGCTTCCGGCACGTTGCCCGCATCCATCAGGGCCACCGCCAGCGAGTAGCGGGCGCGCCGGTCCTGCGGTTCGAGCACCGTCAGTTGCCGGAAGACGCCCGCCGCGTCTGCCGGACGTTTGACTTTGACCAGGCAGGCCCCGTATTCGCGCAGCGCGTCCGCCTGCCCGGCGATCGCCTTCGGCGCGAGCCCGAAGTGCCGCACCGCGGCCGCGCAGTCCGCCCGTTTCCACGCCAGCGCGCCCAGCATCGCGTGCGCCGTCTCTTCCCCTGGACGAAGCCGCACCAGCCGCTCGAGATGCGCCTGCGCTTGCGGACGCCCCATCCGGTACTCGATCTCGGCCGCGGCTTCGAGCGCCGGCACGTAGTCCGGCGCAACAGCCAGCGCATCGTCGAGCGCGGCCAGCGCTTCGGACTCGCGGTGCAGCCCGCTCAACGCCATCCCTTCCAGAACCAGCACCCGCGTGTCCTTCGGAGACGCCTGCCGCGCGGCCGCCGCCAGGCGCGCGGCCTCACGGAAATCGCCGGCGCGCAACGCCGCGGTGATCGCGCCCACGCGATCGTCTTCGGCGCTGAACCCGAGTCCCGCGCACAACACGCATGCCGCAATCAGCCTCACCACCTGGTCCGCCAGCCGGATTCCGCGCCTCCTCCATTAGGAGAATAGCCCATCGCCCGGCGCACGCGGCGCGCCTTCCCCCGTGCTGTATACTACGGGTGCCTTCGCACGCCGCTATGAAGAACGCCCGTGTCACACGCCGCTCGTGCATGAGCCTGCTCGCCGCTCCCTGGCTGTTGCGCGGCCAGATGTCCACCCGCGGCGTCACCCCGGCGGCGCGCGCGAAATTCTCCGGCCTGCCCTTCCACGCCTCCTTCACCGATGTCGCCGCGCAGGCCGGCCTCACCGCGCCCACCATCTATGGCGGCACACTCCGCAACGATTACATCGTCGAAGCCATCGGCTGCGGCATCGCCTTCCTCGACTACGATAACGACGGCTGGCTCGATGTCTTCATCCCCTCCGGCACGCGCTGGGAAGGCGCTCCCGCCGGAGCCAGCAACCGCCTCTACCACAACAACCGCGACGGCACCTTCACCGATGTCACCGAAAAGGCCG
>JBBIQR010000052.1:0-22055 GCA_037442245.1 Candidatus Solibacter sp. | reverse complement strand
CCGCTGATCGTGCCGTCGTCGCCGATCGTCTCCCGCGCGTTGTCCACCGCGGCCAGCCGCGCGGAGAGCTTGTACTTCGCGCCCTCGATCTCGATTTCCGTGAAACCGAGCGCCAGCGTGCTGCGCTCGTCCGGCTTGGTGGAGTTCGCCGCCTTCTCCACGGCGCCGCGCACCTTGCTCCCGGCAGGCACCAGGAATTGGCCGCCGATCACCGCCGGCGTCACCACCACGGCTTCCACCGGGTCCTTCGCCTTGGCGTCGAGCGTGGAGACCTTGGTGGTGAGCCGCACCCCGAGTTGCGTCCCCGCGGGCACCTGAATCGCGCCCCCGGCGGCCGCCGAAATCAGCAGGCAGAGCGCCGCGCTACTTTTCAGGGAACTCAAACGTCTTGCCATCCACTTCCACCACCCGAAGAATGAACCGCGCGCGGGCCTGCAGTTGCGCCACCGGGAGGGCGAAGCGCGCCGACGTCATGTAGTCCGCGGTCGTGTGCGCCGAAATCCGCTGACGCATGGAAAGCGACTCCAGGTACTTCGGACCGAGCAGCGGAATCGCGTCGAACACGCGCTTTGCATCGCCGTCGCTGATCGTGTCGCCCGTGTCGCGGTTGCCCTTGGAGTCCACCAGGTCCACCTCCACCTGGCGCACTTCCAGCAGCAGGTCCGATGGGTTCGTCAGCCGGAAGTCGAGCACCGCGATCGACGAATTCTCGTCCAGCGCCGCGGTGCGGACCTTCAGGATCTTCGCCTGCATATCGATCACGCTGCCGCGTTGCATATACAGGATGCCGGCGACCGCCAGCGCGATCGCGCAGATGCCGCCTCCGAAAGCGATCCAGAAATTACGCGACATGGCTCACGATAGCGACGCGGCGATCTTCAGAATCTCGTCCATCGAGCGGTGCGCCGCGGTAATCAGCGTGCCGTCGAACAGGTGCGTCTCCAGCCCGATCTTGTACCGGTAGTTGTCGTTGTTGAGCGCGTTGAATATCGCCCGCCAGTCCTCCTGCGGATTGGGCGGCATCACGCCCCGGCCCTTGATCTGCAAGTTCAACATGCGGTCCTTGGGCAGCACGCTGTAGCCGTCCGGATAGGCCGTTTCGAGATTATGCGCGTTGTTCGGGTCCCAGTTGTACCCGACCCACTTCGAGGGCGCCAGCTTCATCACATCGGCCAGTTCCCGGCTGCTCGCCACGTTCTGCGACCCTTCGTTCTCCAGCAGGAAGTAGACGCCTTCCCGTTCACCGATCTTCGAAACCTCCTCCAGCATGCCGGCGATTCGCTGGTACATGGAGGACGGCTCGGCGACGCGCGTGCCGGAGAACACCCGCACCTTATCGCAGCCCATGATGTGGGCGCAGCGCACGGCCAGTTGAATATCGTCCATCCGCCGGTCCCAGCGCGCCTGTTCGGCCGCCAGGCGCTTTTCCCGCCCCTCGGGAGTCTCGTTGCGCTTGCGCGCCGGCTCGGTGCCCGGCCAGGTGAACTTCAGCAGGCTGGTATTGACGAACGAAACCTTGAGCCCTTCCCTGGCAAACAGGTCCGCGTCGGTTTTGATCTCCGCCTCGGGCAGCAGAAAATACTCTTTCCTGCCGCGGTCCGCCGGGTTGCGGATCTCCACGTTCTGCAGTCCGTAGTAGTGGGCGAACGCGACCGCTTCCAGAGTGGAGAGTCCGATCTCATCGGTGATGGCGCTGATGCGGGACTTGTCGATGCCGGCCTTGGCCCACAAGCGGGACGTAGCGGCGAGCGCGGCCCCTGCCGCGAAAAGGTGACGCCGGGTCATGACCCGATTGTATCCCGTGCCGCCCCGCTTCGATACCATGGCGGCATGGAATGGAGCAACCCGCAAGGACGCCGCATCCGCCTGGTGGAAGGCGACATCACCCGCGTCCCGGTGGACGCGATCGCCAACGCGGCCAACTCGGCGCTGGCCGGCGGCGGCGGAGTCGATGGCGCCATCCACCGCGCCGGCGGCCCCGCCATCATGCGCGAATTGGACGTCATCCGCGCGCGCCAGGGCGGCTGCCCGACGGGCCGCGCGGTCGCCACCACGGCCGGCAATCTGCCCGCGAAGTGGGTCTTCCACGCGGTCGGTCCGGTGTTCCGCGACGGCAGCCGCGGCGAGCCCGAACTGCTCGCCTCCGCCTACCGCAGTTGCCTGGATCTGGCGCGCGAGCATGGCGCGCGCTCACTCAGCTTCCCCTCGATCAGCACCGGCGTCTACGGCTACCCGATCGAGGACGCCGCGCGCATCGCCCTCGCCGCCGTGCGCGAGCACCTCGCCGGGGACACCCCGCTCGAAGAGGTCGTGTTCGTGCTCTTCGGTAAGGCCGCTTACGCCACCTTCGCTCGCGCCCTCGGGTAGCGGGATATACTGCCGGTAGCTATGCGGAACTACGATAACTTCATCAACGGCAGGTTCGTGCCCTCCAGCGCCACCGCGCGCGTCACCGTCACCAATCCTTCGACCGGCGCCGCCATCTGTACCGTGCCCGATTCGACCGCGGCCGAGGTCGATGCCGCCCTCGATGCCGCCCGCGCCGCGCAGAAATCCTGGGCGCGGCTGCCCGCCGTCCAACGCGGCAACGCGCTGCGCGCCATCGCCGCCCGCATCCGCGAGCACGTCGAACCGCTGGCCCGCCTCATCACCGAGGAGCAGGGCAAGATCCTCGACCTGGCGCGCGTGGAAGTCGCGTTCACCGCCGATTACCTCGATTACATGGCCGAGTGGGCGCGCCGCATCGAAGGCGAGATCCTCGAAAGCGACCGCGCCGGCGAAACCATCTTCCTGTTCCGCCAGCCCATCGGCGTCATCGGCGGCGTCCTGCCCTGGAATTTCCCCTTCTTTCTGATCGCGCGCAAAGCCGCCCCCGCCCTCGTCACCGGCAACACCATCGTCATCAAACCCAGCGAGGAGACGCCGCACAACGCGGTGAAGTTCTGCGAACTCATGGCGGAGACCGGCCTGCCGCCGGGCGTCATCAACATCGTTCACGGACGCGGCGCCACCGCCGGCAAGGCCCTGGCATCGTCGCCCAAAATCGGCATGATCAGCTTCACCGGGAGCGTCGAGACCGGCTCGGCGATCATGGCCAGCGCCGCCGCCAACATCACCAAGGTCAACCTCGAACTCGGCGGCAAGGCTCCCGCCATCGTGATGGGCGACGCCGATATTGATCTCGCCGTGAAGGCGGTCAAGGCCTCGCGGGTCATCAACTCGGGCCAGGTCTGTAACTGCGCCGAGCGCATCTACGTGCAGCGCAAGGTGGCCGATGAGTTCGTCGGAAAGCTCGCCGCGGCCATGCAGGCCACGCGCTACGGCAATCCGCTGGCCGAAGCCGGCGTCGAGTACGGGCCGCTCATCAACGAAGCCGGCTATAAGAAAGTGGACGCGCTGGTAAAGAGCGCCGTCGCCGCGGGCGCAAGCCTCGTCACCGGCGGCAAGCGCGCCGCGCTCGAGGGCGGCTACTACTACGAGCCCACCGTGATCGCCGGCTGCACCCAGGAGATGGAGATCGTCCGCCGCGAGGTCTTTGGCCCCGTGGCGCCCGTCATCGCCTTCGACGATCTCGACCAGGCCATCGACTACGCCAACGATTCCGACTACGGCCTCACGTCCTCCATCTACACGCGCGACCTCAACACCGCGCTGCGCGCCTGCCAGGAGATCCACTTCGGCGAGACCTACATCAACCGCGAGAACTTCGAGGCCATGCAGGGCTTCCACGCCGGCTGGCGCAAGAGCGGCATCGGCGGCGCCGACGGCAAGCACGGGCTGTACGAATACACCCAGACCCACGTCGTCTACATGCAGCGCGCGTAGTACCTCGTTTCGCAAGTACGGTCTCGTATTCCGCGTCCACCGCTCCCACGGTCGCGGCTCCGTTCCGAGCCGCGCGCGTCAGCAAGCGGTCTGCGGATATATTGACGAACTTCTGAAGCGGAGTACTTAGGCGAGGCTTGGCCGCGCCTCAGCCGAGCCAGCGGTCGAGATTCGCGCGCACGAACTCGTCGTCCGCCAGGTGCGGATAGGCGGCGGTGACGCGCTCGATCTCTTCGAGTTGGCCGGGCGAGAGATCCTCGGCGGGATCCAGGCACCAGCGCCCGGCGAGCAATCCCTGCCGCCGCAGGATTTCGTGGATGCCCGCGATGCAGCCGGCGAACCGGTGGCGGGCGTCGAAGAAGGCCGCGTTGGCGTCGGTGAGAGCGGCGGCGGAAGCGAGGATGCCGGCCGCGCCGCGCCCGCCATCGGCGCGGCAGGCGTGCACCGCCTCGAGCAACTCGGCCGCGCGCCGCGTCCACACCGCCCACTGTCCGAGCAACCCGCCGCGGAACGTGACCGATCCACCGGCGAGCCGGATTTCCGAGAGCAGGTCGGGAATGATGTTGTCGTCGTTGCCGGTGTAGAGCGCGATCTCGCCCGAACGCCCGCTGTCGATCACGGCCCGCGCCACGTCCAGCGTCTGGTAGCGGTTGAATGGCGCCACCTTGATGGCCGCGGCGGAATCGATCTCGCAGAAGCCGCGCCAGAACTCGTAAGAAAGCGGACGGCCGCCCACGCCGGGCTGCAGGTAGAAACCGAAAAGCGGGATGGTTTCGCCGATCGCGCGGCAGTGGTCCAGCAGTTCGCCGTCCGGGGCGTCGGGCAGGGCGGCGAGGCTGAGCAGTCCGAGGTCGTAGCCCAGATCGCGCGCCAGCGCGGCTTCGCGCGCGGCTTGCGCCGTGCGTCCGCAGATGCCGGCGACCTTGACGATCGGTCGCCCTCCGGCGTGCTCGCGGACCGTCTCCGCGGCGAGCGCGAGCACCGGCTCCAGCATCCCGATCCGCGGCTCGCGGATGGCGAACTGCGTGGTGTGGACGCCCACCGCGATGCCGCCCGCGCCCGCGTCGAGGTAGTATCGCGTCAGCGCGCGCTGCCGCCGCTCATCGAGCGTCCGCGCCGCGGTCAGCGCCAGCGGGTGCGCCGGAATCACCAGCCCGCGGAACAGCGCGGCGCGGCTAGAATTTTCCATCCGCCACCTCGAAGTGCGTCGGCTTGTGGCTGCTGGCTCCGCCGGATTCGATCCATGCGGCCACCATGGAGAGCAGTTGCGCCCCACTGACCTCCGGTTCGCCGAGCAGCGCGCGGCAGCGCGCGGAATCGCTCAGCAGCGCCGCCGTGCCGCTCGCGCCTTCGAAGCGGCAAGGGCGGTTCCAGCGCGCGGCGAAGAATCCGGCCGCCTCCCGCACCGTGATGGTTTCCATTCCGGTGACGTTCAGGATCGCCGGCGGGGACGCGCAGTGCCCCAGCGCCCGCAGCGCATACGAGTTCGCATCGCGCTGCCAGATGGCGTTGAACGCCGGCACCGCGAGGCTGACCGCCCTCCCCTCCCACACGCTGCGCGCGATATCCACCGGCACGCCGTAGCGCAGGTCGACCGCGTAGTTCAGGCGGAACAGCAGGCAGCGCAGCCCGTCGCGGCGCGAGAAGTATTCGAAGACGCGCTCGCGCCCGAGGCAGGACTGCGCGTACTCGCCGCACGGCGCGGGCGCGTCGCTCTCGCGCGATCCGCCGTCCTGGGGCCGCCGGAATTCATACACGTTCCCGGTCGAGAAGACCACCACCCGGCTGGCGCGGAAACGCTCGGCCGCAATCGCCGGGGCCAGCGTGTTGATGGCCCACGTGAGCCCCGGGTCGCCGGTGGACCCGAACTTGCGCCCGGTCAGATGCAGCACGTTGGGGCAATCGGGCAGCGCCGCAACCTGCGCGCGGTCGAGCAGGTCGCAGGCGATCCATTCCACGCCGGGTATGTCGAGCGGACGCCTCGAGGCGGCGAACACGCGGCGCGCCCGCCCGCCCGCATCCGCTTGATCGGCGGCGAGGCGGCACAAGCGCGCCAGTGACGGCCCCATCTTGCCCGCCGCGCCGAGGACCAGGATGTCCCCCGGGAGATCGCGCAGGCAGGCGGCGTCCTGTTCGGAGGGGCGGCACAGCGCGGCTTCGAGCGCTTCGGTAGTGGAGGGTGTCGGGATCATTCAGGCAAACTCGGGTCCGGCGATCGCGTACTGCAGCGCCGGGTGCCCGCCCGGCGCGTCTCCCGCGCGGAACATCCGCAGGAAGTTGCGTTCCGTGACGAAGCCGGCGCCGGCCAGCCATCCGGTCCACACCGCATCGGCGGCCGGGACGTCGATGCACACGGTCGCGCCGTCCAGCCGCGAGCAGCAGGCGTGGACCAGATCGCGCGCGATGGCGCGGTCCTCCGCCACCAGCGGGCCGAGTTGGTGGAAGACCCGCCCCGGACGCCCGAAGCAGTAGCCCAGCGGACGCCCGCCCGAGCGCGCAATCCAGGCGCACTCCGGAGCGCGCGCGAAGAGCCAGCGCAGCAGCATCGAGCGGTCCGCGCCGAATACCTCGCGGTCGCGCGTGAGCACCGCATCGAGGTCGCCCGGCTGCATCGGCAGGACGCCGCGGGTGAAGGGCGGCAGGTGTGCCGCATCGACCAGCGCGCGGATGCGCGCGAACGCGGCGTGGGCGATCATGCCGAAGCGGCGGTACAGCGGCTCCCCGAGAGGCGTGGCGTCGAGTCCCGCGCAGACGTCATCCGGTACCGCGTCCAGAGCGCGCCGCATCAGTTGCGAGCCGATGCCGAGGCGGCGGTGCGCCGGATCCACCAGCATCATCGCGATCCACGCCAGGCCCGGGTAGCGGATCCACGCGACCGTGCCCGCGGCTTGGCCGTCGCGCTCCGCCAGGCACGCGCCGCAGCCCTGGGAATCCAGGAAGAAGCGCCAGTCCGCCTCTACCTGATTCCAGCCCGCCGCCGCCGATAAGGCAAGCGCGGCCGCCAGATCGTCCGCGGTCATGTCGCGCAGTGCGAGGCCCACGACTGCATGATACATTTGAGCCGGGCTCGAAGGAAATGTACAGAAGATTTGTGTGGCTGCTCACGTTGTCCGCGGCGGGGTTCGCGGCGGACACGCGCTCGGTGGTGCTGGAAGGCCCGCGCGCCGAACAGAAATGGACCGCGAAGGAACTCGAACTGCCCGCCGATTGGCGGGACTTCGGCTTCCTCGTGATCGAATTCCGCTCCTCCTCCCCGCAGCGGTTTCAGTTGCGCATCTATACGGCGGATGGCGTCCGCAACGCCGGAATCAACCCGTTCGCGGGCGCGTGGGTGCGGGCGGCGCTGCCGCTCGGAATCTTTCAGGGGCAGTCGCGCCAGGGGATGGACATGGCCTCGGTGGCCAACCGCTCGCGGCCCGGCTACTACCTGAATTTGCAGGGACCGTACGGAGCGCTGAACGCGGTCGAAGCCGTCGGCATCGCGATGCAGACGCCGCTCGGACGCCAGACCTTCGAACTGCGGTCGGTGCGGCTGGCGAAGGACTCGCCCGGCGACGCGGTCCTGGAATCGAAGCCGCTCGTCGACGAGTTCGGGCAATGGATGAATTCCGACCGGCTCTCGCTGCCGGACCTGAAGCGCGAGTGGGCGCGTGAAACCGCCACCGCCAAACCCGGTGAGTTCGGCTACTGCCGTTACGGCGGGTACGCGCAGACGAAAACGCGCGCCACCGGCTTCTTCCGCACGGAAAAAGTCGACGGCAGGTGGTGGTTCGTGGATCCCGACGGGCACCTGTTCCTCTCGACCGGCGCGGATTCGATGCGCGCCGCCAACGGCACCCGTACCGAGGGACGCGAGCAGGTCTTCGCCGCCATGCCTCCCGCCGAATTGCGCCAGGCGGGACGCGGCGGCTCCGGCGGCATGATCGCGTTCTACCCGTGGAACCTGCTGCGGCGCTACGGCGCGGAGTGGCAATCCCGGTGGGCGCAGGCTGCCCTGGACCGGATGGGAGCCTGGGGACTCAACACCATCGGCAATTGGGGCGATCCCGCGCTGTTCGATCTGCACCGGAAGGCGTACGTCGTGCAACTGAGCGGCCTGGGGATGGATGGCGGCTGGCTGGGACTGCCGGACGTGTTCTCTCCGGAATGGGCCGCCCGCGTGGATGCCGCCATCGCGCGGCAGTGCGGGCCGCGCAAGGACGACCCGTGGCTGCTCGGCTACTTCATGGCCAACGAACCCCCGTGGCCGGGTAACGAGCCGGTCATCGTGGACATGATCCTGAAAGCTCCGGAAACGGCCACGCAGCGCGAGTTGAAGACCTGGCTCGCGGACCAGGACACACCCGAGCGGCGCCGCGCCTTCGTCTATCACGCGTTCGAGAAATACGCCGCCGTGATCGCCGGCGCGCTGAAGCGGCACGATCCCAATCACCTGAACCTGGGGATGCGGTTCGGCGGCGATGCGCCCGCCGGGATGGTGCGCACCGCCAAAGCGTGGTTCGACGTCTTCAGCCTGAACAACTACGACTACGCGCCGAATCAGGAGCGGATCGAGCGCATCTACGCGCAGGCGGGGCTGCCGATGCTGATCGGCGAGTTCCACTTCGGCGTGCCCGGCCGCGGCATGTCGCCGGGTCTGCGCCAGGTCGCGACGCAGGAAGAGCGCGGCGTCGCCTACCGCTACTATATGGAACACGTGGCGGCGCTGCCCGCGATGGTGGGCGCGCACTGGTTCGAGTGGCTGGACGAGCCGGTCACCGGCCGCATGGACGGCGAGAACTATAACATCGGCCTGGTCGATGTGACCGACCTGCCGTACGAAGGCATGGTGAGCGGCATGGTGGAAACGCACCGCCGGCTCTTCGATGTCCACAGCGGCAAGGATCCGGCCACGGACCGCCGCCCGCGCGTGCAGTAAGGCTGCAGCGCCGGGAGCCATGGACCGGACGGGCGGAACCCGCGTGTTCGTGCGGGCGGGCGCTGGATTCGGCTGCGTGAAACGCGGAGAACGGTAGTGGAGAGGGATCCCGGCGGTGTTCGAGGAAGGTCGAGGCGGCGAATCGTCTCCTCGCGGGAGCCGGGTAGATAGCGGGCTAGCGCAGCGCGCCGCCTTCGATCGTGCCCGCATGGCGGCGATACCTGCTAAGGACGATGATTCCTGCGAGGCCCGAAAGGCAGAGGACCAGGGCGGCGGGTTCCGGCGTGGAACCCGACGAAGCGATCGTCAACGGCTGGACCGTGACGTCGTCGATGAGGAACGGAAACAGCGGGCTGCCACTCTGGAAATCATTGGGCCCTCCTCCGGGAACATCTTGGAAAACGACGGACGCCGGCCCATCGGCCGAGGGAACCACGAAAGTTCCGTGAACGTATTGGAATCCGCTGTCGGTCAGGCTTCCACCCCCGGATAGGGTCCGGGTGAGCAGCGGACTGCCGAAGTACATGATGCCAAAGTTCAACACGTCTGCGGTTGACGGTGTGCTGGCATCGTAGGCGAAGGAGAAGCCGTATGCAGCACCCACAACGACTGGAAAACTTTGCAGGATGGCTCCATTACCTCCGATCACGAATGAATCGTTTCCGCTGTTCACCGGAGGATTGGAGCCATACCAGAGTTCATTTGTGCCGCCCACGCCAAACCCGCTTCCGTGGGAGGTCCAATCGGTGAGGTTTCCCGTCTCGAACCCGCAGTTGAGGATCAAGTTGTTTGGATTGCTGTCGCAAATGCTTGACGCCTTGAGGGAGTGAGAGAAGAGGAGCGGGGCAATCGAAGCCAGCAATAAAAGGGGCAAGCGGTTTCCGGACATTATTAGACGTAGTCTAATCTGGGACCGGACCTCTGTCAAGGCAGACGGTGGCGGCAGACGGTGGCGGCGCTGCCCGCGATGGTGGGCGCGCACTGGTTCGAGTGGCTGGACGAGCCGGTCACCGGCCGCATGGACGGCGAGAACTATAACATCGGCCTGGTCGATGTGACCGACCTGCCGTACGAAGGCATGGTGAGCGGCATGGTGGAAACGCACCGCCGGCTCTTCGATGTCCACAGCGGCAAGGATCCGGCCACGGACCGCCGCCCGCGCGTGCAGTAAGGCTGCAGCGCCGGGGCGAAGTTGAGGCCCTGCACCTTCCCGTCCGGCGCCATCCAGATGCGGCACTCGAGCGAGCCGTTCTCCAGTTTGACCAGATAGATATCGGGGCCGGCGGGTCCGACTCCCCGGAACGTCAGCGATTGGATTGCGCCCAGCGGGCCGATGTTCGTCCGCAGTTGGGCCAACTGCCGCCGCGTCACATCCGCCAGGTTCGCGCTCATGGCATCGTAGTCCGGTTTGCCTTGCCGGATGCCCTCGATCATCGCGCGCAGAGCGGCTTCGCTGCCCGGCGCGGGAACCTGTTCCTTGACCCGCCTGGCGATGGCGGCGGCATCGTCAATCAGTCGCTGCGCCTCGGCGCCGTTCAGCCGCGAAGCCGTGACATCGCGCCCCGCCTGGTGGATGGTGAGCCGGGTCGCGTCCGCCGCAAACTCGATCTGGGCGTCAACGGCCTTGGCAAAGAACAGAGTTTCCGATTGCGGGAAGAAAGGTAGCGCGGGTTGGTTGCCGAGCTTGCCCGTAAGATGTGCCCCATCCGCGCCGATGACGATCGCCGGCCCCTGCGAGGACCGATAGGCGCCCGTGTAGCGCGAGAGAATCTTCGGGTCGAGCGTGATCTCCTGGCGCTCGCCGGGCAGGACCACCGCCTCGCCGAATACTACGCCGGCAAGTTTGCGGGCGAGGTCTTGGGGCGGAGCGGCGCCGTTGGCGTTTTCCAGCACCACGACGGTCAACTTGTCGTCCGGGTAGTATTCCAGTTGCGTGTTGAACCCTTCGATACCGCCGCCGTGCGAAAAGCGCTTGTGGCCGCCGGTGGTGTCCACCTGAAGGCCGAACGCGTAATTCTGCCGGAAAGGCGTCGTCATTTTCTTGAGCGACTCCGCCTGCAGCACCTTGCCGCCGTAGAGGCCCTGCTGCCACTGGAGCAGGTCCGCGGTGGTCGAGTAGAGCGCGCCGGCGGAGAACGGAATGCTCATGTCGATGTAGCCGGCGTGCTGGTATCCGCTGTTGTTCGCGACGTAACCTTCGGCGCGATGGGGAATGATGGCGAAGTTGGAATCGTATCCGCTGTCCTTCATTCCAAGCGGCGCGAAAATATTCTCCGTGACGAACTTCTCGTAAGGCTCTCCGGCGATCTTTTCTACCAGGTAGCCGAGCAGGACGTAGCCGGAGTTATCGTAGGCCCACTTCTCGCCGGGCTGGAACTCGAGCGGCAGGTCGCGGAAGCGCGCCACCAGTTGCGCCGGCGTCGAGGGGAACGGTTCGAGTTTCGCGTAGTCCGCCAAACCGGTGAAACTCGGAATCCCGGAAGTGTGAGTCAGCAGGTGGAAGACGGTGACTTGGTCCCAGGCGGCGGGGGCGTCCGGCATGTATTTCTTCACCGGGTCGCCGATCTTCAGCTTGCCGCGCTCCTCGAGCAGCAGGATGGAAGCGGCCGTGAACTGCTTGGTCACGCTGCCGAGCCGGAACTTCGTTTCGGGCGTGTTGGCGATGTTCCACTCCAGGTTGGCGAAGCCGTAGCCTTTGCTGAACAGCACCTCCCCGCCGCGCGCCACCAGAACGGTTCCCGTGAACTTCCGGCTGCCAGCGCCGCTTTGGACGATCCGGTCCATGCGCCCGGTGTCCTGAGCGGTGCCGGAACCGGCCAGCAAAAGGAAAAGCGTGATCGCGAACCGCATGGTTTCCGTGATACCGCGTTTGGAACGCCTAAACAAGGCGCGTACGGCTTTTGCCGTACCGGCCCAGCCGAAAAGATGTTGCAAAGTTTCGGAACTCGCATAGAATTGTGGAGTGCTCGCTCCGCAAGTCCGATTCTGCGGGCTGCTCTGGCTGGGGGTGACGGCCGGTTTCGCAGCCCAATTTCCGCCGCTGTTGGTTACCGAAGCGCCGCGCTACGATCCCGCGTGTCCGGACCCTTTCCCCTCGGGCGCCGTGGTGCGGGTAGTGAGCGGCGGCACGAGCCGGCCTCTGGCAGCGGACTTCGCGGCGAGCGCGTATCCGGCGGTTTCTTTCGATGGCCTGCGCGTGCTCTTCGCCGGAAAGCAGAACCCCGGCGGCGCGTGGCGCATCTGGGAAACCGCCCTCGCCGGCGGACCGCCGCGCCCGGTCACCGCGTTCGACGATGACGCCATCGCTCCCTTCTACCTGAGCGCGGACAAAATCGTCTACGCGCGCCGCACCCCAGCCGGGTTTCAGTTGGAGACCATGCAGCTCGCCGGAGGCGCCGCCGAACGCCTGACCTTCGCGCCGGGCGATCACATCACGGACGGCGTCCTGCGCGACGGGCGCATCCTCTTCGAAGCGCCGCACGCCGCGTCGGCGGGACGCGACATTTTCACCGTCTACCCGGATGGCAGCGGCGTCGAAACCTATCGCTGCGATCACGCGCGGGACCGCCACGCCGCGGCGGAACTCGCCTCCGGCGACATCGTCTTTACCAGCGATGCCCGCCTGGCGCGATTCACTTCGGCGCGTGCCGTCCAAGTGAATGTGCCCGCGCCACAGGGCGAGTTCGCCGGGCGCATCGCGGAAGCAACGCCGGACGAGTGGCTGGTGGCGTACCGTCCCGCGGGCGCGCCGGCGTTCGCCATCTACAGTTGGAAGTCCGGGACCGACGAACCGCGGAAGGTGTGGGCGGCGGACGCCGGCGGCAACGCGCTGGATCCCGTGCCCGCACGGGCGCACCCGCTTCCGAAGCGGTTTCCCTCCGGGTTGGGCAATCGCGAGGGCGCGAACCTGCTCTGCCTCAACGCCTACACTTCGCGGTCGGAGCGGATTCCGCCCGCCTCGGTGGCGTCGGTCCGCGTCTGGGCGCTCGATGACCGCGGCGCTCCGGCGCTGTTGGGCCGCGGTCCCGTGGAACCGGATGGCTCGTTCTACGTGCAGACGCCGGCGGACCGCGCGCTGCGCTTCGAATTACTGGACCGCGCGGGCGCGATCGTGGCCGCGGAGAAGGGCTGGTTCTGGGCGCGGCGCGGCGAGCAGCGCGTGTGCGTCGGGTGTCACGCCGGACCCGAGCGCGCGCCGGAGAACGCCGTGCCCGCGGTGCTGCTGCACAGCATCGAGCCGGTACCGATGGGAGGCGCGAAATGAGGCTCGTATCGGGATTGGCGGCGCTACTCGCGCTCGCCGCCGCGGCGCAGGCCCCCGCGCCGATTCAGTTCGAGGAGGCCGGCGAAGCCGCGGGAATCCATTTCACCCATAGCTTCGGCGCGGAGAAGCTGGGCTCGCTGCTGGAGAGCACCGGCGCCGGCGCCGTGTGGTTCGACTTCAATCGCGACGGGCTGCCCGACCTCTACGTCACCAGCGGGCGCGATCTGGGCAAGGGCATCCATCCGTACCCGCTGCGCAAACCGCCCGCGACACCTCCGCGCAATCACCTCTTCCGCAACGACGGACACGGCCGATTCACCGACGTGACCGATGCCGCCGGCGTGGGCGGCGATCTCTTCAGCATGGCCGCCATCGCCGCCGACTACGATAACGACGGCAATGAAGACCTGCTCGTCACCGGCTACGGCCGCGTCATCCTCTACCGCAATCGCGGCGACGGCACCTTCGAGGACGCCACCGCGAAGGCCGGCATCTCCGTACCCGGATGGTCGATCGGCGCCGCGTGGCTCGATTACGACCGCGACGGCTGCGTCGACCTCTTCATCGGCCGCTACGTGAAGTTCGATCCCGAGTACCGCTCCTACTACGCCGCCGACAACTATCCCGGGCCGCTCGATTACGAGCCCGAGACCAGCGTGCTGCTCCGCAACAACTGCGACGGCACCTTCCGCGATGTCAGCGCGAAGGCCGGAATCGCCCGCTTCAAGGGTCGCGCGATGGGGGTGGCCGCGGCCGATTTCGATCTCGACGGCTATCCCGATATCTATGTGGCCAACGACAAAACCGAAAACTTTCTGTTCCACAACCGCGGCGACGGCACCTTCGCGGAAATCGCCGTCGAAGCCGGTGTGGCCTACGGGCAGAACGGCGAGAGCACCTCGGCGATGGGCCCGGTGTGGCGCGACTTCGACCGCGACGGCAAGGTCGATCTGTGGGTCACCGATTCCAAGTACGACCGCCTGATGAAGAACGTGGGCCGACTCCGCTTCGAGGACGTCACCCAGTCTGCCGGCATCGCGCAGCTTGCGGCGCAGTACGTCAGTTGGGGTACCGGCCTCTACGATTTCGATAACGACGGGCGCGACGACCTCTTCATCGTCCACGGCGGGCTGATCCACATGATCCCGCAGGAGCACTCCGTGTTCCGCGGACTGGGCGGCGGCAAATTCGAGGACGTCTCGCGCGCCGCCGGAGCGTTCTTTGAGCGCAAGAGCGTGGGCCGCGGCGCGGCGTTCGCCGACTACGATAACGACGGGCGCGTGGATGCCTTCCTGGTCAACCTCGGGGGGCCGGCGTTCCTGCTGCACAACGTCTCGCCCGCGGCCGGTCATTGGATCGCGGTGAGCCTGGTGGGGCGCAAGTGCAACCGCGACGGCATCGGCGCGCGCGTCGAGGTCGTTTCCGGCGGACAGCGGCAGATGCAGGAGCGCGTCGCCGGCTCGGGCTATCTTTCGCAGGACGATTGGCGGCTCCACTTCGGACTCGGCGCCGCGGCCAAGGTCGAGCGGCTCACCGTCACCTGGCCCGGCGGAAAAACCCAGGTGCTCGAAAACGTGACCGCGGACCGCATCCTCACCGTGGAGGAGAAATGAGGACGCGCCGCGCGGGACACATCGCGGGAGTGCTCCTGCTGGCGCTGGCTGGTCTGGGCGCGCGCACGCCCGCGGTCCGCTACCCGTCGCCGATCGAAATCGCGGTGTCGCCCGATGGCGTCCGCCTCTACATCCTCTGCGAGGGCACCGATGAGGTCGCTGTATACGACACGCGCGCCGCCGCCTTCGTCAAGCGCATCGCCGTGGGGCGCGTGCCCAAGGGCCTGTGGCTCACCGCGGACGGCAAGCGGCTCTACGTAGCCAACTCGTGGAGCGATTCGGTGAGCGAGATCGATGCTGCGTCGCTCGCCGTGACCCGCACGCTGCCCGCCGGCGAGGAGCCGAACGCCGCCCTCGCCGACCGCGCCGGACGATTCCTCTACGTGGCCAACCGCATCTCCAGCGATGTGTCCGTGGTGGACCTGGCGGATGGCCGCGAGGTCAAGCGGCTCGCGGCGGGGCGCGGCGCAGCCTACCTGGCGCTCTCGCCCGACGGCGCGCGCGTCTACTGCACCCACATCTACCCGCTGCCCGGACGGCATCGCACGCCGCCCGAGTCGGAAATCACCGTGATCGATACGGCGCGCCAGGAGGTCGCCGAGCGCAAGCCCCTGCACAACGCCGCCGGTGTGTTCCACGTGACCCTCTCGAGCGATGGACGCCTCGGCCTCGCCGCGCAGTTGCGGCCGAAGAACCTGATTCCCCTGGCCCACGTCGAGCACGGCTGGGTCTTCGGCAACTCGCTCGCGGTCTTCGGCGCGGACGTGGGCGAACCCGTGCAGATCCCGCTCGACGAGCTCGACCGCTACTACACGCCGCCGTTTGCCGTCGCCATCGCGCCGGATAAAAGCGCCGCGTACGTCTCGACCACCGGGTCGGACAGCGTCACCGTGATCGACGTCGA
The DNA here is from genome assembly GCA_037442245.1 of Candidatus Solibacter sp. Taxonomy (GTDB): domain Bacteria; phylum Acidobacteriota; class Terriglobia; order Bryobacterales; family Bryobacteraceae; genus Solibacter. The sequence goes on along the minus strand of JBBIQR010000052.1, from coordinate 6,531 downwards.
GCGCCTGCTCCGCACCATCGCCGCGGCGTCGCCGGAAGAGCGCCGCGCCATGGCCAACGATCTTTCCGCTTCGGCGAACTACGTGGCGGCCCGCATTCCGGTCGGGCACGGTCCCAAGGGGATGGCCTTTTCGCCGGACGGGCGCACCCTGTACGTGACCAACCGCACAGGCGACGACATCTCCGTGATCGACACGGCGACCCGCAAAGTCACCGGCGCCATCGCGCTCGACGCTCCCCGGGAACTCACCTTCGAGCGCAGCGGCGAGCGCCTCTTCTTCAGCGCGCGCTTCGCTTTCCAGGGCCACTTCGGCTGCGCCAACTGCCACCTGGAAGCCACCTTCGACGGCCTGCAATGGGACCTCGAGCCGGACGGTTTCGGCAAGGATATCGTCGACAACCGCCTGCTCGAAGACGTGGCCGATACCGGGCCGTTCAAGTGGAACGGCACCAACCCGAACCTGGAGACGGAGTGCGGCCCGCGCACCGAGAAATATTTTTACCGGTCGCAGAGTTACAGCCCCGAGGAACTCTTCGACCTGGTGGCGTTCATCAAGTCCATGCCCCTGCGGCCCAATCGCCACCGGCTGCCGGACGGCGAATTGACCGCGGCGCAGGAGCGCGGCCGCGCCATCTTCGAGCGCACCCGCAAGAAGGACGGCACGCCCATTCCGGAATCGAATCAGTGCGCGGTGTGCCACTCCGGGCCGCACTACACGGACCAGAAGCTGGCGGATGTAGGAACCGGCAAGCCCACCGACCGCTCGCCCGTGTTCGACACCCCGCAGTTGACCAACGTGGTGTTGACCGCGCCATACCTGCACGATGGGTCGGCGCACACCCTGGAAGAAATCTGGACGGTCTTCAATCCGCAGGACCGGCACGGCGTGACCAACGACCTCCAGAAAGACGAGCTGAACGATTTGATCGAGTATCTGAAAACGTTATGAAGACCATTGCCCTGCTCACGGTTCTGGCGGGCGCGGCCCTGGCGGCGCCGCCCGATATGCCGCGCTTCCGCTGGGAGAATTTCACTACCGCCAACGGGCTGCCGGACAATCACGTGTTCAACGTCTGCGTGGACGGCGCCCGCGTCTGGGCCGCCACCGAAAACGGCCTCGGACTCTACCAGAACGGCAAGTGGCGCGTGTTCACCCCCGCCGATGGACTCGCCCACCGCGCGGCGCTCTTCGTCGCGCCGGACCCGCGCACCGGCGACGTGTGGATCGCCACCATGGGCGGGCTCAGCCGCTACTCCGCCGGCCGTTTCGATACCTTCACCCAGTTGAACAGCGGCCTCGCCAACGATGTCGTCTACGGCGTCGCGGTGCAGGGCGACTACGTCTGGGCCGCGACCGCCGCCGGCGGCAGCCGCCTCAACACCCGCACCGGCGAGTGGACCCTCTTCAACGAACGCAACACCCCGATGTACGAAATCTGGACCTACGCGGTGGACGCCAAGCCGACCAAGGTGTACTACGCGGTGTGGGGCGGGGGAGTCCTCGAATACGATGTCAAAACCCGTCAGTGGAAGGATTACAACGATCCCGACGGCGAGACCGAAATCGTGCTCTATAAGGACCAGGGGCTGGTTCACGAAATCACCACTTCGGTGAGCTACGCCGAGCGCGACGGCATCCTCTGGGTCGCCACCTATTTCGGCGCCAGCCGCTACGACGGCCGCAACTGGCACAACTTCCTCGAAAAGGATAGCGGGCTGCCCAGCAACTTCCTCAACCAGGTGAAAGCGGTGGACGGCACGCGCGCCTGGTTTTCCACCGATAAAGGCCTCGCCTACTACGACGGCGACAACTGGGCCGTCTACCGTCCCGCGCCCGATAGCCACAAGCCGGAAATGCTGGTGCGCGATGCCGCCGGCAAAGTCACCCGCGTGGCCGTGGAAAGCGCGCCCGCGCATCACTACGTGCTGGGCGTGGACTTCCAGGGCGACGATCTCTGGGTGGCGACCGCCCACGGGCTGAGCCACGGCATCCGCCTTCACCAGGAGGGCAGCCGATGAAGACCCTCTCGCGATGTTGGCTCGTTCCGGCATTGGCCGCCCTGCTGCACGCCCAGGGCGCGGTGCCGTGTTCGTGCGGCGCCAATCCCCCCGGCCCTCCGCGCGACCGGGAGTCGCGCCCCTACGCCGGCGAACCCGAGGACATGCGTCCCTTCGCAAAGTTCACCGAGCCTTACTGGGAGAACTACACCCGCACGGTCGAGTACAACGGCGCGGCGCGCGACGTCCCCACCGTCCCGGCGCGTGACGTCACGGAAGTACGCATCGGCTTCCTCGGCCCGGTCGAGAATCACCCCGACGAGAAACTCGGGCGCATGATGCTGCACGGCGCGCAGTTGGCCATCGACGAAGCCAACGCCTCGGGCGGCTACGGCGGCAAGCCGTTCCGCCTCATGCTGCACAACGACCAGGCCGTGTGGGGCGCGTCGAGCAACGAAATCGTCAAAATGGCGTACGACGAAAAAGTCTGGGCCATGCTCGGCTCCATCAGCGCGGATTCCACCCACATCGCCCTGCGCGTTTCCCTCAAAGCCGAAGTGCCGATCGTCAACAGCGCGGCCACCGACCCCACCATCCCGGAGACGATCATCCCCTGGTACCTCACCACCATCCAGGACGACCGCGTGCAAGGCTACACGCTGGCGCGCCGCATCTACACCGATCTCGGCCTCAAGCGGATCGCCCTCTTGCGCGTCAATGACCGCTACGGGCGCTTCGGCGTGCTCAAGTTCAAGGACGCCTCGCGCCGCCTCGGGCACCCCGTGGTGATCGAGCAAAAGTACATCCCCGGCGCGTCCGATTTCGCGCGCCCCTTACGGATCATCGCCGAATCCGGCGCCGACGGCATCGTCCTCTGGGGCGACGCGCCCGCCGCCGCCGCGATCCTCAAGCAGATGCGCGCCGCGGGCATGACGCAGCGCGTGTTCGGCAGCTTTCGCGTGATTGGCGATGGACTGCTGGAGAGCGCCGGCGCCGCCGCCGAAGGCCTCGAGGCCGTGTATCCCTTCGACCCCACGCGCGACGATCCCGCGTGGGTCGCGTTCCAGCGGCGCTTCGCGGCCCGCTTTCAGGCGCAGCCGGACGCCTTCGCCTCGCTCGGCTTCGACACCATGAACATCCTGCTCCAGGCCATCTGCCGCGCCGGGCTCAATCGCGGCCTCATCCGCGACGCCCTCGCCGGCCTCGAGCAGTACCAGGGCGTCACCGGCCGGATGACGTTCGATCCGAACTCGAAGAACATCGTGCCCCTCTATCTGGCCACCGTGAAGGACGGCAAATACCAGTTCCGCCGCTACCCCATGCAGGCTTCTTACGCTACCGTCGGGGAGAACGGCGTGCCCTACAACGGCCCCCCCGTGGAGAGCGCTCCCGCCGGTCCGGTGCGGATCGCCGTCTTCGGCCCCGGCGCGGATGCCGTCGCCGCGTCGCTGGGCCCGGTGGCGGCGTCCTACGGCCGCGGATACGAACTCGCCGCCGTGCCCTCGGATGTCCCCTGGGGCAAGGCCTCCACGGATCTGGTCCGGCGCATCTACGACGATCGCGCCCTCGCCATCCTGGCCACGGACCGCAACTCGAGCCACCTCGCCGAACAACTCGCGGTCAAGGCCTTCATCCCGGTGGTGGCGATCTCCGCCGATCGCGCGCTGACCGGCGTCAACATCCCCTGGATCTTCCGCCTGCCCGCCGGCACCGATCCCGCGTCCGCCCTGCGCACCTTGCTCGATGCCGCGTCCCGGTCCGGCGCCAACCGCGCGGCGCTGCGCGATGCGCTGGCCTCCCGCGGGGGCGCCTTCGATGCGCGCGGCGAGCCCCGCTGACCCCTCAGGTTACGCCGGCACGGTCAGCAGGCTGTCGTTCGGGTAGTAGTGATCCACGTTCTCCGTGGTGACGATCTGGTGCGTGGTGAACACCGCCGGCGGTACCGCTTTGCGCCCCAAAATGTCCAGCGCCAGCCGCAGCAGTCCGTCGCCGTACTTCTCCGGGAAGTAGGCTACGCTCGCGATGAACCGCGTCTTGGGCAGGCGCAATTCGGCGCGCGCCTCCGGTTCGGCGTTCTGCCCCACCACCGCGCACTCCGCCGCGCGTCCCGCTTCCTCGAACGCGCGCAGCGCACCCAGCGCGCTCGAATCGTTCGCCGCCCCCACCAGTACGCGCTTGGCCTTGCTCTCGCGCAGATGTTTGCGCACCCGCTCCAGCGCCGTCTGGAACTGCCCGTCGCCGTCCAGGTTCACCACCCGGCAGCGGTCCGGAATCCGCATCACCTCGCCGATACCCGCCAGGATGCCGCGCATCCGCGCCTTAGGCAGCGACCCGGCGCGCGAAAGTTCCACCAGCACGATCTCGTCCGCTTCGCCGTTCCACTGTTTCTTGGCCCAACGCCCCAGGCAGTGCCCGCCCAGCAGTCCCGCCTGATAGTTGTTGGCCCCGAAATAGGTCGCGCCAGGGTGCGGAATATCGATCGCGATGAAGGGAATATTCGCCTGCAGATACTTGCTGGCGATCGCCGGCGCGATTCCCTCGTCCGTCTGGAATTCGATCACCAGGTCCACCTGCTCCTTGATCAGGTAGTCCGCCGAACGCAGCGCGATCTTCGGCTGGTAGCGGTTGTCCACCACGATCAGTTCCACGTGCTCGCGCTCCGCCGCCCGCACCAGGCCGTTGCGCACTTCGCGGTCGAAACTGGTGTCCTGCCCCTGCGCCGCGTACCCGATCCGGTACAGCCGCCGCCGCCGCACCTCGCTGGCCAGCCGGTAGTGGTTCTCCCCCACCTTGTCCAGGAACCCGCACTGGTGCAGGGTGTAGAGCAGCCGGAAGCACATGCCCTTGTTGAAGCCCGTCCGGCCCACCACGTCGCGCAGCCGCAACACGTCGCCCGCCGTCTGGAAGGCCTCCAGTACCCGGGAAGCGTGCACCAGGCTCTTCACCAGGTAACGGTTATGATTGGAAGTCTTCACGGGGACTCCAGTTGGGTTTCAGATTCCGAAACGCAGCATCCCAAGCCGCAGCCGCGCCGCGGAGCACGAAACCGCCCTCAGATGCCTCGTTTTCTGAAGAATAGCGTATTTCGCGCGCCGTGTCTGCCGTTCCGCGATGCAAAAACAGGGCCGCGTTCCGTGAATGTCCGGCCCTCCCGCCTGCGCCGCTTCCAGGGATGATATTTTAAGGCTATGACCAAGGTGCAGACGCGCTTCCACCTCGAGAAGCCGCTCGACGATTCCTGCCTGAACCACCTCGCCGCCGCTCACGCCATCTACGGCATTCACCGCCTGAAACTCTCGCCCGCCATGGACGAGATCTTCGTCGAGTACGACGCCACGCGCCTGCGCCCGGCCGAAGTCGAGTACGCCCTCGTCTCGGCCGGGTTGCCCATCGGCGCGCCGGCGCGGTAGCCTCACATCTTCTTTTCGTTGACCTGCGATTCGGCCGGCGGCTGGAACAGCGCCGCCGGTGGATCGCCGCGCTGGATATTGGTCACCCGGAAGATCTGCTCGCCGCTGCGCGGGTCGCTGCGCCGCGTGTAAACCGTGGCGCCCAGTTCGTCGCTGTACCAGGATTCGTTGACCACCTGGATTGGCCGGTCGTTGCCGATGGCGCTGGTCTCGATCGTCTCCACCCGCCGCGTGCCGGTCGCGATCACGCCGTCGAAGTTCTTCTTGCCGAGTGATTCCGACTCCGTCCTGCCCGCCGGTATGGCCGCCATATCGGCCACCACCATCCCGCCGTCCGGCCCGACGGTTGGCGCGAGGACCTGTCCGCCCTTCGCCTCCGCGCTGCCTTCCGCCTTGGCGCGCGCGATCAACTCGGCCACCGCCTTGGGATTCAGCGCCTGCCCGTTGACCTCGATGTCGGTCTGCCCGTCACCGGATGTCCGCAGCGAGAAGTTCGCCACGCTCCCTGCTTCGTTCGCGCCGGCCTTCCGGTAGATGAACGTGTTGCTCATTTGCAATTTGCGCACCGCGTTGGTCTTGGGATTGACCATATACGTCGCGCCCGATACCGGGTCGCTGATCGTGATGTTGTCCGGACTCTCGCGGCGCGTCCGCCCCTCGCTATCGCGATACACCGGAACCTTCGTCTCGCGGTGGATGCGCGTGCCGTCGGAGAGCGTCTGGTTGATCTCCGTGACTTCCTCGGCCGAGTACGGCAGGTTCTTGACGACCGGCTCTTTCACGCTCCCGATCATCTTCATCCGGACCACGCTCTCGTCGAGCATCTTCTTCTGCTGCGCGATCCGCGCGGCGTCCTGCGCAGCGGCCGCGAGCGCCAGTAGAGGCAGCGCCCCCGCGCTGAGTACGATGCGATTCATAGCCTTCCTCCTTCTTACTGTCTGGTGCCGGCCAGCCGGATGGCGCGGGCGCGCCCCTGCCGGTCGACGATGATATCGGCCTGCGCGCCGCCCGGTTGCACGGCCATCCGCAGGATCACGCCGGATTCGATCGGCTGATCGTCCAGCGCCACAAAATAATCCATCGCCGGACGCGCCGCCGCGCGCCGCGGCGCGACCCGCGATGC
>JBBIQR010000051.1:6592-22096 GCA_037442245.1 Candidatus Solibacter sp. | reverse complement strand
AGGGAGCCTCACAAAGTAAGTCTCGACACAAAAATGCCTGTTATTCCCCAGAGGACGACGTATGCCGACGCGGAAACGGAATCGTCGATCAGCGTGCCGTTCAAGTAAGGCGGCACGCAGTTCAGCCGAGAGGCACGGCGGCCGCGAGCACGTTCGCGGTCACATTGCCGGCGATGCCTTCGTTGATTGCCGGACGGCGTTTCATGCTGCTCCTTGCCGCCTGGCTCGCAGCGCCCGGCGCGGCGCGCGCGAACCGGTTCCGGCCCGCGCGGCGGCGGGTCCTTGTGCGGCACGAAGGTTGACTTCACTGCCCTCCACAATATTTCAGATCTTGACAATAGTATCGTCTTGCGTTAAATATTATATATGAACCCAACACCAAAGGGCTGGCCCCGATTATCGGCCGCGATTTTCTATGACGATGCAGGCGGAGCGATTGACTGGCTTTGCCGCGCCTTCGGATTTGAGGTACGGCTGAAAGTCGAGGGGGACGGCGGACGGATTGAGCACAGCGAACTGGTTTATGGCGAGGCTCTCGTGATGGTGGGCCAGAGCGGAGACAGGCCCGGACGCCCGAAGGTTCCGCGTGGCGCGAGTCCACGCTCGATCGGTGGAGCGAATACCCAGTCTCTGATGCTGTTTGTCGACAGCGTAGAAGAGCACTGCAAGCGCGCTCGAGCGGAAGGCGCTATCGTGGCCGAAGAACCCGCCGTTCACGATTACGGCGCCGACTACTGGGTGGACCGCAGCTATGGAGCGCTCGATCCCGAAGGCCATCTCTGGTGGTTCACGGAACGGTTAGGGAATCCGGGCGAGTAACTCGTGCCGAAAACGGAACTGAACGCTACTCTTTGCGCACTGGCTGACCGTAACCGCAGGGCGGTGATCGATCTGCTGAAGGAGCGGCCCCGCCGCGCCGGGGACATTGCCGCGGCCCTCTCGCTCACGCCCCCGGCGCTGAGCCGGCATCTGCGAGTCCTACGGCGCAGCGGACTGATTCACCAGCAAGGAGTGGAAGAAGACGCGAGGGTACGGATCTACCGTTTGCGGAAGGAAGCATTCGACCAGCTTCGGGTTTGGTTGGGGGAAGTGGAATCCTTCTGGACCGGCGAACTGGCTGCCTTCCGCGATCATGTGGAAGGCTCGAAGGCCGGGCGGAAGGGATCCGGAAAAGCATGACACCGCGCGCATCCGACCTTGTGACCGTGAGCGTCACGGTGCCGGCGGACCCGGCGACCGCATTCGCCATTTTTACGACGGAAACCGACCTTTGGTGGCGGTCCGGGCCGAAGTTTCGAATGGCGGGAAAACAACCGGGAGTGGTGCGGTTCGAGCCGTGGCTGGGCGGCCGGTTCCTGGAAGAGATCGCATCTCCCTCAGGACCGAAGGTGTTCACGACGGGAAGGATCACAGAGTGGCAGCCGCCCGGGGGATTTCAGTTTGAGTGGCAGGGAGTGAATTTCGCCCCTGGCGAGAGTACGCAAGTGCAGGTTGTGTTTGAAGCCGTGCCGACGGGAACGCGGGTCACGGTGCGTCACTCGGGATGGGCGAAGCTGCGAGCCGATCATCCCGTGCGTCACGGCAAGGAGGGTCCGGCGTTCCTGCGCATGATGGGGCTTTGGTGGGGGGAGCTGATGACATCACTTCGCGAGCTTGCGGCGGAGCGTTCGTAGACAATTAGACTAGGCCGTCCGCCAGCGTACGATTCCTCACCGCGGACCGCCGTTCAGCCGAGTAGATGCGCCAACGGGACGCGCAGCGCCTCGGCGATTTTGCCGAGCGGCACGGCGAGCGCGGTGGATTCGGTGAGGACGGCGCCGACCATTTTCAGTTTTCCGGAGAGGCTCTGCAGGATGCCGCCGACGCGGTCGGGCTTGGGGCCGGCCTTTTCGAGCGCATCGAGATCGCTCTTGAGGGCCTCGCGCGCGGGAGGGGCGAGGGCGAGCGCCTCGACGGCTTTGCGCAGTTCGGCGACCGCGGTAGCGAGCGCGGCGGTGTCCGGGGCGCCCTGGTTCTGGATGGCGGTGGCTCCGCGGCCGACGGCGAGGACGTTCGCGGTCACATTGCCGACGATGCCTTCGTTGGTTTCCGGGCGGCGTTTCATGCTGCTCCTTTCCGCATGGCTCGCAGCGTCCGGCGCGGCGCACGCGAGCCGGTCCCGGCCTGCGCGCCGGCGCCGACGGCGAGGCTTTCCGCCTTCACGTCGCCGCCCTGGACGATGATTCCGCTGTTGAGGATGACGTTCTGGCGCTCGCGGATGTCGGAGGTGTCGATGTGGCGATCTTCGAGGAAGGCGACGATTTCATCGAGCATGGCGCGTTCCAGCATCTTGCTGTAGAAGTCGCCGTCGAGTTTCTGGAAGTAGTGGATGAAGCGGTCGCTGCTCCACTGCTGGCGGAGGGTGGCTTCGGCGCCGTAGTTGTAGAGCGGAGAGTTGCGGATCATCCTGCGGCGGCGGCGCCCTTCGGAATCGAAGAGACGGCCGGTCCACTCCGAGAAGCGCGCCACCAGCATGATCGCGGAATAGATCGGGTAGAACAACGCCACGATGGGGGAGGCCACAAGCAGGCCGATGACGCCGCGCGCATCGGCGCCGCCGAGAGAATCGACCCTGCGGTAGGTATCGGCGAGAGGGGTGAGGAGGAAGCGTTTGATCTCGACGAACAGGCTGTTGCCGCGCTGCGCGCAACGGAGGTAGTAGGAGACCACGAGATCGTTGCCCCAATCGCGGACGCGGATCCACTGGTAGTGGCGGACGCGGGAATCGCTGGCTTCCGCATACCGGGCGATGCGCTCCTGGGAGAGGCGCTGGGCGGGCCGCCGCATTTCGTCGGGCAGAATTTCGCGGTCCTCGCGGATGTCGGAACCGTGGACGAAGCAGACGTCGCGGACTTCCAAACCGTCGATGCCCATTCCCTCGAGGACCTCGCGGACGGCGGCGTAGAGTTCGGGCGTGCGGAAGGTTTCGGGTTCGCCGGACGCGCCGAGAGATTCGCTGGGTTTATCGGTGGCGACGGAAAAAGACCATCCGCCGAGGTCGATGCCGGCGCCGACGAAGGGGACGAAGCCGCCGTAGACGACCAGGTTCTGATCGGGCCAGGGCATAGCGGCGTTTAGCTCGGGATCCTGCGGCGCGGGGTACTTCACGCGGAGCTTTTCGGGATCGAAGGCGTCCTGGCGGAACTGCTGCGCGAGGGTGTAGCGGTCGTTGTAGGCCTTGACGAAGAACAGCGCGGACGCGGCCACGAGGACGGCGGCGACGACCATAACGGACTGGGCGGCGGCGGCGATCAAACCGAGGAACGCGAGGGCGGCGAACATCAGGTGATAGCGGAGGTCGCGCGCCAGGGCGGCGCGGCACACGCCGAGCACCAGCGGCACGTCCAGCCCGACTTCGGGCGCGACGGCGCGGGTGGGGTCCTTGAAGTGGCGGAAGGCCCGTTCACAGAATCCCGGTCCGCCGACGTAGGCGCTGGCGCACAGGAACCTGGTGGCGTGATCCGTTCTAGCGTTCATGGAAGCACCTCCATAGCCGCTCCAAGCGGCTGCCGCGGATCCTCCGTGGGAGAAGTCGCCGCGGCTTACCCAGTAGCTGACGAGCACGAGAGCGGCGGCGCCGCCGGCGCTCGGCCAGGCGGCGGGCAGTCCCGTGATGTGACCGATCCAGGCTTGGGGACGGGAGTAGTATTCCAGCAGGAGCCGGTTGAGGGTGCCCGAAGCCGCCGCAATCAGAAGAGTGGACGCGGCCATCAGCGGCGTCTTCACGAGCCAGACCGCGAGGACGGGGCCGATCCACGACGGCGACGCACGGCGCACCCAGAAGCGGTGGAGCAACTCGGAAAGGAGCATCCAGACTATGGCTCCCTCCAGCGCGACGGGTGCGGCGATGAGCCACAGGCGATCGGGCTCCATCTGCCGCAGGCTCGGCGAGAAGACGAAAAGCATGCCGCTCTGGTACAGCGCGCCGGCGAATCCCACGACGAACCGCTGTGCCCAGCGGCTGCGGCGCGACGGGACGGTGCGGTCGTGACCGTGGAGCGTAGCGCCGAGCTTGCGACCTCCGAGGAGCAGCACGACCACCATGACGATGGCCGCCAACTCGGGAGCACCCAGGGTAGACATGCGCCGATCCTCCTGGCGAGTCCTTCAGTGGGGAGAAGTATACACCGGACGGGTACTGCACGAGACAGGTGTATCCCGGTTCGGCGGAGCCATGGGCGCCGGGATCGTGATGATCGTTACGGAACTATCGTTACCTGACTACACGCCGGCGCGCGGGCGCTCTTTGCGGACCCAGTCCATGTCCTGGTGCGGTTCGCCGTCGCACTCGATGGCGATGGTGGTGACGGGGTCGCCGGGCGCGGCTTCGGGCAGCCCGGTGAAGCGAACGCGGAATTTTTCCTGCTCGAACCGGACGGACGCGCCGGTGGCCAGCAGGCGGGCGGACTTCACCCTGGTCTGCAAGCCGCCCAAAGCCACGGTGCTGCCGGGCCAGAAGTAGACGTGCATGAAGAGGGTGTTGCCCTTGCGGGTGAAGCCGGCGAAGTTGGAGCGGCGCGGCTGGCAGACGTCGGTTTCGTAGATGGAGGCGCCGTTGGTCTGAAGCCATTTGCCCACGCTGGTGAGATCGCGCACGGATTCCTCGGGCACGCTGCCGTCGGGCTTGGGGCCGATGTTGAGCAGGTAGTTGCCGGTGTCGCGCGAGCAGGCGATGAGATTGCGGACGATGGTTTTGGAGGATTTCCAATCGTCGTCGGCGCGCTGATAGCCCCAACTGTCGTTCATGGTCATGCAGGCTTCCCAGGCGCGCTTCTCGGCCTGAATATGCTGCTCCGGGGTGGCGAAGTCGCCATCGAGGCGGTTGCGGTTGTTGACGATGATCTCGGGCTGGAGCTGGAAGACCATTTCGTTCATGCGTTCGCTCTCCCAACCCTTGGCGTCGAGCGGCCAGGCGACGTCGTACCAGAGGATGTCGATTTTGCCGTAGTTGGTCATGAGGTCGCGGACGAGGCCGTGGGTGTAATCGACGAAGCGGCGGCGGGCGGCTTCGTCGGTGGCGCAGCGGGCGCCGTCGGGGTGGTGCCAGTCCATGAGGGAGTAGTAGAAGCCGACGCGAAGGCCTTCGGCGCGGGCGGCTTCGACGTACTCGCGGACCAGGTCGCGGCCGGGTCCCTGTTTGACGGCATTGTAGGTGGTGAGTTTCGTATCGAAGTTGCAGAAGCCTTCGTGGTGCTTGGTGGTCATGACCATGTACTTCTGGCCGGCGGCTTTGGCGAGGCGGGCCCAATCGCGGGCGGCGTTGGGCTTGGGCTTGAAGCGTTTGGCGAGTTGTTCGTACTCGGCCACGGGGATGCCTTCGTTCTCCATGGCCCATTCATGGCGGCCGAGGACGCTGTAGAGTCCCCAGTGGATGAACATGCCGAAGCGGGCTTGGTGCCACCACTTCATGCGTTTCTCGCGGTCGGCGTCGCCGCCGGCGGCGAGGAGGGTCCGGGTGGCGGCGGTGGTGGCGGCCCCGGCGGCCACCAGTTGCAGGTAATCGCGTCGCGTCATGGCGTTTTCTCCTGAAGCGACAGCATATCACGGCTGAATTTACCGGTAAATACGGAGAATTCGCCAGCGCCTTGACACCCCCGGCCGGCTCGCCCATGATGGAGCCATGCGGTGGACGATCCTGTGGCTGGCGGCCGCGCTGGCCTTCGCCGACGGCACCAAGCCGAAGCCGAACGCGGCGGATTACGAGGCGCACGCCAACGCCGGGGCGTACGACATCGGCGCCGAGTACATGGTGCACAGCTTCTCCGAGGGGGAGCAGATGTTTCTGGCCGAGCGCTACCTGGTGGTGGAGGTCGCGTTCCTGCCGCCGATGAAGGACGGCGTGGTGACGGTGGATCTGGCCAGGTTCAAGCTGCGGCTGAACGGCAAGGCGGCGATTCCGGCGGACACGCCGCAGCAGGCGGCGGCATCTCTGACGCCCTCGATGTTCGATTACCAGGAGCCCTCGCGGATCAGCGGCGGCATCGGCGCGGGTCCCATCGGGGTGGGGATGGGGCAGCCGGGTCCGATACCGGGGACGCCGCTGCCGCGTCCGCCGCGCGCTCCGGAAGCGGAGCCGCCGGGTGGTATCGAGCGCACGCCGGTTTCGCCGGAGGAGGTGCTGTTGAATACGGCGCTGCCGGCGGGCGCGCACAAGGGCGCGGTCAGCGGATTCGTCTACTTCCCGTTTACGGGGAAGCTGAAGAGCGTGAAGACGGTGGAACTGATCTACGATTCGACCAGCATCAAGCTGAAGTGACGCGAGCGCGGTTACTCGGGCAGCGGCTTGCCCATGGTTTCGGGGGCGAACGGGAGCGCGGCGAGTCCGATCAGGAAGACGAGGCTCATGGCGACGCCGGCGTACCGCATGGGTTCGGCGTGGGCGCTGAAGACATCCTTGGTGAGGTAACCGAGGGTGAAGGGGCCGGCGGCGGCGGCGAAGCGTCCCACGTTGTAGCAGAAGCTGGTGCCGGTGCTGCGCAGGCGGGTGGGGAACAGCTCGGCGAGGTAGATGGAGTAACCGCCGAATAAGGAGAGCTGGGCGAAGCCCATGAGCGGAATCATCCAGAAGATGTCGCTGAGGTCGCGGAGGTTCCAGAAGGTGTAGGCGGTGATCGTCATGGCGGCGACGAAGCTGATGGCGAATGCTTTCTTGCGTCCGGTGTAGTGGGTGAGATAGGTGAAGGCGTAGACGCCGAAGAAAGCGCCGAGGTTCTGGAAGAGGCTGGTGAGGCCGATCCAGGTGGTGACCTTGCCATCGAGGGCTTTGCCCACGAGTCCCTGGGCGGCGAAGGTTTTGGTGAGGACGGGGCGGAAGAGATCGTAGCTGAAGAAGCCGATGCCCCAGAGTCCGACGACGCCGGCGAAGGCGAGGAGGAAGCCGACCAGGGCATTGCGGCGCCAGCGCGGATCGCCGAGGAGTTCGCCGTAGCTGCCGAGCTTTTTCTTTTCGTGGCGCGCTTTGAGCCACTGCTCGGGCTCCTTGAGCTTGGCGAAGACGACGAAGGCGAGGGGGGCGGGCAGGGCCCCGGCGAGGAACTCCCAGCGCCAGGCGGCCCATCCGCCGATGAGGGCGCCGGAGGCTTCGAGCTGTCCGATCAGAATGCCGGCGAGGGCGGCGATCATGTTGCCGACGGCGCTGGTGGCCTGCACGAAGCCGAGCGCGTAAGGGCGGGCGGTGGCGGGGACGACTTCGGCGACGAGCGCGACGCCGACGGCGAACTGTCCGCCGACGCCGAGTCCGCAGAGGAAGCGGTAGATGTTGAAATCGACGATGCCGGAGGAGAAGAGGCTGAGACCGGTGAAGACCGTGTAGGTGAGGATGGTCATGGTCATGGTCTTGACGCGGCCCAGACGGTCGCCGAGGACTCCGAAGAACACGCCGCCGGTGGCCCAGCCGATCATGAAGATGGCGGTGGCCCAGGCGGCCTGCTGATCGACCACGCCGTTCGAGGCGCCGGCGCCGAGGAGTTCCTTGACCGCGGGCTTGCGCGCGAGGTTGAACAACTGCTGGGCCATGGTGTCGAACATCCAGCCCATGCTGGCGACGGCCAGTACGAACCAGTGATAGCGGCTCAGCTCGCGATACCACTTCTGTTGAGTCCCGGTTTCAGACATGGAAGTAGCCATGTTAGCACCGGGGCTTCACAGGACGGGCGTGACGCGGTCTCCGTTGTTAAGCGGAATATCGCCGGGCAGGGCGACGGCGTCGCCGTCGTTGAGGCCCTCGACGGCCTGCACGAGGGTGATGCTGGAGACGCCCTTTTTCACGGCGCGGCGTTGGAGCGTGCCGCCGGCGAGCGCGAAGACGTAATCGCCCTGCGCATCGTGGCGGAGGGCCTCTTTGGGGATGACGAGGGCGTTGTCGACGACGGCGGTGCGGATCTCGGCGTTGACGTTGGTGCCGGGCAGGAGGGAGCGGCCCTGGTTGGCGATGGATACGAGGACTTCGCCGACCTGGCGGGAGCCGAGGGACTGGATGGCGGCTGGCTTGCGCTCGACGCGTCCGGTCCACTGGCGGCCGGGCAGGGCGTCCCAGGTGATGGTGACGGGCTGGCCGATTTCGACGCGGCCGAGTTCGGGTTCATCGACGAAGACGCTGACCCGGAGGGTGTCCATGCGGCCGACATTGGCGATGAGGTCTCCGGCATTGACGTAGGAGCCGGCGCGCACGTCGCGGCCGTAGATGACGCCGGCGATGGGCGCGCGGACCTGGGCGAGGGCGGCGCGGTTGCGGGCCAGCGAGAGAGCGGACTCGGCATCGGCGAGGCGGGCTTTGGCGGCGGCGACATCGGGGGCGGCGACCAGGGAGGCGCGTCGCTTCTCGAGGCCGGAGATTTCGAGTTGCAGTTGCTGGACGCGATCGCGCGCGGCGTCGGTTTCCTGGCTCGTGGCGGCCTGTTTCTGCTGGAGGCGTTCGAGGGCGGCCAGGTTCTTTTGCGCCTGATCGAGATCGAGGCGGGCGCGGGAGAGGGAGTTGGCGAGATCGGTGAATTCGGCGGGTTTGGCGCCGGCTTCGGCGGCGGCGATACTGGCGCGGGCCTCGGCGGCTTTGGCCTCGGCGGAGTCGATATCGGCCTGAAGGGACGGCTCGGCGAGGATGGCGACGGTCTGTCCCTGGGCGACCTGCTGGCCGTCTTCGATGGGGATGCGGGAGACGACGCCGGAGGCTTCGGCGCGGATGGCCTGCCATTCGACGGGCTCGGCCTTACCGTTGGTGGGCAGGGTGCTGACCAGGGTCTGGCGTTTGGCCCGCGCGAAGTTCACGCGCGGGGGCTCGCTTTTGCGCAGGACTCCCCAGAGGATGACGCCCGCGGCCGCGGCCAGCAGCAAGGCCCACACCAGCTTCTTCACCACTTCATCTTAGCGTGTGGACGGACGGGGACCGCGGCGTGGGATGTAGAAAGGCCACCTGCGATCTCCGGGTGTATAATCTGCGGGAACGAGGGGACGTATGCACGCGTTTCTGCTCCGGTTCGCGGCCGTTCTTTTTGGAGGCGGCGCCTTGGTCCAGGCCCAGCAGCCTCCATCGTGGACCAGCCATGACAAGCTGTCGCTGACCTATTTCTTCTACTGGTACGATGCCGCTACCGATAACCTCACGCTGCATCCGCCGGACTCGTATCTCAGCACTTACAAATACGACAACATCGGCTTCTACCAGCGGGAACTGAGCGATATGGCCGCCGCGGGCATCGACGTGGTGCTTCCGGTCTACTGGGGCGACCCCGGCAACGCCGCAAAGTGGAGCGTCCCCGGACTGAACCTCATGGCGCAGGTGGAGCAGGCCATGGGGGAGGCCGGCCAGACGGCCCCGAGAATCGGCATGTTTTTCGACACCAGCACGCCTTTGACGGTGGCCAACGGCGGTACGGGGCCCGACCTGACGACAGCGGCCGGCAAGAGCCTTTTCTACTCCTTCATTCACACCTTTTTCGCGAACGTTCCCCGGCAGTTCTGGGCGATGATCGACGGCCGGCCGATCGTCGTGCTGTACAGCGCGGCCAGCCCGTTCCTAAGCGGATACGATCAGAGCACGATCGATTACATCGCGCAGCAGTTTCAGCAGGACTTCGGCACGGCGCCGTACCTGATCCGGCATTCCACCTGGTTTGGAGTCACAACGGACGCCGCGTGGGCCGGCGCCACGTACCATGCAACTTTCATGGGCGATGTCGCCGGCGTCAGTCCCGGGGAGGACAACTACTCCGCGATCGCGATGGAGAAAAAGATTGTCAGAGACCGCAACTGCGGGGATCTGTACCAGGCGCACTGGGATCAGGTGGTGGCGCACGGCGCCCGCCTGGTGTTGATCTGGGACTGGAACGAGTTATTCGAAGGCTCCGGGATCTCGGCGACCAAGGAGTACGGGCGGCGGTATATCGAACAGACTGCGCGAAACGTGGCGCGGTGGAAATCCGCGGCGGATCCCCCGCCGTACTCGCCGCCGGCCACGGTCTGGCTCAGCATGGGTCCGATATTTTACTCGGCAGGCGTCTATACGCCCTTGAATTTCGGCGGCGCCGCCTGGCTGGCGACTCGAATCTCGGGCCACGATGCCCTCTATCCCGATCACTCCTGGCCCAGTGATTACATCTATCTTGCCGCGGACGAACGCTTCCTCCCGGCGCGGCCCGCCGGCGTTTGGGTCACGGTCGAATATCTGGATACGGGCGCCAACCCATGGCGGCTTGAATATGACGGTGTGAAGAGTCCGTACTGGGCTACGGGACAGGTCACCCCGCAGAACACCGGCCAATGGAAGCTGGCTACCTTCTCCTTGCCCGACGCGCTCTTTGCAATGCGCGAGAACCCCGGCACGGACCTGCGAATCGACGACTCGGCGAGCCAGGGCAGTCAGGCGCACTACTTCAATCGCGTGTGGATCACGAAGTCGGCGCCCGCCGGACTGCCCCCGCAGATGCCGGTCGTACCCGACCTCACCGTGATGGCGGGCCGTACGATTACGGTGCCGGTCAACGCTGCGGATTCGTCCGGAAAGCCGCTGACGGTCTCTTTGGTGACGGCGCCAGGCTTCGTCACGCTAGAGGGGAGCGCCGGAGCGCAAACGATCCGTCTCGCGCCCTCGCCCGCGGACGTCCGGACCTGCTCCGACGTGACCGGACCAGGCGTGACCAGCACGCCCTCCTATCACATTTCCGTAGTAGCCACAGACCCCAATAGCGCACTGGGAACCGGGGCGACGAGTTTCGGCGTTCATGTCATCTCGCCGCGCTTGCCGGTATGGCGGCGCTGAACGGGGACCCGGCTTTGCGGCGCCGGGCGAGATGGATGAGGACCGCGGTGTGGTCTGGCGCCGGGGCCGTGCGGCCTGCGGTATAGTAGTAAATATCACTACATGGGGAGAAGGGCATGAACACGACTGTTTCCGCCGCGGACGCCAACCGGCGGTTCTCGGAACTCCTGCGAACCGTGAAGAAGGGCCGGAGTGTCGTGGTGACGAGTCACGGCAAGCCGGTGGCGAAGATATCGCCCGTCATCGACGACGACCGGGCGGCGGCAGGGGCTCGCGCGCTGCTGTTTGCCCGGTTGCGTAGACAGAAAGCGGTGAAAGCCGTCCGCTGGACGCGAGACGAGTTGTACGACGACGCCCTATGAAAGTCGCATTGGACACGAACGTCCTGGCGTACGCGGAAGGCGCCAACGGAGCGGCCATGCAAGAGAGGGCGCTGACCCTGATCGCGCGCGTGCCGCCCGGCGCCATCGTGCTGCCGGCTCAGACGCTGGGCGAACTGTTCCACGTGCTCGTTCGAAAGGCCAAACGCCGTCCTGCGCGGGCGCGGGAAGCGGTGCTCAGTTGGCGCGATGCGTATGTGGTGGCGGAGACTTCGGAGGCCGTGATCGTGAGCGCGGCGGATCTGGCGTCGGATCACGGCCTCACGATATGGGACTCGGTTGTGCTGGCGGCATCGGCGGAGGCCGAGTGCCGGTTGCTTCTCTCGGAAGACCTCCAGGAAGGGTTTACCTGGCGTGGAGTGACTGTGACCAACCCGTTTGCCGCTACCCTCCACCCGATCCTTGCGGCGCTTCTACGGCCACTCGAAGAGTAGGAGGTGGTCGAGGCCCGCGGCGCCGGGCGACCGTTGGTTCCTTCACAGAAGCGGCTTGCGGGCCGGTGCGGGCGCGCCTATGATCGTACGAATCAGACCAGGAGGCCGCCATGCCCACGATTCCTATCTCCGACGGCGTCAGCGTGATCGCCAACGCCCAACTCGCGCCCGGGTCGCTGCTCACGCGGTACGCGGAGGCGGTTCCGGCGCTGATCGCCAACGCCGTGCCGCTGGCGCAGTGGACCGGCATGACCCTGGCGGCGCCGGCGGTGCGTTCGGTGGATGCCGGATTGCGGCTGGAGCGGCCGGTGACTCTGCGCGCGCCCGCACCGCCGTTGACGCTGTGCGGCGATGGCGCGGTCCACTTCGATATCCTGAGCGGCGCGATGTTCTCGCCGGATGTGTACGGGGATAACCTCGCGATCCCGCCGGACCAGCGCGCGGTACGGATCGGGTTGACCGCGAACGCGGGCGCGGGCGTGTCCCTGCCGGCGGGGAGCGCGACCTTCGGGTTGGACGCTTCGGCGGGCATCGAGATCGCGTCGTACCGGTGTTTCCCGGCGGACGGGACGGCGGTGCTGGACGCGCTGCGGCAGGCGGTCGGGGAGATGGTGATCCCGTTCGCGCCGGACGATCTGAACGCCATGGCGGCGGGGGCGGTGGTGACGCTGGGCGGAAGCGGCAGCCTGAAGCTCTCGGCGACGGCGAACCTGCTGGCGATGACCAATCCGCTGGCTACGTTGACGCTGCCTTCTCCGGCGCCCGCGCTGGCGGTGACGCAGGGCGCGACGGTGACCGCGGGGGCTTCGTGGACGATTGCCTGCGAGTATCAGTTGCGGGTGCAGAAGGTGGACGCGGCGCGGGTGCGGCTGGGATGGTATCGCCGGCACTCCACCGGCTTCAATGTGACGGCGGAGGCGAGCGCCGGAGTCTCCGCCGGAACCACGACGTTCGATCTGTTCAGCGCGGTGATCCGCGCCATTGCGACGGACGCCGCGGCGGAGGACGCTGAGTTGCGGCGCGCCGGATTGAGCGCGGCGGCGGCGGGCGAAATCGAAGCCGCCGTAACGTGCGCGGTCAGCCGCAAACTGGAGGTCGCGGTGGCGGCGGAGTTCGGGACGCTGGACAGCGACGAAGCGGCTTTTTTGTATGAGGTGGATCTCGGGACGATGGACGAGGGCGGGCGCGCGGCCGTAGCCGGGGCGCTGCGCGGCGATTTGAGCGGCCTGGCGGCGCCGCACCCTGGGATACGCCAGCAGCGCAGCATCCTGACCAAGGCTGCCGCGTCGCGCTTCACCCTGCGGGTGAACCTGCTGGGGATCTTCAACTATGCCCGGGTGGCGCGGTTGGCGCTGGAAGGCAAGGTCACGTGGACGCCCTCGACCGGGGAACTGGTGATCGCCGACCAGGCAAGCGCGACGCGGATCGCGACCAGCGCGGTGAATTTCGGTGCGGACGAAGACAAGCTGCGCGGCGTGATGGCGGAGAGTTTTCTGCTCACCGCCGTCTACCGCGGGAGCAAGACCGCGCTGGCGCCGCCGGAGATGGAGAGCACGCAATCGTTCTTCAAGCTGGATCACGCGGCGAAGCGCAGCGAGATGGAGCGCTTCGCCCGCGCGCTGGCCGCGGTCCAACTCGCGCCGCCGCCGCTGCCCGCCGGCGTGGAGGACTTCGGGCGCACCGCCCTGCATCTGGAGGCGGGGTACGACGGCGCTGCGGCGCGGGCGCTCTTTCTCGATGCGAGCGGACGGCCGCGCGCCGTCGAAGAGTACGAAGCGGTGGGGCGCCTGGCGCTGCAATTACTGGTGCCCGAAGAGGGCGACGATTCGTTCCGGCGCGCGCCGGCGATCCGCGACGATTTGTGGGCGCGGATGAAGGAACTCGGCAACGCCAACTTCGGCCAACTGTTTCCGGCGGTGCAGACGGGGGCGATCGGCGCCGACTACCTGACGATCCGGTGGTGGGCGGACTCGATGCACGGGGCCGCGGTGCTGGTGGCGCAGATCCTGCAACCCGGAGCGGCGGACTCGGCGGACCTGCGCGGACAACTCGCGCGGCATATGCGCAAGGTCGTCGCGGACGCGCACGAAGAGTTCGGCGATCCGTGGGGGCTGGTGGCGATGTGGCTGGTGGCGCCGCAACGCGCGGCGGCGGGCGGCTCGATCACGTCCGCGCGCTACGTGTTCGGCGCGCCCACCGCGGCTTTGGCCCCGCGTCCGCCCACCATGGCGGCGAGCCCGATGGCGGCGGGCTACTGCTGCACGGGCCCGGCTCACCACTGCTACCCGCCGTACACGCGGGGCGGCGACGATCAGTGCGTGGTCCCGCTCTGTCCCGGGCGGCTGCCCTGACGGGCGTCAGTGCCCGCCCGCGGCCGGGAGCGCGCCCGGCCAACCGAGGGGATCGTACTCCCGCTGCACGAACTGCGCGGTGAAGGCGAGGAAGCGCATGCGCGCCTGAAACTGAATGACGGGATCGTCCGTGCCGGTGATCTGGAATGAGGCGAGGAACTGCGCAAGGCTGCCGACGGCGGCGAGGTCCTCGAAGGTACGGAACTTGAGCACGCCCTTGCCGAGTTGGCGGTCCGCCTGGGTGAGGGTGCAGAAGAGCGTCGTGTAATCGGCCAGGAGCTCGGCGGGATCGTTGGAATCCTTCCGCATGTACTTGACGCCTTCGAGGGTGTAGCGTTTGGCGTCCGCGGCGAGGAATTCGATGTGGTAGTTCATCTCGGCTTCGCCGGTGGCGGGGTTGGTCCGCAGGTAGTGGAAGCGGCTGGCGGCGGCATCGATGGAGAAGACGGCCGGGCCGCCGCCCTGGAAGTCGCCGAAGGAGACGGTGCCGAGGATGGCGGCTTCGTGCTGGTAGCCGTCGACGAACTCGTTGACGTCGGCGATGGCCATGCGGGCGTCGAATTTGCAGTAGAGCTGGATCGCGGGATCGTCCGCGCCATCGGGATGGTAGGAGCCTTCCATCTCCTCGTCGAAGGTCATGCCGGCGCCGTCGGGCAGTTGCGCGTCGAGGAAGGGACTGAGGATGGTGTTCCCGGGCAGACCGGCGGCGGCGCGGGTCAGCAGGTAGTACATGCCGAAGGTGCCGTCGGGTTCGGCGTGGAAGAGGCCCAGGGAGCGCCCGCCGAGCATTGCCGAGAGGGCGGGCGGGAGGCTGGTCACGTACTTGCCCGCCATCAGATCGGGACCGATCTTGCGGATCTCGTCGTGAAAGGGAGTGAAGTCGTTCAACTGGAAGTGGTCCGCGAGGAACGTGGGCAGCACCAGGCCTTCGATGAGGCCCATTAGCTGGTAGCGCGCTTCGAACCTTCCATCGGGCTTGTTGCTGAACCCGAGGTAGGCGATGCCCGCGGCCTCGTTGGCGTTGGAGATTGCGTCCATGCGCCAGGCGCCGTCGAGTTCCGCGGGAGTGGGGGCGGCGCCGGCGTCGAACAGGGCGGCGTGATCGTCCACCGTCATGGAGTCGAACCCGTAGCGGCGGGACATGGCGAAGGTGAGCACGCGGACGCCGTGGGGATACTCGCCGAGATAGACGCGGCCCACAATCAGATCGTGGTTGATCACCTTCAGGGTGTCGTAGAAGCCCTGCCAGGGCGGATCGAGGTAGCGCAGCAGGATGTACCTGCCGGCTTCGAGGGTGCCGGAATCGCCGTGGCCGATCTCCACCTCATCGAGGCTGTTGCGGGCGTGAATGTTGTTGTCGGTATCGCTGGTGATGCCGGTGTAGTGCGCGCCGTCCTGGTGGAATTCCTTTTTGAAGCCGGTGAAGAGGGCGCTGGACATGGCGTTGAGCACGTGGCCTTTGGGGAAGAAGCCTTTCCAGTAACGATCGTTGCGGATGGTGCGGGCGGCGGTGTCGATGACGGGGGGGCCGCCGGCGTTGACCAGTT
>JBBIQR010000051.1:0-6582 GCA_037442245.1 Candidatus Solibacter sp. | reverse complement strand
GCCGATCTCGCGCGGGGTCCGGGCCAGCTGCTGGCCGGCGTTGACCAGTTCGCCGATGGGCAGGGTGGGGGAGCGGCGGAAGATGGCTTCGAGTTGATCTTCGTTATATGTGATGGCGTCGAGGGCGGAGAGTCCGGCCATGCTGACGGCGCGGGCGGGAGCGGGGTACGGGTTCCCTTGCAGGGCCTCGACGCGGCGCGCGGCGAAGAACTCGCTGACGGCGGAGATGGTGAGGAACGGGTTCACGCCGAGGGCGCTGGGCAGCACGGAGCCGTCCGCCACGGAGAGTCCCTGGTGGACGCTGCCGTCGCCGGCGAAGACGCGGCCGAAGGGGTCGACGGCGCCCTGCCAGTGGTCCTCGCCCATGGGGCATCCGCCGAGCGGATGGGCGGTGATGAGGTGCCGCAGGTTGAAGGCGGACCACATGGGGTTGGAGATGAAGCTGCCGCGCAGGGCGCGGGCGTGGCGGCGGATCTCCTGGTTCATGCGGGTGAAGATCTGCTGCTGGCCGGCGGAGTCCCAGGAGATGCGGATGCGCCCGTCGGGTTCGGTGATGGGGGATTCGAAGAGGATGGTGCCGCGGGCGTTATCGTGGCCCATCACGAGGTAGAGCATGGAGTGGTTGAGGGCGCCGCCGGTATCGTGGCGCTGACCGGCGGGGTCGAGGTCGCGGGAGATGCGCTGGCGCTGCGCGTCCTCGTTTCCGGTGACGGTATCCACGCCGCGGATGAGGCCGAAGGCGGCTTTGGCGGCGTCCACGTAAGCGCGGGGGAAGGAGAAATCCTCGAAGGCGATGCGCTCGGCTTCGGGCAATCCCGCGGTGTAGCGGAGCAGTCCGACGATGTTGGGTCCGGGGGCGGGGGAGTCGCCGGCGGCGGGATGCTCGCCGGGGAGGTAGCCGAGGACATCGGTTTCGGAATCGGTGTTGTAGGCGAGGCCGAAGAAATCGCCGTTGCCGTTGAAGCGGGTGCCGAGCGCCGGGGCGACGCTGAGTCCGTGGGCCTCGCTGCGCAGGAGAATCTCGGTGGTGTTGAGCGACCCGGCGGAGAGCACGATCTCGCCCGCGTCGAGCGTGAACCCGGAAGCATCGCCGAAGCCCGCGACGTGGTGGCCGTGAATGCGCCATCCGCCGCCGGGGAGTTTTTCCAGCCACTCGACTTTGGCCTGCGTGAGGATGGTGGCACCGGCGTCGCGCGCCATCGGCAGATAGTTCATGTAGACGGTGTTCTTGGCGCGCACGTTGCAGCCGGTGACGCAGTTGCCGCAATCGATGCACGGCTTCTGCGCGACGCCCTGGGCGTTGGGCCCGTCGATCGAGAAGTTGACGGCGATGTGCAGCGGCTCGACGTTGACGCCGAGTTCGGCGGCGCGCACCTGCAGCGCCTGGATCTTGCCGAGTTGAGCGGCGCGGGGATGTTGCGCCGGGGCCAGCACGGCGCAGGCGCGGTCGTAGAACGGGGTGAGGGCGTCGTAGGTCATGGCGGCGGGCCAGCCGAATTGAGCGAACACCTCGGGGTCCGGGCGGATGGCCACGTTGGCATTGATGAGCGATGTGCCGCCGAGTCCATTGCCCTTGATGACGCTGATATCGGGGTGATTGAGGAGTTCGTAGAGACCGAGGGGGTTGAGGTCGCCGCGGGTGGCGGCGAGCACGTCCGCGGCGCTTTCGGGGAAGGCTCCGGGCTCCCATTCGCGGCCGCGCTCGAGGATGCAGATGGAGGGCTTGGACTTGAGGTTGGCGGTGGCGAGGCGCGCCGCCGTGATGGCGCCGCCGTAACCGGAACCGACGATCACGAAATCGTAGCGCGGGGCACGCATTTCCCATGGCGTGGATAGCATCGAATTGTCCTTTCACTCGTCGAGCAGGCTGCGGAAGTAGGGATTCAGCAGGCGGTTGGCGGGGTCGATCGCGCGCCGCGCGGCGGCGAATGCCTGCCAGCGGGCGCCGAGGGCCTTTTCGACGTGGGTGCGCGTCAGCCGCGGAGTTTGGTTGAGCAGAGGGACGGCGCCGCGATCGCTGCAAAACGCGTTGTAGGCGTCGAGGAAGGCGTCCCAGCCGGGGTTCGCGGTGGAGACGGGGTCGATGGTAATGGCGTTGCCGTCCCAGGTGTAGGAGAGCAGCGACTCGCGGTCCTGGAGAACGCGGTAGCCGACGAACAGCATGTTGGTGCGGTATCCGGTGGCGGCGTGATACTCGCGGACGAACTGGCAGAACGCGGTGAGGGAAGCGCCGAATTCCGGCTCCGGGAAGGCCCAGAAGCTGAACGTGTATTTGCTGTCGCCGGCCACGGTGGGGTAGCGGATGATCTGGTCGCCGGCGACGGTGAAATCCGAGCGGATCAGGTTATCCAGCTTGAAGCGCCACATGGCGCAGAAGCCGTCGATCACTTTGTCGCGGATGGCGGGCACGGAGACGTCCGCGGCGACGCGGGCGCAGAAGGCGGGTCCGGCGGTGGCCCACATGTAATTGCGCAAGGGCCAGACGACGCGGTCCGGCTCTCCTTTGGCGTCGAGGTTGTAGCGGCGGAACTCGACCGTCACCAGGTTTTCGAAGGGGAAGAGGTAATACATGATGGATTCGCCGGAGAGCAGCAGATCCGGGAGTTTGGCGACGAAATCGGGGATGGAGTAGGTTTCGTGATGCACCGCGAGGGGCTGCATGGTGCGGATCCGGAAGGTGACTTCGGTGACGATGCCGAAGGTGCCGTAGCAGGAGCGCGCGTTGCGCAGGTCGTCCGGTTGCGCGGCGGTGAATTCGCGCACGCCGCCATCGGGCATCACCATTTTGAGGGCGCTGATGTAACTGCCGACCTGGCCGTATTCTCCGGGCATGGAGGCGTCCTTGGTGCCGCAGCAGGCGGCGCTGCCGGCGGAGAGACTGCCGATCTCGGTGTTGACGTAGAACTGCATTCCGCTCTTTTCGAGCGCCTTGGCGATGTCGAGATAGAGGGCGCCGGCCTCGACCGTCACCGTGTCCTGGCCGAGGGCGAGGATGCGGTTCATCTTCGACATGCGGACGAGAGTGCCGCCATCGGCCGCGCCGCAGGGGGCGATCGAATGGAAACTGCCGATGGCGCGCACCGGCGAAGGATACTTCGCGGGGTCGCGCAGAATGGCGGCGGCGTCCTGGGTGGAAGCGGCTTCAACCACCACCGCCGGGTGCGAGGCGAGATCGCCGAACCAGTTTGTGACCGTGGTTTCGCCCATGATTCCCCTCCGTGGTGCGGACATTCTATCCCGCGGGCCGGGCCGATCACCAAGGGATAATCCCGCGCGAATGTGCGGCGCATTACGGATCGGCGCGAGGGGGCGGCGGGCGGGCGCCGGAAGGGATTTTGCGGAGCGAACGCGGTGAGGAGTCGCACTTTTGGTACGTCGCCTGCTAACCTGCATATAGGAAGTGACGCAACGGATGAGTCTCGGTACGTATTGCAGGCGCGAGTGGTTCGGGATGGCGATTGGGGCCGTTTTGCTGGCGGGCGGGTGCGGGCGCCCGGCGCCGGAATCGGCGCAGGCGAAGAGCGACACCAGCATTGTGGACAGTATTCCACAGCGGCGTGAAGCGGATGACACGGCGCGGTTCCTGGCGGGGATGCCGGGCAAGCCGGGGAGTCCGTTCACGGAACTGGAATCGACCGCGGCGTGGCAGACGCACCGGCAGATTCTGGATACCGCGTGGGCGGGGACAAAGGGCACGCTGGTGGCGGGGCTGAGCGAGTTTCAGAAGCAGGAACTGGCCGCGGCGCCGCTGGCCACGGAACCGGTGTTTTATCCGTTCGGCGGACCGGACGCCCTGACGCCGGTGGTATGCTTTCCGGCGAGCGCGTCCTACGTCCTGGTCGCGCTGGAGCCGCCGGGGACGCTGCCGAGCGAGACGCAACTGGAGAGGAAGCACCTCGATGAGTACCTGCCGGCGCTGCGCGACACCATGGGCAGCGTGTTGGGGCGGAGTTTCTTCATCACGCGCGAGATGGACCGGCAATTCCGCGGGCAGGTCACCGACGGGTTGCTGCTGCCGCTGCTGCAACTGCTGGTACGCACGGGGCACACGATCCGCGGCATCCGCTACGTGTACCTGAACGAGGCGGGCGAAGCGGTGGAGCGTCCGGCGGAATGGCACACGGCGAACAAGCACGGCAACCGCGGGGTGCAGATCGCTTTCGCCTCCGACACGGACACCTCGGTACACATGTTGAGCTACTACTCGGTGAACCTGGACGACCGGCATCTGACGGACAACTTCGCGTTCCGCAAATTCGCGGGGAGCCTGAAGGGATCGACGACGATCATGAAGGCGACGTCGTACATGACGCACAATAACGACTTCTCGATCTTTCGCGAGATCGCGCTTTCGACGAGCGCGGCGATTCTGCAGGACGATTCGGGTCTGCCGTACCACTGCTTCGATCCCGCGCACTGGAGGGTGCAGTTGTACGGACAGTACACCGAGCCGTACGGCAGTTTCCGGTTCCGCGTGCAGAAGGACCTGCGGCAGGCGTACCTGAGCGCGGGGGCGAAGCCGTTGCCGATGCGCATCGGGTACGGCTACGGGAAGGTGGCT
This sequence comes from Candidatus Solibacter sp., assembly GCA_037442245.1. Lineage (GTDB taxonomy): Bacteria > Acidobacteriota > Terriglobia > Bryobacterales > Bryobacteraceae > Solibacter. The sequence goes on along the minus strand of JBBIQR010000051.1, from coordinate 2,021 downwards.
TCCAACCTGCTGCTGGCGCGCCGCTCGGGTTCATAGCGTGCGGTTACAATGAGGGAACCGGCCTTCCCTGACAATGTCGTTAGCTTATAAACTGGGCTCACAATTTGAGCGGCGGATCCAGGAGCGCGGACGCTACCTTTTGGATGCGGGCGCGGTGCGTGTGACGGACCGGGGTCCGGACCACGTGCACGCGGCGGTCACCGGGTCGCAGGAATACGAGGTGCGGATCCGCTACGAGCGCGACGGGCGCAACCGCGACAACCTGACGGTGTCGTGCACCTGCCTGTATTTCGCGGACTACGCGCGGTGCAAGCACGTGTGGGCGGTGATCCTGAAGGCGAGCCGCGATCTTTCGCTGCCCAATGCGGAGTACGCGCGGTTCCTGCGGGTGTCGCGCGAAGAGGACGGGGCGGCGGCGGCGGCGCCGGCGCCGGGGATGGCGTCGCCGCGCCTGTACGCGGTGCCGCAGCGGCAGCGCACGCCGCCGTGGAAGGAGTACCTGGACCAGATTCAGGCGGGGCTCAAGAGCGCGCCGGCGAAGCACGAGTGGCCGGAGGGGTTCGAGCTGCTTTACGCGATCGATGCCGGCGCGTCGCGCGCGACCGGGGCGGTGGTGATCGACCTGTACTCGCGCCAGCACAAGAAGAACGGCGAGCACACCGTATGGCGGGAGTTCCGCGTCGGGCACCATCAGGCGGGGAGCGTGCCGGACCCGGTGGATGCCGACCTGCTGCCGATGCTGCTGGGGGGCACCGACACCTTCAGCTTTCAATACTCGGGCACCTACGGAACGTCCACCCACAAGGCGCTGCCGCGCGCGCTGGCGATGAAGGTGCTGCCGCGGGTGGCGGCGGCGGGGCGGCTGGCTGTGCGGGGCGATCAGCCGGGGCAGTTCACGCCGCTGGGCTGGAGTTCGGACGAGCCGTGGCGGCTCTCGCTCGACGTCCGGCAGGACGAGCACGACCAGTGGGCCATCAGCGGAGTGCTCACGCGCGGGCAGGAGCGCATGCCGCTGGCCGAGCCATCGCTGATCCTGGGCGAAGGATTTCTGGTGGCGCGGGGAGAGATCGCGCCGCTGGACGCGGGTGGGGTGCTGCCGTGGATCGAAGAACTGCGCTCGCTGCGGCAGATCCCGTTTCCGGACCGCGAGCGCGACGCCGTGCTGGCGGCGCTGCTGAACACGCCGCAACTGCCGGCCATCGAACTCGACGAGCCGCTGCGGTTCGAAGAGAGGCGGGGCGCGCCGCGGCTCGGGCTGCGCATCACGCGCGAGCGGAACCCGTGGGGCGAAGAGCGATTCGCCGCCAAGGTGCTGCTCGATTACGGCAGCGGATGGCAGGCGGAGCCGCTCTCCGGCCGCGGAATCTGGGTGGAGGCGGAGCGCGTGCTCCTGGTGCGGGACGTGGAGGCGGAGGCGGCGGCGCACGAGCAGTTGCGGGAGGCCGGAGTGCGCTACGCCAACGGCGAATGGGCGCTGCCGCCGAAGACCATGCCGCGGGCGGTGCGCACGCTGCTGCATGCCGGCTGGCACATCGAAGCCGACGGAAAGGCGTTCCGGCGCGCCACCGGGACGCGGGTGGAAGTGACCAGCGGGATCGACTGGTTCGAACTGCGCGGCGAAGTGGATTACGGCGGGACCAGCGCCAGCCTGCCGGAGCTGCTGGCGGCGATGCGGCGGGGCGACACCATGGTCCGGCTCGGGGACGGATCGTTCGGCGTGCTGCCGGAAGAGTGGCTGGAGCGCTTTGCGCCGCTGGCGAACCTGGGTTCGCGGGAAGAGGATCATCTCCGCTTCCGGCAGAATCAGGCGGGGCTGCTGGACGCGCTGCTGGCGGCGCAGCCCGAAGTCCGCGTGGACGAAATTTTCGAGCGCGCGCGGCAGCGTCTGCGCGACTTCAAGGGCGTGACCGCGGCGCCGCAGCCGGAAGGGTTCCGCGGCCAGTTGCGCGAATACCAGCGTGAGGGCGTGGGCTGGATGCAATTCCTGCGGGAGTTCGGGTTCGGGGGGTGCCTGGCGGACG
>JBBIQR010000050.1:0-22263 GCA_037442245.1 Candidatus Solibacter sp. | reverse complement strand
AGCGTGTAGATGCCGCCCATATCGCTGAGCATCTCCTTGCCGATGTCGTGCAGGTGGTTGTACTCGATGATGTTGCCCTTGGACTGATTCTCGCCGTAGCCCCACGTCCAGCCCACGCTGATCGCGGTGTAGAACAGGTCGTGAACGTGATTGTGCACAATCTGGTTGCGTCCGCTCTGTAGCGCCCACACGCCGACGGCGGGGGCGTAAACCAGGCCGAGATCGTGGATGTGGTTATCGGCGATCACGTTCTCGTAGTTCTGCTGATTGTCGCCGGGGAACTGGCGGGGTTCGCCGAGTTTGACGCCGCCGCCGCCGAGGTCGTAGAGTTCGCTCGCGGTGACGCGGTTGCGCCTGGAGCCGCGCGCGAACCACACGGCGTAGCCTCCGGAGTGCGCGATGGTGCAGTGATCGAAGGCGCACTCGACGGCTCCGACGGCTTCCACCGCGGCGGGAGAGGGGACCGCTGCCTGGGTATCGGCGTAACCCTTTTCGGGCATGGACCAATCGGCGTGCGCGAACTGGAGGTGGCGGAAGACGACGTTGCGGACGAACTCGCCCTGCTCGGGACGGCCGTCGAAGCGGACGAGTTGGGGCAAGGCGGGCGCGATCACCTGCTCGGTGGGCATGTCTTCGCCGGGCATGGGCCAGTAGGTGACGGTGTGGGTCTTGCGGTCGAGGTACCACTCGCCGGCCATATCGAGCGCGTCGGGCGTGTTTTCGATGTAGTAGCGGGCATCGGCCTCTTTATTGGAGGGGCGCGGGTCGAGCGTGAGGGTGGCGAAGTGCGCGGCTTCGTCCACGCTGACGATGGGCATACGGAAGTCGGCCCAGGCGAGCAAGGCGACGGCTTCGACGTCTCCGCGCCCGGCCCATTCGGGCTTGATGTCGTTGCCGCGGTAGTGCAGGCGGACGGGCTTGTCCTGCGGGCTCGGGCCGTCGATGCGGTAGAAGCCGTAGTTCGGAGTGCGGGCGCGCTGCGCGCGGCGTCCACTGATGAAGAGCTGATGAAACTCGGGGCCGGCGGCATCGGCGGTCCACAGGGGGCCGGAGGATTTCTTCCAACCGGCGATGACGCGGCCTCCGCTGATGATGGGCCGCGCGCCGGGTGCGGCTTCCCAGACGGCGCCGGAATCCTCGGGTGTGAGCACGAGGGTTTCGGGGAGGAAGTATACGCCGTCGCGAATCTGGATGGTGATTGTGCCGGAGCGTCCGGCGCGGCGGGCGGCGCGCGCCGCATCACGCGCGGCGGAAAGGGTCCGGACGGGTCCATCGGGGGACACCGTGATGGTCTGGGCGGCGGCGGTAATCGCGGCGAGGAAGAGCAGGAGCCTCATGCCGGATATTGGACCATGGCGCGCAAGGCGCGGGTGCGGGGCCTACTTGAGGTTGATCGTGCCGCGGCAACCGCTGGCGCCGCACTTGCACGCGATGCGCTCGATGTCAGGCGAGAAGCGGTAGTCCACGGTGAGTTCCTCGCCGCGGCGGATGGCGCGCATACTCATGTAGAGGATGTGGCCCTTGAAATTCCAGGAGCGGAGATTGGGTGTGCAACTGTGATTAATGATTTCCGCGCCGCTGCCGCCGATGGCGCCGTCGAGGGTCCAGTAATCGTTCAGCGTGAAGAGATAGGTGACACTGCCGCTGCCGCGGCGTTTGGTTTCCTTGCGATTGATCTTCTCTCCGGTGTATTCGATGACCTTGCGATTGGCTGGAATTTCCTCGGCGGCGTATACGCCGAAGCGGTGGATGCGCGATTGGCGAATGGTGAGACGGAAGGGCGTGTACTGCCGGTCGATTCTAGGTTTGGAGACGAGACGGGCCATGGGGGAGCGGATTCACCAGACAGAATACCGCAGGGCCGCGTGTTTTGTCTTTAGGAAGAAAGAAGGGAGGGAGTTTACAGGCCGGCCGGGGTTTCGCCCCACCCCGGCCGGTCCTCGGCGGCTCACGCCGCCGGACGCTCTTCACTTTCTGACAGCTTCAGTATACAGCAGATTCGGAGAAATGAACCCAAATTGTACAGTTTCCGTGCGGCTCGATACAGGTGACGCGGAAGGGCAATGAAATCAGGCGGTTTCCTGCCGGCCCGCTGTGAGTGCGGTAGGTTAAGGAGGGGGGCGAAGATGATCGCAATTCTGGGTGCGGGTGGCGCGATCGGGAGCGAACTCGCGGCTCTCTATGGGGAACGTGGGGAACGGGTGCGGCTGGTTGGACGGAACCCGCAAGCGGCGGGTGCGCACACCGAGACGTTCCGCGCGGATCTGACGAATCCGGAAGAGACGATGCGGGCGGTAGCCGGGAGCGCGACCGCGTTTCTGGTGGCGGGCCTCAAGTACGATGCCGCCGTGTGGCGCGAGTTGTGGCCGCGCATCATGCGCAACAGCATCGAAGCCTGCAAACGCGCCGGGGCGCGGCTGGTCTTCTTCGACAACGTCTACATGTACGGCAGGGTCGATGGGCCGATGACCGAAGAAACGCCGTTCCGTCCGTCGAGCGTGAAGGGCGAGATCCGGGCGCGAATCGCCAGCGAGTTGCTCGAAGAGATCGCCGCGGGCAGGCTGCACGCGATGATCGCGCGGGCGGCCGATTTCTACGGACCCGGGGTGCGCACGGGCGTCCCCAATATTCTGGTCTTCGAGAAGCTGAAATCGGGAGCGACGCCGCTTTGCCTGGTCAACAGCGAGGTTCCCCACTCCTACACTTATACGCCCGATGCGGCGCGCGGGTTGGTGCTGCTGGCTGGAGAGGAGACGGCGTGGAACCAGACCTGGCACCTGCCGACCGCGCCCGAGCCTCCCACCGGGCGGGAGTTCATCGAACTGGCCGCGCGGGAATTCGGGCGTCCGGGGAAGTGCCGCGTTCTGTCGCGGGGCATGACGCGGGTGGCCGGCTGGTTCAACGCCGAGATCCGCGAGATCGTCGAGATGCTGTATCAGAACGAATTCCCGTACCGGTTCGACTCGACCAAGTTCGTTCGCGCGTTCGGCTTTGTGCCGACACCTTACGCCGAGGGGATCCGCGCGTCGGCGAAAGTTTGAGCTACCACGCGCGCGAACGCGCCACGGAAATGCCGCGCGTTTCGTTGGGGTATCGGCCCGAAACGGCGCAGTAGAAGTGATACAGCGCTCCGTCCTTCCAGACCACGGACGGCTTGTGCGCGTAGGTTTCATCCACCGAACCGGGAGCGCCAACGTCGATCAGGATCTCCGGCGCCTTGACGGGAGCGAACGGCCCGTCGCCGAGCGCGAGCAGGTCGCGCGCCTTGCCTTTGCGGTCGAGCGAGTAATAGAAGAACACCCAGCGGCGGCCGTCGCGGAGAACGCAGGGGTCGCTGGCGAAGCGCTCGTCCCAACTGCCGGGACCGCCGGCGGGAATGATGGGGTTACCCGGATGGCGGCGCCAGGTTTTCAGGTCGCTCGAGGTGGCGACTCCGGTCTGTTCGATCCAGCCGCCGCCCTGCTCGCGGGGGCGAGTTTTGGTCTTGGCGTTGTAGAACAGGTAGTAGGTGCCATCGTCCTCGACGAGGCAGGGCTTGTAGAGGCCGCCGGCTTCCCACGGGGCGCTTTCGTCGGGATGCAGGCAGGGTTCCTCGATCTCCCAGTGCAGCAGGTCGCGGCTGCGGCAGAGGCCGATGACCGCGGGTCCCTGCTCGTACCCGGCGTTGGGATAGGCGTGATAGGCGCCGACAAAGCGGCCCTTCACCGGCTTGAGTTCGCCGGTGGAGCGGAGATCGTTGCGCCGCAGAATCCAGTTCATCGCGATGTTGTAGCGGGTGATGGCGGATGCCGGATCGCGGCGGAGAATGCAGGCAACCTTGTGCCAGGCTGTGAGGCCGGACGAGTAGGCGAGGCCGGTCTGATAACCGGTGCCATCGAAGCCGATGTACGTCATGTAGAAGCGCCCGCGATGGTGGAAAACGAACGGGCAATCGACGCTGCGGCTGTCGAAGGCTCCCTCTTCGCCGGACGCCGCGAGCACCAGTTTTCCGTACTTGAAGGGCGTGCGATAGGGCGCGGCGGCATCAGCGGATTGGGCGCGGGCGGAGGCCAGCGCCGCGGCGAGCAGGCTGCGGCGAGTGAGGGGTGTGCTCATGGTCCTGATCGTAAGACGCTACAGGCGGCAGATCAACAACTCGCGTTCGTAGACCATTTCGGGCGGCAGGTGGTCATGGATATCGATGAAGAGCTCCTGCTGGTCGATGACCTCCGCGCGCCACGCGCCGGGGTCGAACGCCTGTAACTGCTCGAACTTTTCGCGCGGGAAGTCCATGCCGGCCCACTCGATGCTGTCGTAGCTCGGCACCCAGCCGATGGGGGATTCCAGGGCGAGGGCGCGGCCGTGCACGCGCTCCACGATCCAACGCAGCACGCGGATGTTCTGCGCAAAGCCGGGCCAGAGGAACTCGCCGTTGGGGTCCTTGCGGAACCAGTTGACGTGGAAGACCCTGGGCGTCTCGCTGAGGCTGCGCTGCATGCGGATCCAGTGACGGAAGTAATCGCCGATGTGATAACCGCAGAAGGGCAGCATGGCCATCGGGTCGCGGCGCACGCGTCCCACGGTGCCCGCGGCGGCGGCGGTGGTCTCCGAGCCCATGGTGGCGCCGGTGTAGACGCCCGCGGTCCAGTTGAAGGCCTGGTACACCAGCGGCATGGTGGTGGCGCGGCGTCCGCCGAAGACGATGGCTTTGATGAGGACGCCTTCGGGATTCTCCCACTCGGGATCGATCGAAGGGCACTGGCTCGCGGGCGCGGTGAAGCGCGCGTTGGGGTGTGAAGCTTTGGCCCCGGTCTGGCGCGCGATTTCCGGGGTCCAGCGGTTGCCCTGCCAGTCCAGGCACTCGGCCGGGGGTGAGTCCGTCATTCCCTCCCACCAGACTCCGCCTTCGGGCGTGAGCGCGGTGTTGGTGAAGATTGTGTTGCGGGACAGGGCCGCCATGGCGTTCGGATTGGTCTTCGCGCTGGTGCCGGGAGCGACCCCGAAGAAGCCGGCTTCGGGATTGATGGCGCGCAGCCGCCCCTGCACATCGGGCTTGATCCAGGCGATATCGTCGCCCACGGTCCAGACCTTCCAACCGTCGAAGCCCGCGGGCGGGATCATCATCGCGAGGTTGGTTTTGCCGCACGCGCTGGGGAACGCCGCCGCGACGTAGGTCTTCTCGCCCTGGGGACTTTCGAGGCCGACGATGAGCATGTGCTCCGCCATCCACCCCTCGTCGCGCGCGATGTTGGTGGCGATGCGCAGCGCGAAGCACTTCTTACCCAGCAGGGCGTTGCCGCCGTAGCCGGATCCGTAGCTCCAGATTTCGCGCGCTTCGGGGAAGTGGACGATGTACTTCTCCTTGTTGCACGGCCAGGGCACGTCCTCCTGCCCGGCGGCGAGGGGCATCCCGACGCTGTGCATGCAAGGGACGACGCGTTTGACGTCCTTATCGATCTCGGCGAACACCGGCAGACCGATGCGCGCCATGATCCGCATGTTGACCACGACGTACGGGGAGTCGGTCAACTGTACGCCGATCTGCGACATGGGGCTGCCCACGGGTCCCATGCTGAAGGGAAGGACGTACATGGTGCGGCCCTGCATGGCGCCGTTGAAGATCTGCTTCAGGGTCCGGCGCATTTCATACGGGTTGACCCAGTTGTTGGTCGGTCCGGCGGCGTCCTTCGACAGGGAGCAGATGAAGGTGCGGTCCTCGACGCGCGCCACGTCGCTCGAGTCGCTGCGCGCGTAGTAGCAGCCAGGCCACAGATCCTGGTTGAGGCGGGTGAAAGTGCCGGCGGCCAGCAGGCTTGCGCAGAGGGAGCCGTACTCCTCCTGCGAGCCATCGACCCAATGGATGGAGTCGGGCTTGGTCAGAGCGGCCATTTTTTCCACCCAGCGGATCAGGTGGGCGTTCTTGGACAGAGGAACACTTACGTCCCTTCCGAGTGCGGATGCCATAGGTAATGGCTCTATTGTAACCGGGGAGGGACGGGAAGAAGTGCGAGGACGGGAGAGGCCGGCGAAGAGCGAATCCGGCCTCTCCCGTCAGGGTTAGAACATCGCGCGCAGAGCGAACCGGAAGCTTCGGCCCGCGTCCTGCCCGAAGTTGTTGTTGAACACGCTCGTGATGCACATGAAGTTATTCAGGTTGGTGATTTTGCCGGATGCATCGCGAATCGGACTGGCAGCGCCGGAATTGGGGGTGTTCCAGCGCGGGGTGTTGGTGAAGTTGTAGCCTTCGGCGCGGAACTGCAAGGTCACCCGTTCCCGGATCCGGAAGTCCTTGTAGATGGCCGGGTCGACGCGGAAGAACCCGGGACCGTACATGGTGTCGCGGCCCATGGTTCCGTAGCGGTAGATGCCGGTCTGGTTGAAGTACACCAGCGGGTCCATGAACGAGTTCGGGTCGAAGTACGGCTGGCCCGGGCCGCGTGCGCTGTCGAGTTTGGTGACCGGGCCGATCTGGTCGGCGGTTTGCGAATTCCCCGCCGAGCGCAGCGAGGCGGCGCTGCCGGTGACGGTGAACGGCAGTCCGGAGTACTTGCTGAAGATCCCGCTGATCTGCCAGCCGCCGGCCACAGCCTCGGCCACCTTATTCGAGAATGCCCGGCCCCGGTCCTTTCCAAAGGGCAACTGGTACACCCACGCCAGCACGAACATGTGACGGCGGTCGAATCCGCTCGGAGAGTAGTTGCGGCTGTAATCCGTGTTCCAGTAGGGCAGCCCCTGCCAGCCGTCGTCGTCGGCCATGCTCAATGCTTTGCTCCACGTATAAGAGCCCTTCAGGAACAGGCCGTGGGTCAGGTTCTTGTTCAGGGAAACCTGCAATGCGTTGTAACTGCCGTAGCCGAACCCGTCCCACATGCTCATCCCGAGAGTCCGGCCGTTGATCTGCGCCAGGTAGCGCGTGTTCGGATTCACGTCCTGCCCGGGCAGATTGGTGTTGATGTTGCGGTCGAGCATCTGGTGAATCGTGCGTTGTGCAACGTACCCCGCGTTGAGCACGGCATCGGCGGGCAGTTTCCGCTCCACCGTGAAGTTCCAGGATTGGATGTAGCCGCGGTGCAGCATCCCGCCCCACGGGCTTCGCGGACCCATGTCCACGTTCAGCGGGAGTTGTGTCATGCCGGTGCTGGTGTCGGGAATCGGCACCACGGGTATGCCCTGATTCAGCGTGTTGTACCAGCCATAGGTCGAGTTGCGGAAGGAGGCGTCGGAAGTGGAGGCGTCCCAGGTCGCGGTCAGAGTCGCCGGATACAGGCCGCGTAGCGGCCGCGAGAACGGCAGGGGATCGTACGAAATGCCGTAGCCGGACCGGATCACCCAATTGTCTCCGATTCTGTAGGCGAAGCCCACCCGCGGCGCGAACAGCTTGTGGCTTACCGTAATCCCCACGTCCCACGGGACGCTGCCGAAGCCGCCCATGTACGCGATGTTGGTAGTCGGATCCCACCGCTCGATGCCGCGATCCCCGCGGTTCATCAGCGGGTAGTATTCGTAGCGCAGCCCTAGCATCACGGTGAGGTTCCGGTTGACCTGCCAGCGATCCTGGAAGTACCAGCCGAGTTGCCATTCGCGCGTCTGCATCAACAGATACTGGATGCTCTTGTTATAGCTGCAAACCAGGCCGAGCAAGCCCGCAGCGTACTGGTTTGGCTGTCGTGCGGTCGTCCCCGGCAGGTTGGTGGGCGCTCCGCAAATGTTGATCGACCCGCGCGGATTCTGCGTTTCCGGCTGCCAGTGGGTCATTTGGAAGCGCCGCGGTTCGAAGCCCCAGCGGAACTCGTGCGGACCGCGGATGAACGTGAAGTTGGTGCGGTATTCGTACGTCCGCTCCCGCCGCTGCACCGGGGTCCACGTGGCGGAAAACCCGATCCCGTCGAAGCCGAAGCCGTTGAGCCATGGGTAGCTGCCGTACCGCGTATCGCTGGCGTATTGCGCGCCGCCGTTCGTCCCCGGGATGCCCCATACGCTCAGACCGCCGTTCTGATTCAGCCCGGGAATTGTCACATCCTGGTCGAACCGGGTGATGCCGAATACGCCGTCGACCAGCATCCGCGTGCTGATCGTGTAGGTGAAGCCCATCGTCGGCACATAGGTTTTGGTATCGCCGACACCCTCGGTTCCCAGCGCCGGGCCGCCCAGGTCGCCCCAGGGATACCTGCCCTGCACCGGGGCAGTCAGGTAGCTCATCTTACCCCAGACCGCCAGTTTAGATGTTGGGTTCCAGTTGCCCTTGTAATCCAGCAGGTGGCGATCCAGCTTCAGCACGCCGGATACCCCGTAATTGCCGGAGAGGTTGAACGGGTCCGTCGGCGATACCTGGTTGGGAAGCGGTAGCTGGTTTACGATCTTGGTGAAGGTCGGGCTGATCCGCCCGGCGGGAATCGTGTTGTTGGGAAACGGCTGCCGGGTGGCCGGGTCGTTGTTCACCATGCTGGCGGGGTCGTAGACCACCGAATAACTGGTCCATTTACTGAAATCGCCCGCGCGGAAGTCCGCCGGCGCCACGGAATCGTTGGCTGAGTAACCGGTGCGTTCCGCCGTGCGCTCGTAGCTGAAGAAGAAAAAGATCTTGTTCTTCCTGATCGGTCCGCCCAGAGTCACGCTCGGCTGGTTCAGAATGCTCAGCGGCTTCACGTAAGTGGAAGAGCGGAAGTACGGGCCGCCGTTGAGGTGCTGGTCATTGTGGAACCAACTCGCCGTGCCGTGGAACTGGTTGGTCCCCGATTTCGTCGTCACCGTGACCGCCGCGCCCCCGGTCATTCCCTGTTCGGCGTCGAACGAGCCAGTGGTAATGTTCACTTCCTCGATGCTGTCAGCCGCCGGCACGTAGTAGGTCTGGTGCGGCAGCCAGATGAAGATGTTCGCCGCGCCGTCCACCAGCGTGTTGTTGTTGTTGCGCGCCGTGCCGTTGATGTTCGTGGTGAGGGAGCGCGAAGGTGTATCCACTACCGCGTTCTGGAATCCCGCCGGCGTCGCGCCCGGCACCAGATTGATCAGCGCCTGGTAATTCCGGTAGATGTTCGGTAGCGGAACATCCTTCAACTCCGTGGTCGTGATGGAGTGCCGGACCTCGGCTTTATCCGTTTGCAACTGCACCGCCGATGCGTTCACCGTCACCGACTCGGTGATCGCGCCTACTTCCAGCCGGACGTCCTGCCGGGTTACCACGTTTGCCGAGATATCGAGTCCGGCGACGATGGAAGGCCGGAAGCCGCTGGCCACGACCTTCAGTGTGTAGGTGCCGGGCAGGACGTTGACGAAAGTGTAACGGCCCTGTTCGTCTCCGTTGACGTCCCGGACCGCGCCGGTTCCATTATTGGTTAAGGTTACACCGGCGTTCGGTACGACCGCGCCGGCGCTATCCTCGATGGTCCCCACCATCGAGCCGTACAGCACTTGTCCGCTTGCGCGCTCTGGGGCGAACGCCACCAGGCCGCAAGCGAATCCGAACAGGGATAGTGCTTTGCCCCAGTGACGCATTGGGACCTCCTATCACCCTGATTTCAGACCCCTATGTCTCTTGTTCAGGGATACTATACGGCAGAGGCATGGAGAAGAAAAGGGAATTCGTAAACGGTGGGGCGGATCTCGACATGCCTCGGGAATATCCAGGATCGCTTACGCGACAAGTGCCGCGGCTGCTGTTGCCGGGACTGATAACCTGAAGTCGTGTTTCCTCTGATCGTCCTCGCCGCTGTCGCCGCCGTCCTCGACCCCAATCCGGCGATCACCGGCAAGTGCAACCCCACGCGCGTCCACTTCACCGGGCGCATCACCTCCGACGCCCCGGCCAAAATCACGTACACCTGGGTTCGCCTGAACCACCCCGCCGCTCCCGCCCAGACGGTCGATCTCGACAAGCCGGGATCCGCCCCGGTCAGCTACGACCTGTTCCTGCGCAAGTCCGAGGATGGGGCCGTGATGCTGCGCATCGTGCTGCCGCGCGAAGCCGATTCCGCCAGAGTGCGCTACCGCGTCACCTGCAAATGAAACGGGCGGGAGCATGACGCCCCCGCCCGCTGTCACTGTGCCGAGTCCAACCGTTTACTTCAGGTTGAGGCCCGGCAGCACCGCGGTACCTTCCTTCTGCACGGCCTGAAGGCTGTTCGGATCCAGCCCCAGCGCCTGCAGGATCGTCGGCGCCACCTGCATGGTTTCGACGAAGGCGTGGACGGTGGAGGCTTCCATGTTGGGATTGGAGACCAGCAGCATCACGTTGGTGTCATCCTGCGCGAAGCCGCCGTGCTCTTCCTGCTTCTTCGTGCTGCCGGTGTAGATCACACCCACATTGGGCTGCACGATGATGTCGGGAGTGCGCGGATCGCCGGTGGGCGGAAGTCCCGGCACGCCGTAAACGGTCTCCAGGGAGGGACCGTAGAAGATCTGTCCGATGCCGGCGGAAGCGGCATTGGCTTCCAGCGTCGCCACCGCGGCCGCGGTGTCGGTCGGGTTCTGGAGCCAGAGCAGGGAAATGTCGTCTTCCGTAGGCCCGATGCCGTTCTGGTTCGCCGGCGACTCCGACCACGGCAGCATGCCCTGAATCAGCGTGGCGGGGGAGGCGCCGTTGGTCCCGCTGTGGCCGGGAATCGGCACGAAGCGGTTGGGGTCGATCGACGACTGGCCGTGCTTGGCGGTCACGATAAGCAGGGTCGAATCCAGGAGGTCCTGGTTCTTCAGTTCCGCGACCATCTTTCCGATCGAAGCGTCCGCGAAGACGATTTCGCCGCGCAGGGAATCGCTGGTGGTGGCCGCCGCATCCAGGTAGCCGCCCTTCACGCCGTTTTCGATCAGCTTCTGCCCGACGCTCACCGACTGGAAGTTCATTCCGAAGAGGGCCGGCACCGGAGCGCTGTGGGCGCCGGTGTGGGTCTTGCCGCCGATCTCATTGACGATCGCGTTGACCTTGAGGGTGTCGTAGCACTGGATGTTCAGGAAGCTGTCGGTCCAGGAGCCGGTGTGGGTGGTGTCGCGGACGCTGGCGCAGGAGACGCCGGTGGCCGTGGTCACGCCGGGCAGACCGATCACGTTGGAGTTGATCTCGGGCGAATAATAGTCGTCCACGTTGGAAGCGTTGTTGCCGGGACCGGACACCGCGGCGTACACCGGGTGCTTATCGCTCCAGGCGGTATAGCCGTGCGCGGCGTGGATGACGCTGTAGATGGTGTTGGTGCGGATGAAGTTCCACGGATAGACGGGCGCGCAATTGTTGTAGGGATCGCGCGGCAGCAGGGTGGGGTCGATGGACTTGATACCGCCGTCGGTCAGGCTGTATGGCCCGCCGCCGTTGAGGGCGCCCGGATTCAGATCGACGCCTTCCTCGAACTCGGTTCTGGTGCCGTTGGGCATGTTCGGCGTGCAGGCGCCACCGGCGACGCCGTTTCCGGTGGTGTTCCGGGGCGGAGCCAGAACGCGGTCATAGGCCACGTCATAGTAAGCGCCCACCGTGCGGGGCGTGCCGCCGGTGACCAGCGCCATCAGGCCCGGGAACGAGTCCGAAGGCCGTGAGGTGCTGGTCCGGGTGTAATTCACGCCGGTCTTTCCCAGTGCGGCAAGATTGGGGCAATAGCCGCCCTTGACGCAGTTTTCGTAGTCTACGGCGTGCATACCGTCGATGCTGATGAGCAACACATGGCGCACTCCGTTGCGTTCGTTCGAGTCCTGCGAGTTTGCCGGCGTGACCGCGAGCAATGCAAGAGTCGAAGCAATAGCAATAGCGTGTTGGATTTTCTGCAAAGGTACTTTCCCTCCAGGGCAGATCATACCGGCCGTGCCTTACACGCAAGTTAACCTTGTAAGACATTCGGGTTTCAAAGTGTCTTCCCGCACCGATCGGCCCGCCTCGCACCGCCCGGACGGCGCGCGCGAGGCGGCCGGGGAATCCCGCTATACTCGTTATTCGGAATGAAACTGCCGTTCGTTCTGCTCCTCGTGTGCGTGTCCGCGTGGGGCGCCGCCTGTACCGACACCGCGAAATGCGCCGAGTGGATCGCGTTGCCCGAAGGGCCGTGGCGCTCGCAGGTCTTCACCAGTTATCCGCTGGAGAAACCCAACCCCGCGATCACGCGCGCGTTCATCCTGGTGCACGGCACCAACCGGGACGCGGACAGCTACTTCCGCACCGCGCTCGCCGCCGCCTTCCTGGCCGGGGCGATCGACGACACGATCGTGATCGCGCCCCACATTACGAGTTCCAGCAACGGGTGCCAGGACCGCCTGGAACTGCACGAGGTGAGCTACAGTTGCGGCGGCGATAGCTGGCGCAGCGGCGGCGCATCCACCAGCAGCGACCGGATCACCAGCTTCGACTTCATGGACCAGATTCTACGCAAGCTCGCCAACCGCCGCACGTTCCCGAATCTCAAAGCGATTGTGGTGGCCGGGCACTCGGCGGGCGGGCAGTTTGTGGACCGCTACGCGATGGGCAATCAGGTTCAGGACCGGCTCGGGGTGCGGGTCGTCTACCTGGTCGCGAACCCTTCGAGCTACGCCTACCTGGATTCCACGCGTCCGCGCGGCGAGACCGGCCTGTTCCGCGATTACGCGGACGCGCGCAATTGCACGACGTACAACAAGTGGCCTTACGGACTGGAAGACCGCACGGGCGGCTACACGGTGAAGCAGTCCGATGAACAACTCCGGCGCCAGTTCACGGAGCGTCCCGTGACGTACCTGCTGGGTGAACTGGATACGCTTCCGCTGGCCGGCTTCGACGGCTCCTGTCCCGCGATGGCACAGGGCGCGAACCGTCTGGCGCGCGGGCAGGCGTTCGCCCGCTACGTCAACGAAAAGTTCGGAGCGCACCACGGGGCCATGGTCGTTCCGCTGTGCGGGCACAACGCGCGCTGCATGTTCACCAGCGACCCGGTCCTCGAACTGGCATTTCCCAACTGACTCATGCTCGAAACCATTCATCCCGGGGCCGCCGCGCCCGATGCGCGCGCCGCCCTTTTCGATTTCGACGGCACCCTCTCCCTCATCCGTACCGGTTGGATGAACGTGATGGTGCCCATGATGGTGGAGATCCTCGGCGATCTCCACAGCGGCGAATCCGAGGCGCAACTCCGCGCCGTGGTCGAGGACTTCGTCTGGCGCCTCACCGGCAAGGAGACGCTCTACCAGATGATCGAGCTCGCCGCGCAGGTGAAGCACCGCGGCGGCACTCCGCTCGATCCGCTGCGCTACAAGCGGATGTACCTGGACCGCCTCGACGCCGTGATCGCCGAACGCATCGCGGAGTTGAAAGGCGGGCACTGTCCGCCGGACAAGTACCTGGTGCCCGGCTCCCGCGCGCTGCTCGAAGACCTTCGCCACCGGGGCTTGCGGCTCTATCTGGCCAGCGGCACCGATGAGGTCTACATGAAGGCGGAGGCGGATCTGCTGGACGTCGCCCGCTACTTCGACGGCGGCGTATACGGCGCGCTCGACGACATCAACGCCTTCTCGAAGCGGATGATCGTGCAGCGCATCATCCGGCAGCCCGGCATCAGCGGGCCGCAGCTCATCGCTTTCGGTGACGGCTATGTGGAAATCGAGGAGGTGAAGCTCGCCGGGGGCATCACGGTCGGAGCCGCCACCGACGAGCCCGAATGCCGCGTTCCGGACGAGTGGAAGCGGCGCCGCCTGATCGGGGTCGGCGCCGATTACATCGTGCCCAATTACCTTTGCCGGCAGGCGCTCCTGCCGATGCTATTTGCCAACCATGAGCCGCTATAAATCCTTCGACCGTTCCCGGCTGCGGATCCAGCCTCTGGCGGAGCGCACGCACGATCTTCCGCTGGCGCGCTGGCTGAGCCTCGACGACCCGACGCCGCCCTTCGATCACCCCGACCTGGCGGAACTCGCCTCGCGCCTGGGCGCCGCGCGCGAACGCGGTGCGGCACGCATCCTCATGATGGGAGCGCACGTCCTGCGCGGCGGCGTCAACCGCCACATCATCGACCTGATGGAGCGCGGCGCCATCGATCACATCGCGATGAACGGCGCGGGCGCGATCCACGATTTCGAACTGGCCCGAATCGGCGCCACCACGGAAAGCGTTGCCCGCTACATCCGTACCGGCGAGTTTGGTTTGTGGCGCGAAACCGGGGAGTTGAACGAGTGGATTCGGGAAGCCGCGGCGAGCGATCGGGGACTCGGGGAGAACGTGGGGCGCCGCATCGCCGAGTCCGATTGGCCGTACCGCGATCTCAGCGTGTTCGCCGCCGGATGGCGCCTCGGAGTGCCGGTAACGGTTCACGCGGGCATCGGCTACGACATCATCCACGAGCATCCCAATTGCGATGGCGCGGCGGTGGGAGCGGCCAGCTACCGCGACTTCCTCATCTTCGCCGGCGCGGTGGAGCGGCTGGAAGGCGGGGTGCTGCTCAATTTCGGCAGCGCGATCATGGGTCCGGAGGTCTACCTGAAAGCGCTGGCGATGGCGCGAAACGTAGCGCGCCAGGAAGGGCGGGAAATCCGCCGCTTCACCACCGCGGTCTTCGACCTGGTTCCCATCCGCGGCGATTTCCGCAAAGAGCTTCCCAAGAGCGATCCCGGCTATTACTTCCGCCCGCAGAAAACGATTCTGGTGCGTACGGTCGCCGATGGCGGGGAGAGCTTTTACTTCGAAGGGGAACATCGCGCCACGCTGCCCGCTCTCTGGAGGCTGCTGCGATGACGACGGCGGAAATCCTCGCGGGATTCCGCAAACTGCGCGTCCTGGTGGTGGGCGACGTCTGCCTCGACCGCTGGTGCCGCTACGATCCGGCGCTCGCCGACCCTTCGCGCGAGACCGGCATTCCGCGCATCGGCGTGATCGCGACCGAGGTGACGCCGGGCGCGGCGGGCACGGTGGCGAACAATCTGGCCGCGCTTGGCGCCGGGCGCGTGGCCATCCTGGGAATGGCCGGCAACGACGGCTTCGGCTACGAATTGCGCGGGGCGCTCTCCAGCCGGGGGATCGAATCCGGGTTGCTGGTCGACGCCCCCGGCATCCCGACCTTCACCTACACCAAGCTGATCAACCACGCGACCGGTATCGAGGATCTGCCGCGCGTCGATTTCGTATATACGCGCGAGTTGCCGGCGGAGATCGATCGGGAACTGGCCGCGCGCTTCCGCCGCGTGGCGGGCGAGTTCGACGTGATTCTGGTTTCCGACCAGGCGGAGACCGAACTCGGCGGCGTCGTCACCCCGCGGATGCGGGACGCGCTCGCGGAGGCGCGCCCGCTGGTGTGGGTGGATTCCCGCCTGCGCCCCGAACATTTCCGCAACGCAGTCGTAAAGCCGAATCAGCAGGAGGCCGAGGCGGCATCGCTCCGCCTGCTGGGACGCGTGGATTATGCGGCGTTTCGAGCGCACATTGCGGCGCCGGCGTTGATCGTCACGTTTGGAGGCGACGGCGCGCTGGTGGTGACCGGGGAAGGGGAGAGCCGGGTGCGGACGCGGCCGGTGGAGCATCCGGTGGATATCTGCGGCGCGGGCGACAGTTTCAGCGCCGGCGCCGCCATGACCCTGAAAGTAAGCGGCGACCCGGTACTGGCAGCCGAATTCGGCAACCGGGTCGCCTCCATTACGATCATGAAAAAGGGCACCGGCACCGCGTCGCCGGAGGAGATCCTCGCGGCGGACGGGTAGCCGGCGGATTGCCTACTGTGCGGGAGGCGCCGATTCCGGCGCTTCCTTGCCGCGGTGGCAGGTGTAGCAGGTGACCTTCACCTTCGCGTCCTCTCCCAGAGTGGCGTTGGCGTCGCGCACCATCTTGATCATCTTGCGCGCGACAACCTTGTGCGGATTGTCGTCGCTCGCCATGTCACCCTGCACATGGCAGAACATGCAGTTCACGCCGAGCGCGGTGCGGAACGCACCCATCGCCGGACGTACTTCATCGGGCGTCAATATCTGGAGGTTCTTCGGCGGTCCGCCGGGGCCCCGCTTGGGTTGATCCTGCGCCAGGACCAGCGTCGCGGCGAGGAGGAGAATCGTGGCTAGCAATCGCATCGTTCGGTTTCCCTCAGTGAGTTAGATCTCTTGCAGTCTTTGCTTCGTTCCCCGCTATTTGCCGCGCCCGCCTCCGGCACCCCGTCCGGCCCCCGGCATGGGCTCAGGCGTCCTGGCAGCATCTCAGGCTGATGTGTCGTATTGTACACGAAGCCGGGACTTCCGCGCCCGGACTACGATCGGCTTCAGGCGGCGCCGAGGCATTCCAGGATGTAATATTTCTTCCCGTCCTGGCGCGCGATTTGACCGGCGATCCGCCACTCGTATCCGTCGGCCAAGTAGACCCGCCGGTAGGAATCGTACTCGACGCCCACCTCGCGGCGCAGGCGGTCCTGCTCCACCTCGCGCGTGTCGCCGGGCTCCCAGTGTTGCTTGGCGATGGAAAACGGGTTCATCGCTGCGACATGTCCCGAATGTGGAGGTCCTTGAACCACATGTTGCCGCCGCCGCCGGCGTGCAGTTGCAGGGCGATCGTGCCGTCGGAAGACTTGGGCGCGGGGTCGGTGTAGTCCAGGATCTTGATCCCGTTCAGAATGCAGACGAAGTGATTGCCCTCCACCTTCACCAGCATGTCGTTCCAATCGGTGGGACGGAGCACGTACTCGTACTCGGGCGAGGGCCATGCGATCCATCCGCGCCCGTCGCCGTAGAGCCCGCCGGTGTGGTGATTCTCCGTGCGGTCCATTTCGAACTGCATGCCTTGCGATACGTCCACGGTGCCGGGCTTGAAGCGCGTGTGGCAGAACAGACCGCTATTGCCGTCGCCGGCGAACTTGAACCGCAGCGACATCCAGAAGTCTTTGTAGTCTTTCGTCGTCTGCAAGTACCCGTACGCCTTGGAAAGGCCCACTCCGTGGATGGCCCCATCCTCGACGGTCCACTTCTCCACGCCCACCGGCTCCCATCCGGTGAGGTCCTTGCCGTTGAAGATCGAGACCCACTGCTCATTCGGTTGCGGCGCGCGATTGCGCGGCGTCTGCGCCGCCAGCAGGGCGGGAAGCGCGAGTAGCAAAAGTGACTTGTGCATATTCATCGAGTTCTATCATAGAACGATGCCCCCGCGAATCGTGGCCCGTCCTTTCTACCGTCCGGCGGACGAAGCGCTCCGCTACCTTCCCGAATGCCCGCGGCAACTCGCCGGTACCGCGACGCTTGCCTGGGTCGCGATCCAGCACGGGCCCGGTATTCACCAGGGCAGCCTGAACCTGCTCGATCTGGCGACGCGCGAAAACGTGAGCCACCCGCTCCCCGGACGGCCGGGCTTCTTCGCCGAAACCGGCGATCCGGATATTCTCATCGTCGGGCTGGAGCGCCGCCTGGTCCGCTTCCACCTGCGCACCGGCAAGATCATCGAGACGCTCGCCAGCCTGCCCGAAGACCCCCGCGTCATCATCAACGACGGCATCGCCGTGCCCGGCGGCGTCATCTTCGGCACCAAGCACCTGGAGTTCAACCTGCCGGTCGCGACTCTTTATCATTACGGAACGCGCCTGCGCGTGCTACGCGAAGGGCAGACCTGCTCAAACGGCAAGTACCTCAAGGACGGCCTGCTGATTGACATCGACACTCAGCCCAAGACCATCACCGAGTACCGCTATCATGACGACGCACCGCTCGAGCGGCTGCGCCTGATCGTGCCGCCGGAGCGTCTGCCCGCGCTGCCCGACGGTCTGCGGCCAACGCCCGCCGGCGACGCCATCGTGGTGGCGTATTACAACCCCGCGCATGTGGCCGATGGAATCGCGCAGGAGATCCGCATCGCCGATGGCGAGGTGGTGCGAGAGTGGATCCTGCCCGGTTCGCCGCGCGTCACGTGCCCCGAATTCGTGACGATCGACGGGCGCACGCAGCTTCTGTTTACCACTGCGGTCGAGGGCATGTCCGAAGCGACGCGCGCCATCGCGCCCGAAGCCGGGACGATGTTTGTAGGGTAGGCCGGGCGCTACTCCAGACGCTCTGCCAGCACTTTGCGCGACTGCTCCTCGCGGAACGCGCGCAGTTTCTCTTTCAACTCCGGACGCGAGTTCGCCAGGATCGCGACCGCGAGCAGCGCCGCGTTGCGCGCCCCCGCCGGACCGATCGCCAGCGTCCCAACCGGAATCCCGGCAGGCATCTGCACGGTGGACAGCAGCGAATCCATGCCCTTCAACGACGGGCTCTCCATCGGCACTCCGAGCACGGGCAGGAGAGTGTGCGCGGCACAGACTCCGGCCAGGTGCGCCGCGCCGCCCGCGGCCGCGATCACGACTTCCGCGCCACGGCCCTCGGCGGCGCTCACGTACTCCGCGGTCTCCCGCGGAGTACGGTGAGCGGAAAGCACGCGGCACTCGTGCTCGATGGCAAACTTCCGGAGCATCTCGGACGACTGGCGCATGACCTCCCAGTCCGATTTGCTCCCCATGAGCACGATGACCAGGGGATGGTCCGCCATACCCTACTGGCCTTGAACCGCGGAGTAACCCGTGACGCCGGCGAACGTTCGCAACGGCAGCACCATCGATACCTCGATGCCCGCCGCGGCGATCCGCTGCGGCACTTCGAGCACCTTCGGCACGTCCACAGCGCCGGTTGCCAGGTAACGGCAGCGGAAGCTGTCGGTGCAGAACGTCTCGCCGATTCCCGCGGGCCATACCTTCACGCCGCGGTTATCGATCACGTCCAGCTTCAGTCCCTCGCCGGCCAGTTTGCCGACCGCTTCGGCGAGCGCCGTCGCGTTGCGCGAGGGCCAGTAGACGAACACATCCACGCCTTTCAGTTCCATCTCCGAACTGCTTGCCGCGCCTACCGCGCCTGCCGGCGCCGCCGGGCGCGACTGGTAGGTGACTGCCTTGAGCGTGTTCGGTTTTTGTCCCAGGCGCTCGACTACCGCCGCCGCGAACTCCTTCGTCCCCACCTTCAGGGTGCTCACGCCCTCGGCGAAGATGTCGTAGGTATGGATGCCGTCCTCGATCGTGCGCAGCCACGCGTTGTGCACCAGCGCCGCCGCTTCCGGCTGGTTGATGTGCACCAGCATCAGGACTGCGCCCAGCAGCAGGCCGCTGGGATTGGCGAGGTTCTGACCCGCGCGCCGCGGCGCCGAGCCGTGAATCGCCTCGAACATGGCGCACTTATCGCCGACGTTCGCCGACCCCGCCAGGCCGACCGAACCGGCAATCTGCGCCGCCACGTCGCTGAGGATGTCGCCGTACAGGTTCGGCATCACGATCACGTCGAAGCTTTCCGGCGTGTCCGCCATCTTCGCCGCGCCGATGTCCACGATCCAGACTTCCTTGGTGATCTCCGGGTAGCCGGCGGCGATCTCGTCGAACACCTTGTGGAACAGGCCGTCGGTCATCTTCATGATGTTGTCTTTCATGAAGCAGGTGACCTTCTTGCGATTGTGCAGCCGCGCGTACTCGAACGCGTAGCGCACGATCTTCTCCGATCCCGGCCGCGAGATCACCTTGACGCCGCTCATGACTTCCGGGCTGAGCTGATACTCGATCCCGGCGTACAGGTCCTCTTCGTTCTCGCGAACGATGACCACATCCATGTTCGGATGCTTCGTATCCACGAACGGGTGGTACGAGACGCACGGACGGACGTTGGCATACTGGCCCAGCGTCTTGCGCGTGGTGACGTTCAGGCTCTTGAAACCGCCGCCCTGCGGCGTGGTGATGGGAGCCTTGAGAAATACCCTGGTCCGCAGCAGCGATTCCCACGAACTCGGTTCGATGCCGGCCGTGTTGCCGCGCAGATAAACCTTTTCGCCGATCTCAATGGTCTCAATGTCGAGAGCTGCTCCGCTCGCCTCCAGAATCTGGAGGGTCGCGTTCATGATTTCCGGACCGATACCGTCGCCGTGGGCGACCGTGATAGGAGTTTTGGTTGCCATACTAGGAATACACAGGATATTGGAAAGCACCACATCCCGCAACCGGCTGAAGGTTGCGATTCCCGACGGCTACCGGCCGTTACTTCTCCAACTCGAATCCGATCGTCACGGTGGTCACGGTTTCGACCGGCTGTCCGTTCAACAGCGACGGCGAGTAGACCCACTTCTTCACCGCGTCGAGCGCCGCCTGCGCCAGTGCCGGATTGACCTCGGTATTGACGACCTTGGGATTCAGCACGCTGCCGTCCTTGCCGACTACGGCGCGGATGATCACGCGCCCGGTGATGCCCTGCTGCTGCAGCGCCTCGGGATACTCGGGACGCGGTTGGCGCAGGAGCCGCATGGGCTGCACGTTGCCGCCTACCGGGATGCGCTGCGCCCCCGGCGCGGGTCCCGCCGCGTGCGCCGCGACAGGCGCTTGCGCGGGTCCCTTCGATCCCACGACGGTCACGGCCTCGGTGGTCTCGCCGAGTTGCAACTGCGCGGGGGCGCCCGCGACTTTCCCGGCCTCTACCAGCGCAGCAACCTTCAATAGCTTGAAGCCCCGGGAGCGGAACTCGACCTCGTAATTACCGGGCGGAATGGCGCGAAACGCGTATTCTCCGGCGGCACCGGCGCGCGCCACCTCTTCATTACCGGCGTCCAGATTCCTGGCCCGTACCTCCGTTCCGGGCACGCGCGCTCCGCTTGGGTCGGTGACGATTCCGGTGAGAGCGCCGACCCCGGTCTGTGCCTGGGCGCGCGCTGTCACGCCCGCCACGGCGAGCAGGAGCAGAGCCGCGGCAAGCGACCCGGCAAGCGCCGCGCGCCGGCCGAGAGGGGCGCGGTTCCGCGAGCGGTCGAGGAGGGCGCGGACGCGTCCTTCGAAGTCGCCGGTATCGGCCATCGCGGGCGCTTCCACGGTGAGTCCGCGCACCAGGTCCACCAGGTGCCCGGCGTATTCGGCCGCGCCCACGCCGCGCTGGAGCACCGCATCGTCCACCGCGCGTTCGCGCTCACGGCGCTGCTCCCTGGCGGCAAGCCAGGCGAGGGGATGGAACCAGTACAGGCAGCAAGCCGCCTGCGCCACGACCTGTGCCAGGAGGTCGCGGCGTTCCACGTGAAGCAATTCGTGCAGCAGCACCGTACGCCAGCGCGCCGCGCTCCACTCGCGCGACGCCAGGGGCATCGCAATCACCGGGCGCAGCAGGCCCCACACCATCGGGACCGGCGCCAGGGGACACTCGACCACCCGCACGCCGCGCGGAAGTCCGGGGCGAACCGCGTCGGCCGAACCTGCGAGCAATCGCCGGGTGCGGACGGCTCCACCGGCGAAGCGCGCCGCCACGGCCACCGTGCCGGCCAGGTAGATCCACGCGATCGGATTCGATGCCGGAGGCTGCGGCGCCGGAGCAGGGGCGGAGCGCGCCGCGCCGCCGCGTACGATCGTGTTCGCCGGCGTCTGCGGTGCAGGCGCGGTGGCGCGCACCGCCACGCTCCACCTGGGAGCGAACGCGATCGCGGCCGGCAGCAGCAGGAGCGCCGCCAACACCATCGACCACACGTAGTGCCGCGTCGCGGCCGAAGCGTGCGCCAGAAGACGCGCCGCCAGGAAGCCCACCGCCAGCACCGCCGTTGCTTTCCACGCGGCTTCCACCGCCAAACTCGTGAACCCGATCATCGTTCGCCGTCCTTTCCCGCCTGCTCGATCATGGCTGAAATGCGCTCTAAATCCTGTTTGGTAAGATTGGCCGCGGAGAGGTCCAGCAGCGCGGCCACGGTCTCCTCCACGCTGCCGCCGAAAAAGGTGGACACTATGTGGCGCAACGCGCTGCGCCGCGCCGAATCGCGCCCCACTACCGGGACATACACGTACCGCAGCGCCTCTTCCTCGTGCCGGATATGGCCCTTCTCCTCCAACACGCGCAGTTTGGCCCGGACCGCCGAATACGACGGCGGATCGGCGATGCCGGTGTGAATCTCCGACGCCGTCGCCCGGCCCTTCTGGTAGAGGATGTCCATGATCTGGCGCTCCCGCCGGCTCAGGTTGCGATGTCCGTCTTTCCGCATAAGCGTGCTGCAAAAGTAGCAGCCTGCTGTAAAACTAGCACCATCGACGGAGCGCGTCAAGGGGGAATACAATGGAAATTTGGTCACCACCTCCAACCGCGGCTTCGCCCGCTTCGCCTGGCTCACTCTGGCATGGAACCTGGCGGTCGTCCTCTGGGGCGCTTATGTCCGGGCGACAGGGGCCGGCGCCGGATGCGGCAACCACTGGCCGCTGTGTAACGGAGAAGTTCTCCCGCAGGCGCCCGCCGCCAAGACCCTGATCGAATTCACCCACCGCGCCATGACCGGGGTCGACGGCTTCGTCGTCCTGGCCCTGGTGATCTGGGCGTTTCGCGCCTTTCCCAAGACGCACCGGGTGCCCCTTGGGAAAG
>JBBIQR010000049.1:0-22469 GCA_037442245.1 Candidatus Solibacter sp. | reverse complement strand
ATCAGGGGCTCGCCGGGGTACTCGCGTTTGGCGCGGAGGTCGTAGTCGACCACGACCTCGCCGCCGAGGGCGAGGAGCGTCAGGTCCCTGCCGAAGCGCAGCGCCTGCACCGGGTAGGCGGTATCGGAGACGGGCGAATCGAGCATCTTGCGCGCCCGATTCCGCAAGGCGGGCGATGCCTTGGGGTTGGCGAGATCGGCTTCGTAGACCGAGCGCGCCTGCGGCGCGAAGCGTAGACGGGTCACGACCCAGGCGGCGCGGATGGGCGCGTGGAGCGGGAGCATGCCGCTTTGCATCACGCGGCGGACTTCGGCGGCGAGGGCGCGGCCGTGCTCGACGGCGAGTTCCGGTTTGCTGCGCGGGTTGGGGTTCTGATCCCCGGCACAGAGCTGCAGGAAGAGCGCCACCGAGCCGGGGTAGTCGCCCTCGAGTTGGGCTTCGGCCGCGCCCGCGTAATCGCCGCTCAATTCGTAGAACTCGCCGGTCAGCGTGGTGTTGTGGCAGGCGTAGGCGAAGAGCACGCCGCGCACTTTGCCATCCGGGCCGGCGATTTTGATGACCGGGACCTGGTGATCCACCGGCCCATCGGGGTTGACGCCGATCACTACCCCGCGGGGGGTGTACTGACGGCGGTTGACGGCGAAGCCGGCTTCGCCGAAACCGAGCGTGAGCTGGGCGGGGGCGAGACCGGCGACGGCCTGGCCGATGGCCTCCACCATCGCGTCCTGGAGACGAGCGGCGTAATCGCGCAGCTTCCGCCGTTCGCCGTCCGGGAGGTCCCACATCATGCTCAGGTTGGGCCACACGACCGGACCGGTATGGGTGTGGGACGCATTGAGCACGAGGCGCGCACGCTGGATGCCGAACTGCCGTCCGGCGCGGGAGGCGACCGCATCGCCCAACTCCGCGGGGATGCCGACCACGTCGGCGGTCACGATGACGACCTTGCCGCCCGCTCCGTCGATGGCGAGCGCGCGCGTGTAGAGGCGCTGCCGCACGCCCTCGGAAGGGTGGTTGCGGCTGGCGTAGCCGGACATCCAGATAGGGCCTTCGGGCGTGATATCGACGCGCGCGGTGCCGGCGCGCAGACCGGCGGCGCAGGCGGGGAGCGCGGCCGTGAGCACGAGACAGGCGACGTGGCGGATCATGCGTTCGCGATGGCGGGATAGACTTTGCGGACGGCCGCCACGGCGTCGTCCGTGTCGCGCCGGGTGTACTTGGGACCGATCATGACGCCGGCGTAGCGCGAGAGGATGTCGATGGTGCGCGGGCAGCACTCGCGGCCATAGCGGATGGCGCGGCCTCGCTCACCGGCGAAGGAGGGCCAGCGTGGAGTGACCGTGACCTTGCCCTCGATTTGCGGAACGATCGGGAGGATGATGGAGCCGCCGGGCGGCGAGACGGGAATTCCCTCCGCCTTCATGGCGGCGGCGAAGCGGTTGCGCTGCTCCTTGGAAGCGAACCCGAGGAAGACGCCGGTGCCGAGTTCGCCATCGGGGTCGGGGAGGCGGCGCAGGCGGACGCCGGGCAGGTCGCGGACGCCCTCGTAGACGGCCCGGGCGTTGCGGCGGACGGCGGCGACAATAGTATCGAGCTTGCGCAACTGAGCAAGCAGCACGCCTCCGGTGAACTCGTTCATGCGGTAGTTGAGCCCGGGCATGTAGGCGAGTTTGGCGGGGAAATCGCGGCGCACGGTGACATCGTGGAAGCGGACGGCGCGCTCGAACAGGGTGGGGTCGCTGGTGACGACCGCGCCGCCTTCGCCGGCGGTGATCGTCTTGGTCTGCTGCAGGCTGTAGGTACCGATGTCGCCGATACAGCCGAGGGGTTTGCCCTTGTAGGAAGCGCCCACGCTCTGGCTGCAATCCTCGATGACCTTGAGGTTGTGCTTGCGGGCGATGGCGAGGATGGGATCGAGGTCGGCGGGGTTGCCTTGCAGATGGACCGCGATGATGGCGCGGGTCTGCGGCGTGATGTGGCGTTCGATATCGCCGGGGTCGATGTTGAAGGAGTCGTCGATTTCGGCGAAAACCGGGAGGGCGCCGGACTGGATGATGGTGCTGTAGTCGGAGTACCAGGTCCAGGCGGGGAGGATGACTTCGTCGCCGGGGCCGATTTCGAGCGCGGCGAGGGCGCAGTGAAGCGCCGCCGTGCCGCTGGTGACGGCCAGCGCCCAGCGGGTTTGCATACGGGCGGCCCACTCGTTTTCCAAGGCGGCGACCTTGGATTTGCCGGGCGGTGGAGAGAAGCGGAAAGGCTGGCGGCTGGCGAGGACCTCCTCGAGTTGGGTCTGCTCCTTATCGTCGTAATAGAGCGGACCCCAATTCGGGTTGGTGAGCGGTTCCGCGCGGACGGGCGCGGCCCCGGAGGCCGAGCGGATCGTCAGTCCCGCGGAGGCGGCGGCGAGAAACTCCCTGCGATGCATGGAACTCTCCTTTCCGGTGGGTGAGTTCAGTGTACATCCGGGCGGGGCCGCGCGCGGCGCCCTAATACCAGTTGCGCGGCGCCCATTTCGGGGGATACGCGGCCACCGGCAGATCGTCCTGGGTACGGATCGTCCAACGGAGCAGATCGGCCGTCAACTGGTGCTGCACGTCCAGGGTCGCTTTGTTGCCGTAGAGATTCGCCAGTTCGTAGGGGTCGTGTTCGAGATTGTATAGCTCACCGTCGCCCATCATGTCGCAGGTCAGCTTCCACGCGCCGCGGCGCACCATCTTGATGGAACCGCTCTGCGTGACCGGGTTCAACTCGTCGTAGGTCGGAATCGCATCGGCGGCCACGCGTCCGCGGCCCCAGTTGTCCGGGATGTGGTCGTCGGGTCCGTAGTACATGCCGCCGAAACCCACCTCGGAATAGATGGTCTCAAAGTCCGCGCGCGGATACGGCTTCCCTTGCAGGATGGGCCACAAACTGCGGCCCTGCACGCCCGGCGGGATGCCCGCGCCGATGGCTTCACACAGCGTGGGCAGAACGTCCGCGGTCGAAACGAAGGCGTCCGGCTTTTGCGGCCGGATGTTCCAGCCGGACCACACCATCGGGATGCGGGTCAGCACTTCCGGCAGCCCGGCGCCCTTGCGCTCGAGGCCGTAGTCGCAGAAGTAGTCGCCGTGGTCCGCCAGGTAGAGCACGATCGTGTTCCGCGCCTTGCCGCCGGCATCGAGTTGCCGCATCACGCGCGCCACCTGGTCATCGATCAGACGCAGCATCCCGAGGTAGTTCGAACGGGTGCGCCGCCAGTGGTCGCGGTAGCCGGGGTAGGTCCGCTCTTCGAGGCCTTGCAGCCACTGCCATTTGAAGCCCTTGCTCCGGAACGCCTCGGGGCCCGCGCCGCGCGGAGGAATCGCCTCGGGCGGAAACAGATCGAAGTAGGGTTGGGAAACCTGGTACGGGTTGTGCGGTTCGGCGAAGCTCATCCACAGAGCGAAGGGCCGGTCGCCGGCTTGCTGGATGAAGTCGATGGCGTTGGAGGCGATGCGGTAGGGGAACTGGACCTCGGCGGGAAACGGCGTCGGCGTCAGGCTGGTGCCGTGGTTGAGGTGGGCCATCCAGCGATTGAACCCGCCGTATTCGGAGGGCGCGCCTTCCGGGGTCCAGCCGTCCAGATGGCTGTACGGCCTCCACACGTCGACGTTGCGCGGCTTCAGGTACGTGTGATTCTTGCCGATGAGGGCGGTGCGATAGCCGAGCCCGCGAGTCAACTGGAACAGGTCGGACTGGAATACCGCGGCGTCCGGCGCGCTGTTCTGGCGGACGCGGTGGGCGTGAGGCCAGCGTCCGGTCAGCATGCTGATGCGCGCGGGCACGCAGAGCGGCGCCGTCGTGTAGGCGCGGTCGAAGGAGACGCCGCCGGCCGCCAGGGCGTCCAGCGTGGGCATGGTGTCGAGCGGGAATCCGCCGGCCCGCGTGAGTCCCGCGCGATGCTGGTCGGCCATGATGACCAGGATGTTGGGCTGCGCGCCGGACTGCGCGGGCGGCTGCGGATGTGCCGCCGAGGCGGCAGCGCCGGCGGAGAGAAGTTTCAGAATGTCCCGTCGTTTTGGAGTCATGGTGATCAGCCTGGATTGCCGGGCGTACAACGAAGGTGTGTCACCGCACCAGGTGCTCGAGCAGGTGATGCGCGGATTCGAGTGCGGCGGGACTCCAGGCCAGCCCGGCTGCCAGGGCCACGGCCAGGGCCGGGGCGGCGCTCCAAAGCCGGTTGCGCCGCGGCGGGCGAGCGGCCGGCGGGTGCAGCAGGCGCTCCACGCGCTCGGCGAGATCGTCGCCATCGAGCAGGCAACTGGCCAGCGGCGCCGATGACGGCCCCAGCCGCGCCACCCGCACCAGCGCGCCGGCCAGCGCCAGGGCGCGGCGGGGATCGCCGGCCACCGCGTCGTCGTCCGCCGCCCACTCGGTGAATCGCGCCCAATGCCGCTCCACCTGGGCGAAGCCGCCCACTCCGGGCAGGATTCCCGGAGTGAATGCCAGCAGCAGCCGCTTGAGATTATCGCGCGCCGCGCCGTGAGCGCGCTCGTGACTCAGCGCGGCATCCAGTTGCCCGGGCGAAAGGGCCTCGACGACGGCAGGAGCAATCAGCAGCCGCGGGCGCAGGATGCCGGCCATCGCCACCAGGGGGCCGCGCCCGTCCGCACTGCCGCGGAGACGCCGCCGCGAGAGCGCGATGCGGCGCAGTCCGCGGATGGCCGCGCCGGTCCACACAGCCAGGGCCAGCAGCGCGCCGGCGACGCAGACCGGACCCAACTCTTCGCGGGTGTTTCCGGGTTCGTAGCGCAGGTAACTCGGCACGCACACCGCGCCGACCACGAGCAATCCGGCGATCGCCGGCGCCCAGCGCAGCCACAGCATCGACCGCGCGGCGGCCCGCGTCCGCATCCGCGATGCCGCGCGCAGTGCGCCGGGCGCGATCGCGATCGCCGCCGCGCCCACCGCCAGTTGCACCAGGAAAAACGCCGCCAGGCTCAGCGCGGCAAGCCGCAGGATGTACTCGCCGGTCATGAGCGCCTCAACTCCCGGCGGCGCTGCCGGATCTTACGCTCGAGTTCATCGAGCAGACGCTCGTCGCGGGAGACGGCGTCCACCAGACAGGAGATGAGCGACTTGCGCGCTTCGTCGCGCGCCGCCAGCAGGCCGGCCATCAGTTCGCCGGCGCGCTTCTCCTCCCATTGCGCGCGCGAAAGGCGTGCGGAATACAGAAACGCGCGCTCGCTCTTGCGCCGGTCAAGCAGACCTTTCTTGTAGAGGCGGTCGAGCGTGGTCATCACGGTGGTGTAGGCCAGAGGCCGTTCCAGGCGGCCGGCCACGTCGCGCACCGCGCTCTCGCCGCGCGCCCACACGATCTCCATCACCGCCACTTCCAGCGGCCCAAGGGGCTGGGGTGCGGGATCGGGTTTGCGAAAAAACGGAATCATGCCGTTCAAACCCGCCATTCTACCGCGCGCGCGCCGCCGCGCGCAGCCGGGGCGCCAGCGCGAAGAAGAACACCGCGGACGCCGCCTGCATGGCCACGCCGAAGGCGACCAGCGCGGGGATGGAGCGGTCGTAGAGCACTCCCATGACGGCGCTGCCGGCGAACCAGGCGACGCCGTACACGCCGTTGAAAGCGCCGAACGCGCCGCCGCGCTTCGACATCGAGACCACCTGCGCGATGCCGCCGCGCAGGGAGCCGTCCTGCGCGCCCATTCCCGCCGCCCAGCACGCCGACGCCGCCACGGCTCCGCCGAAGCCGCCCAGGAAGCCCAGCGGCAGCGCGGCGAGCGAGATCGCGGTGCCCGCGGCCAGTACCCGGATGCCGTAGCGGTCGAACAGCCGGCCGAAGACGAGCGCGGTAATCCCGTTCACGCCCATCGCGCCCGAGTAAAGCAGCGGGATCGCGGCCGGCGCCACCAGCGCGTTCTTCTGCCAGTGATAGGCCAGCAGCGGGAAATCGACGAACCCGCTGGCGAGTACGCCCGCCGCCGCAACGTACAGCCAGAATACGCGCGGCAGCACCTGCGTTTCCGCCTGCGCGGGAGGCTCGCCCTTTACCGGATAGGTTCCCTTGGCGGCGAGCAGCGTGCCCAGCGCCAGCAGCGCCGGCACCGCCAGCCGCAAAAACGCCGGACCGAACCGGTGGGTCTCGCTCACCGCCGCGGCCATCAGGAGCGGACCCACCATCGCGCCCGTCTGGTCGAACGCCGCGTGCAATCCGAAGCCCCAGCCGTGTCCCACGGTAGCGGTCACGTTGCTCAGGAGCGCGTCGCGCGCCGGACCTCGGATGGCTTTGCCGGTGCGCTCGATCACTACCAGCAGTGCCGCGGTCTGCCAGTTGCCGGCGAAGGCCAGCGCCGGCACCGCGATCAGGTTCACCGCGTAGCCGGCGATGGTGATCGGCCAGTAAGCGCGGGTGCGGTCGGCGAAGCGCCCGGAGAAATAGCGGAGGCTCGCGGCCAGCATCTCACCCAATCCGGCGATCAGCCCGACTTCGGTTGCGGTAGCGCCCTGCTCCTTGAGGAAGGGACCGATGATGCTGCGGGCGCCCTCGTAGGTCATATCGGCGAACAGGCTCACGATCCCGAGGCAGACGATGAAGCGGATCGCAGCCTTGCGGCGCCCGTCGCGATCGGGACTCACAGGCTCGCGCCCTCACGTCCGGCGAGCACTTCCATGGCGGAGAGGAGTCCGAGTACGAGCAGCGCCGCCACCGCGGCGTAGCGAAGCGTGCGCGGCGCCAGGCGGCGTAGCATCCAGCGGCGCAGTCCCGCGCCCACGGATGCCGCGAGCGCGCCCTTGGTCGCCATCGCGCTTACCGCCGCGGCCCAGATGACCAGCGGCATGCCGAAGCGCGCCGCCAGGTTCGCGGCCGTGATCTGCCCGATGTCGCCCCATTCGGAGAAGAAGATCGCCGCGAAGGAAACCGCCGCCGCGCGTGCCGCCGGAGATTGGGATTGCGCGGAAGTCTCCTTCAGCGCATGCCATTCCGTTTTGCGCCAGACGGCGTAGGCGATGGCGAAGAAGTTGAGCGCCGTCACCGCCGCGACCGCCGCCGCGGGCAGCATGGAGAGGGCCTTTCCCACCGCGACCGCGACCGCCATTTTGGCCGCGAACGCCGCCAGCATACCGGCGAGGATGGGCGCCGTGCGATAGCGCGCGGCGAGCACGCCCGTGGTGTAGAGCAGTTTGTCGCCCGCGATTTCCGCGAGGAACACCGTGCCGTAGGCCGCGAGGAAAACGGGCAGCATCCGGCCCGAGTATAGCGCGGTTAGTTTTTCTTTGGCGCCAGCAAGCGGTCGATTTCGCGGGCCAGTTGATCGCCCTCGAAGAATCCCGTGGCGAGCACGCTGTACTCCCAGTGGCCGGCGAGCATCCCGCCCTGATCCACCAGGTACACGGTGGGGAAATTCATGCCGGACGCGCGCACGTACGATGCCGCCACCTGACCCTGATCGTAGAGGTGCGGCCAGGTGACGCCGTGGCCGCGCACGTACGATTGGATCATCTGCGGGGTGTCGTTGGGCAGCGCGATGGAGAGCACCTGAACGCGCGGACCGTACTTGGCCGCTACGCCGCCGAGCACCTTCGAAAAATCGGCGCAGTGGGGGCAGGTGGTCTGCATGAACTCGACGACCACAACCTTGCCGCGGTAGTCCGCGAGGTCGTGCCATTGTCCATTGCTATCCGCCAGACAGAAACCGGGCGCGCGCTTCGGTCCCTGGGCCGAAGCCAGCAGCGCCGCGCAGAACAGAGTCATCCAAACTTTCTTCATCGCTTTATTCATCCGATCAGTTTCTTTAGTGATTCTTCGTACGGAGCGTGCGCCACGCCCTTTTCGGTGATGATGCCGGTCACGTAGCGCGCCGGCGTCACGTCGAACGCGGGATTCTCGACCACGGTATCCGGAGGCGCTACCGGATGGCCGAAGACCTGTGTGACCTCCGACGCCGCGCGCTGTTCGATCGGGATCAATTCGCCGTTCGCCAGCGTCAGGTCCAGGGTCGAAACCGGGGCCGCCACGTAAAACGGCACGCCGTTCTCTTTGGCGAGCACCGCCACGGAATACGTGCCGACCTTGTTGGCCACATCGCCGTTGGCGGCGATGCGGTCCGCCCCGACCACGACGCAGCCGATGCGCCCGCTCTTCATGAAGTGGCCGGCCATGTTGTCGGTGATCAGGGTGGTGGGAATGCCGTCCTGCTGAAGTTCCCAGACGGTGAGGCGCGCGCCTTGCAGGAACGGCCGCGTTTCATCGGCGAAGACGTCGATGCGCTTGCCCATCTCGCGCGCCGCGCGGATCACGCCGAGCGCGGTCCCGTAGCCGGCGGTCGCCAGCGCGCCGGCGTTACAGTGGGTGAGGACGGTTCCGGCATCGGGCACGAGCGGCGCGCCGTGGCGTCCGATGGCGCGATTGATCGCGATATCCTCCTCGCGCACGGCGAGCGCCTCCGCCTTGAGGCGCGCGCGGATCTCGGCAAGCGGCTTGCCGCGCAGCGCGGCGTACAACCGCTTCATGCGCTCGATCGCCCAGAAGAGGTTGACCGCCGTAGGACGCGTCTTCGCCAGGGTGTCGCAGATGGTCTCGAACTGCGCGTCGAGTTCGCGCGGGTCCGCGTGCTCGACGCCGAGCGCGACGCCCATCGCCGCCGCCACCCCGATGGCGGGCGCGCCGCGGATGATCATGTCCTTGATGGCGCGCGCGACTTCCTGATACGTGCGGCAGGTGACGTAGTCCTCGTGCAGAGGCAGGCGGGTCTGGTCGATCATGACCACGCCCTGGGGTGTCCATTCGATTGTTTCAACCATGCGGGTTGGCTTAAACTTCCAGCTTACGACAAGTGGGGCGATCTCCCGGCGGGTTACGCCTGAGCCGTCAGGCGGTCACCAGGCGAGCACCGCCCAGTGTGAGGCGCCGGTCCGTCGACCAACATACCGGGTTGCGGATCTGGCGCAGGATCGCCAACCCGTGAGCGTCCGCCAGAGTGAGCTTCTGATCGGCGTACCGGCGAGCCACCTCCGCGGAACTCGCCAACTCGGAGGCGTCGAAAGGAACAATCCGCAAATGAGGTAACGCATCCAGAAATTGGAGAAACTGCAGCGCGCGGTACGAGTCGTAGCGTCGCAGAAACCAGGCATGTCCCTCAGCAACCGTGAGGGCTGAGGTCACCAAAGATGGCGGATCGGCAAACAGCCGCCGGAACATGACGTGATGGCTATCCGAGCGGTCCAGAAACGCGATCCACGCCGGCGTGTCCGCGTAGCACTCAGTCTTTCGCGCCATAGACGATTTCATCGATCGATTCGCTGGATTGGGGATCGCCCGTCTCAACGAATCCGGCAAAACGCATCCACGGAGCCTCGTCGTTCACGGGAAGAGCCTGCCTCACTGCGCGGCGTACCAGTTCCGCCACCGAAATGCCCAGCGTGGCAGCCTCTTTCTTGACAAGCGAGTACTCGCGTTCGTCCAAGCTGATCTGGGTGCGGATCATGTTATCACCAACAGCCTTCATGATAACGCGTTCACCTCTTACCCTTTTCCCAACTGCCGCGCCGCGATGAAGGCCGCGAAAAACAGTCCGTTGTAGGCCGCGTGCATCAGGGCCGAGGCGCGGGTCGAGCCGGTAGCCTGGCGCATCCAGCCGAACGCGGCGCCGGCGCCGGCAATCAGCAGCGCGTGCCGCCAGGAGTTGCCGTACTCGCTGAAATGCAGGAGGCCGAAGGGGACGGCGGCGCCGAGCACGCCCACGACCGGACCGAAACTGCGCGCCAGCAGCGGCTGCAGGAATCCGCGGAACGCGAGTTCTTCGCACACCGGCGCCAGCAGTACCGCGAACCCCGCCACCAGGCCGATCGAAAGCGGGTCTTTCAAGAGACGGGTGATGTCGTTCTCCCGGTTCGGCATCCCGATCGCGCTCCCGAGGGTGGCGACCGCGATGGCCGTGCTGGCGCCGGCGCTCACCGCCCAACCCGGCGCCAACGCCGCCCGCACCCAGCCGAGCGAGCGCCAGAAGGGGCGATCGTACAGCTTGAACATCAACGCCAGCACGCCGAACAGCAGCAGGTATCCGATCGCCTGCGCGGGCAGTTGCACCAGAGCCGGGCGCGGCGATTTCACGCCCGCCACCCAGACCACGAGTTTCATCAGCCCGAGACCCAGGAGCAGGCAGGGCACCGCGGCGCCGGCGAAGACCGCGAGATCGACGTAGCTCCAGAAGGGATCGCGCTGCGGCGCGGAGGGCGGCGCCGGCAGGAGCGGTTCTTCCGTCATGAATGTCTCTCGATCAGCGCCGCGGCCAGCAGCGGCAGCATCAACTCGTGATGCCCGGTGATCGCGTAGCCTTTGCCGCCGCTCTGCGCGTGCGGACGCTCCACCACGTTGACCCGCGGCCGGTAGTGCTGGATAAAATCCAGGTTCACGGTGGTGAATCGCGCCAGTTCATGCCCCAGGTTGCGCACCGCCGACACCGCCTTGAGGAAGACCTCCGGCAGCAGTACGGCCGACCCCACGTTCACGTAGACGCCGCCCTGGTTCAGTTCCGTCACCAGCGTGCAGAAGAGGCGGAAATCGCGATGGCTGGCGCTGCCGATGGCGGCTCCGTCGGCCGCGGGGTGCGTGTGCGGCGTGTCCGTCCCGATGGCCACGTGCACGGTCACCGGCGTGCCGTGCCGGTACGCGCCGTACAGCAGGCTGCCGTCGCCGGCGGCCAGCGAGCGCCCCAGGGCTTCGCCGATCCCGAGACCTTCGCGGTCGCCGGCGGCGATCGCGCGGTTCATCTCGCGGCCGGTTTCCTCGGCGGCGCCGAAGCGCCCATCCGGGAGGACCGCCTCCACGTCCTCGCTGGTGTGTCCGGCGAGCGCGATCTCGTAATCGTGGATGGCGGCGCTGCCGTTGAGGGCGAAGCCGGTGGCGAAGCCGCGCTGCATCAAATCCAGCAGGACGGGAGCGAGTCCGCACTTGATGACGTGCCCGCCCATGCCCCACAAAATGGCGCGCCGCTGATCGCGCGCCGCGGCGATCGCATCCACCACCTCGCGGAAACTGTCGCCGGCCAGAATGCGGGGCAGGGAATCGATCAGCCCGGCCACTCCCGACCCGGCGGCGTAGGGGCGCGCGAAGTCGGCGCGCTTCACCTTGCCGCCGCGCTCGGCGAGGCCGACCGTTTTGAGGCCGGCGAAATCCAGCGGCGCCTGCCGGTAGCGGCTCACGGCAGCACCTTGCGCAGCGCTTCGGCTGTGTAGCTTTTCCGGTTGCGGGCGACCTGCTCGGGGGTGCCGGTGGCCACGACCCTGCCGCCGTACTCGCCGCCATCGGGGCCGAGATCGATCATCCAATCGGCGCTCTTCATTACATCCAGATTATGCTCGATCACCACCACCGTGTTGCCCAGTTCCACCAGGCGCTGCAAGACGTCGAGGAGTTTGCGCACGTCGTCGAAGTGCAGCCCGGTGGTGGGTTCGTCCAGCAGGTAGAAGGTGCGCCCGGTCTGGCGCTTGCTCAACTCGCGCGCCAGCTTGATGCGCTGCGCTTCGCCGCCGGAGAGCGTGGTCGAGGATTGTCCCAGGTGCAGGTATCCCAGCCCGACGTCGGACAGGGTTTGCAGCTTGGCGCGGATCTGCGGCAGATTTTCCATCAGGGGCAGCGCTTCTTCCACGGTCGCTTCCAGCAGGTCGGCGATGGAGTGGCCCTTGAACTTGACCTGCAGGGTTTCGCGGTTGTACCGGCGCCCGCGGCAGATGTCGCAGGTCACGTAGACGTCCGGCAAGAAGTTCATCTCGATGCGCTTGAGCCCGTCGCCCTGGCACGCCTCGCACCGCCCGCCCTTCACGTTGAAGCTGAAGCGCCCCGGCTTGTAGCCGCGTTCGCGCGATTCCGGAAGCATGGCGAAAAGGTCGCGGATGGGCGTGAAGAGCCCGGTGTAGGTCGCCGGGTTGGAGCGCGGCGTGCGCCCGATGGGGGCCTGGTCGATGCGGATCACCTTGTCGAGAAGCGCGATGCCTTCAATGGCTTCGTGCGCCCCCGGCTCCTCGTGCGAACCGTAGATTTCCCTGGCCAGCGAGCGGTAGAGGATCTCGTTGACGAGCGTCGATTTTCCGCTGCCGGAGACGCCGGTCACCACGGTCAGCACGCCCAGCGGCACCTCGACATCGAGGTCCTTGAGATTGTGCTCGCGTGCGCCGCGGATGACGAGTTTCTTGCCGTTGGGCTTGCGGCGCGACTCGGGGACGGGGATCGTGACCGCGCCCGAGAGATACTGCCCGGTGAGCGACTCGCGGTTCCTGGCGATCTCCTCGGGGCGCCCCGCCGCCACCAGTCCGCCGCCGAGGCGCCCGGCGCCGGGTCCCAGGTCGATCACGTAATCGGCGCGTTCGATGGTCTCCTGATCGTGCTCCACCACCAGCACCGTGTTTCCCATGTCGCGCAGTTCGGCGAGGGTTTCGAGCAGCCGTCCGTTGTCGCGGGGATGCAGCCCGATGGAAGGCTCGTCGAGCACGTAGAGGACGCCGCGCAGTTTGCTGCCGATCTGGGTGGCGAGCCGGATGCGCTGCGCCTCGCCGCCGGAAAGGGTCTCCGCGGAACGGTCCAGGCTCAGGTAATCCAGCCCCACGGCGGAGAGGAACTCGAGGCGCCGGCGGACCTCGTCGAGCACGCGCCCGGCGATCTGTTCCTCGCGCCCGTTCAACTCCCAGCCGCGCACCGTCATCAGGGCGCGGGCGATAGGCAGCCCGGTGAACTCGCTGATCGAGAAATTCTTCACGCGCACCGCCAGGCTCGCCGGGCGCAGCCGCATGCCGCGGCACGACGGGCACTCTGAGGGCGACATGTAGTCCGTCAGCCAGTCGCGGTAGGATTCGCTCGAACTCTGGTAGGTTTCCTCCAGGATTGCCAGCACGCCGGGCAGCCCGCCGGCGCCATCCACCAGCGTCTCGCGCGCCTTTTTCGGCAACTCCTCGAAAGGTTTCGCCAGGTTGATGCGGTTCTTGCGCGCCAGTTCGCCCAACTGCTCCTGCATGGTCCAGGAGCCGGCGCCGGGTCCCAATCCGCCGTCGAGCAGCGGTTTGCCGGGATCCACGATTACCTTGGCGGGATCGAACGTCCACTTGCTGCCCAGCCCGTGGCACTCCTCGCAGGCGCCGTACGGGCTGTTGAACGAGAACGACCGCGGTTCCAGTTGCGGCACGCTGGTCCCGCACTCCGTGCACGCCAGTTTCTGCGAGTACAGCCGCTCCTCGCCGTTCACCACCGCCACCAGCACCAGCCCGTTGGCCAGCTTGGTCGCGGTGTCGATCGAAGCTTCCAGGCGCTTTTCGATTCCCGGCTTGACCAGCAGGCGGTCCACTACGACCTCGATGGTGTGATTGCGCCGCTTGTCGAGCACGATTTCCTCGTCGAGCGAGCGCAGGACGCCGTCGATTCGCGCCCGCACGAAGCCCTGGCGCGCCAGTTTCTCCAGGTCCTTCTTGTACTCGCCCTTGCGCCCGCGAACCACCGGCGCCATGACCATGATGCGATCCTCGGGTTTCAGCGCGAGGACGTGTTGCAGGATCTGTTCCGTAGTCTGGCGCGAGATTTCGTTGCCGCAGACCGGGCAGTGGGGAATGCCGATCGAGGAGTAGAGCAGGCGCAGGTAGTCGTAGATTTCGGTGATGGTGCCGACGGTGGAGCGGGGACTGCGGCTGGTGGTTTTCTGTTCGATGGAGATCGCGGGACTGAGTCCGTCGATCGAATCCACGTCGGGGCGCTCCATCTGGTCGAGGAATTGCCGCGCGTAGGTGGAGAGCGTTTCCACGTAGCGCCGCTGCCCCTCGGCGTAGATCGTGTCGAAGGCGAGCGAGCTTTTCCCCGACCCGCTCAACCCGGTGATCACGGTGAGCGTGTTGCGCGGAATCTCGACGTCGATGTTCCTCAGGTTGTGCTGGCGCGCGCCATGCACGGTGATCCGGTCCAACATAGTGGAGTACGCGGCGGCAGGGTTATCTATTCGATTGTCGCGCGGGTTGTGCCGGTGGAGCAAATTGCGCTATAAAAAGTCCGTGGCGACGAAGTGCGGACAATGCGGGGATAAACTGCGTCGCGTCCACCGGAGCTTCCTCGAACGGTTCAGTTACATGGCGATTTACCAGTGTAAACGCTGCGATCGCGAGGAGTTTGTCCCGCGGCGCTACCGTTATCACCTGGGTCCCGCCTGCCGGTGCCCCGTCTGCGGCACGTTCCGCGTCACCCGGCTGAAGACGCGCGACCGCATCGACCGCTTCCACGGCGGTCTGCTGAACCTGATGGAACGGATCGCCGGCCGCGGGCAGCTTTATCACTGCCGCTGGTGCCGCATGCAGTTTTACGACCGCCGGCGGCTGAACTCGGAATTGCCCAAGCCGGAGGAGACGCCGGCGGCGGACCGGCCGGACGGTTCGGCGAATCGGGCGAAGCCCGCGAAGCCCGCGTAGCTGATTTCGTGCTCTTCCACGCCACCGATTCCGATTCCGGACGCCGTCTGGACCACTGGCTGGGGCAGCAACTGCCCGAGTACAGCCGCTCGCGGATTCAGGAGTGGATCAAGTCCGGACGCGTGCGGTTGAACGGCGGCGCCGTGCGCGCATCGCACCCGCTGCGCGCCGGCGATACGGTGGAAGTCGAACCCGCCGCGCCCGCGCCGCTCGCCGCCGTCGCCGAGGATATCCCTCTCGCGGTACTGTACGAGGACGCCGATCTGGTGGCCATCGATAAGCCGGCCGGGATGGTGGTGCACGCCGGCGCGGGTGTCCATTCCGGGACGCTGGTGAACGCGCTGGTCCATCGTTTCGGCAGTCTCTCCGGCGTGGGCGGCGCGCTCCGGCCGGGTCTGGTCCACCGGCTCGACCGGTTCACCAGCGGGGTGCTGCTGGTGGCCAAGCACGATGCCGCCCACCGCGCATTGGCCGCGCAATTCTCCGGCCGCGAGATCGAGAAGGTGTACCTCGCGCTGGTGCACGGACGGATCGAAGCCGAAACCGGGCGCATCGACCGGCCGATTGCGCGCGATCCGGTGCGCCGCACGCGGATGACCGCGCGGCTGAGCGAAGGCCGCGCGGCGTGGAGCGAATACCGCGTGCTGGGCCGCTACCGGGGATTCACGCTCCTCGAGGTGCGCATCGGCACCGGCCGTACGCACCAGATCCGGGTGCACCTCTCATCCATCGGGCACGCGGTGGCGGGCGATACACTCTATGGCGCGCCGCGTCACGCCTCGGGCCGCTACTTCCTGCACGCGCACCGCATCCGGTTCCGGCAGCCGTCCACGGGAGAAGATGTGACGGTCGTGTCCGCGCTGCCGGGCGATCTCGAGGCATGGCTCGGCGAACTCCCGCGGGAGTGAGCGCCGGAGCGATCCTACTCGAACGTGTAATTCGGAGTGAACCGCCGCACGGTGTACCGCGACTGTAGGAACGCGATGACATCCACCATCTGGCGCACGGTCATCTTTTCCGTGAAGGCCGGCATGCGTGATTGCCCGCCGGCGGT
This sequence comes from Candidatus Solibacter sp., assembly GCA_037442245.1. Lineage (GTDB taxonomy): Bacteria > Acidobacteriota > Terriglobia > Bryobacterales > Bryobacteraceae > Solibacter. The sequence goes on along the minus strand of JBBIQR010000049.1, from coordinate 7,003 downwards.
GATCTCGCCCTTTTCGTGGGGCGCCAGATGGAAGTTCGGGTTGAAGATCGCGGTGATGAGGTACCCGTCGCTCAGGCGGCGGCTGGTTTGTCCGCCGAGTTTCACCGGAACCGGCGGCACTGCCGTGGGCCCGGGCAGGTCCACGCCGTTCACCTGGTGGCAGGAATTGCATCCCAGCGCCACAAAGTCCGCTTTGCCGCGTTCCACGTTGCCGTCCATCGGGAGATGAAGTCCCGATGCCGAGTATCGTCCCGGGTTGCAGGCCGCACCGGCGGCGGCCAGTGCCGCGACGGCCGCGAACCGAAGACCGAGCCGCATACGCCACCTCCCCGGCCTACGCCGGATTTTCCAGGAATTGGAGCACCGCGTAAAACAGTGCCAGCAGGACAAAGGCGATCAGGAGAACGCCGGTCGCAAGAAGGGATTCTTCGCCGCGCATCCGCGCCGGCGGCGGTTGATGCGGGCGGTACAGGTGAAGTCCATGAGCCATAGCGATACCTCCTGAGACTCGCTCGAAGACTTCCACTTCTATTTTACGCTTCCGTCAATAGGACGCCCACCGCTTTGGCTCCGATGGGCCAGCCGTCCGGCGGGGGCGATCTGATAACCTTTTTGAGTACCGCATGCCCGAGTCCGCCGAACTACATGGTTGGAAGCAAATTGCCGGCTATCTTGGCGTGAGTATCCGCACGGCGCAGGGCATGGAGAAATCGGCCCTGCCGGTGTACCGCGGCCCGGGTGTGAAAGCGCCGGTGTACGCGCTTACCCGCGAGATCGACGCGTGGAAGGCCAGCACCACGCGCGCCGGGCAACCCGTGCCGGAAGGGTTTCCCAGCCGGCGCGAATGGATGCGCTACGGCTGGATCGGCGCACAGGCGGCGCTCGCGGCCGGCGGTTGTGTCACGGTGTTCGAGCGGTTCCGGCAAACGGACGCGCTGCCCGGCTCCTGGCGGATTCAGGGCGCCGATCTGGTGGTCACCGGCGAGGGAGATTCGCCGCTGTGGCATTACCGGTTCCCGGAGGCTCCGGAGGACTCGTTCGGGTACGGCGTGTTTGCCGACTTTTCCGGAAGCGGCCGGCGCGACACGCTGTTCATCTACCGGCCAACCAGGCAAGGATCCACCGCATGCCTCTGCTGCTTCGACCGGAAAGGCTCGCATCGCTGGACGTTTTATCCCGGGAAGACGGTGGCCGACACCCTGGGGAGGCGCTTCTCGCCGCCCTACAGCGTGGAGCAGGCGGTAGCGTTCCGGCCGCGCGGAGCATCCATCGACCGCGTAGCATCCGTCAGCGTGCATAATTACAGCTTCCCGGCGCAGCTTGCCATCCTCGACGGCAAGACCGGCAAAGTGACCGGCGAATACTGGCACCGCGGTCATCTGAACCACCTGGCCGCCGTGGACCTGGATGGCGACGGCGAACCAGAACTCCTGGCCGGCGGCGTAAACGACGCGCCGGAGTTCAAACAGGCGACCCTGCTGGTGTTCGACCATCGCAGGGTGGCCGGCGCGACCCCGAATCCCCAGGGCGGGAGTTACTACCAGGGCATCCCTCCGATGGCGGCCAAGCGCACCGTATTCTTTCCCAAGAGTCCCCTCGCGCGGCATCAGGATTTCAACCGGGTGGCCGCAGTCGACATCCAGGCGTCGCGAATCGTGGTGGCGGTAGCCGAGGGAACCACCGAGCTGCAGGCGGAGAGTATCGTCTACGAGCTCGACTACAACCTGACCGTAGTCAACGTCCTGCTGGCCGATGCCGCGCAGAACAGTTTGCATGAACTCCAGCGCCGCGGCGAAATCCCAACCGAATCCTCCGAAGCGATTGCGGAACGCCTCAAGCGGGGCGTCAGGGTCCTGTAGGCGATGCCCGAACCCAACCAGTTGCAGGGGTGGAAGCAGATTGCCGGCTATCTTCGGGTGAGCATCCGCACCGCGCAGGCGCTGGAGAAGCAGGGGCTGCCGGTGTACCGCGGTCCAGGGGAAAAGTCGCCGGTCTCCGCCTTCGCCGCCGAAATCGATGAATGGCGCGCCCGCTCGATGCGCGCGCCGCTTGCGGATGCGCCGCCGGACGAGGCCGCGACGCGCCGCCGCTGGATACGCTACGGGCTGTCCGGCATTGCCGCCGGGCTTGCCGCGATTGCGGGTGTCGCCGGGTTCCGGCGATTGCGCTGGCGCTGGACGAATCCGCCGGCTTCCTGCCGGGTCCAGGGCCTTACTCTCGTGGTGTACGATCAGGACAACGTCGAGCTCTGGCGATACACGCTTCCCAAAATCATGTACCGGTCCGGGTCGCCCTGCGTTTTTGCGGACCTCAGCGGCGCGGGCAGGAGGGACACGCTGCTGATCTACGCTCCGGTCAACGGGTCCGTCGATCCCTCGTACCTGGTTTGCTTCCGCCCGGACGGTTCGCGGCGCTGGGAGTACAAGATCAAAAAGACCGTCACCGACAACCGCGGGCGACAATTCTCGCCCCCCTATGCCGCAATTGGGGTCGCACCGTTCCGTCGGCGCGGCGACGCGGCCGAGCGCATCGCGCTCCTGAGCATCCATAACTACAGCTTTCCGTCGCAACTGGCGATCCTGGATGGCAGGAACGGCGAGGTTGCCGCCGAATACTGGCATCGCGGACACCTGATGCACCTGGCGGTGGCCGACCTGGACGGGGACGGCGAGCCGGAGTTGCTGGCCGGCGGTGTGAACGACGCCCCGGAGTACAAGCAGGCGACGCTGTTGGTGTTCGACCACCGCCGCGTGGAGGGCGCGACACCGAATCCCGGCGGCGGCAGCTATTTTCGCGGGATCGCGCCCTTCGCCCCGAAGCACACCATCTTCTTTCCAAGAAGCCCCGTCTCCCAGGGGCAGGAATTCAACCGGGTGCACGATTTGATCGTGCAGCCCGAACGAATCCTGGTGGATGTGGCGGAAGGGATAGACGAGTACGCAAGCCCGAGCATCGTCTACGAGTTCGACTCCCGGCTGCGGCTGGTGAACATCACCCCGACCGACACCTTTCTGAACCGGCTGCGCGAGATGCAGTTGCGGGGCGAGATTCCCGCCGAATCGCCCGAAGCCGTTGCCGGGCGCCTCAGGCAGGGGGTGAGAGTTCTGTAAACCCATGACCGAACCCACCGCCTTGAACGGATGGAAGGAGATCGCCGGCTACCTGCAGGTGAGCGTCCGGACCGCGCAGTCGCTGGAGAAGGAGCAAGGGCTGCCGGTGCGCCGCGGTCCGGGAGCGAAGTCGCCCGTTTACGCCTTCGCCCCCGAAATCGACGAATGGCGCGCCCGCTCGATGCGCGCGCCGGCTGCGGATGCGCCGCCCACGCGCCGCCGCTGGATGCGCTACGGGTTGTCCGGCATTGCCGCCGGGCTTGCCGCGGGTGCGGGTATCGCCGGGTTCCGGCGATTGCGCTGGCGCTGGGCGAATCCGCCGGCCTCCTGCCGGGCGCAGGGCCGCACTCTGGTGGTGTACGACCAGGACAACGTCGAACTCTGGCGGCACACGTTTCCCGGCGCCATGCCCGATTCGCCCCCGCCTTGCGTCATCGCCGACCTCACCGGCGGCGGGCGGAGAGAGACGTTGTGGATCTACAATCCCCTGGCCGACCCCTACCCTTTCTCGTACCTGGTCTGCTTCGGTCCGGGCGGCTCGGTCCGGTGGAAATTCTACCCGGGCAGAACCGTGACCGACAACCGCGGCCGCCAATTTGCGCCTCCGTACATCGCGGCGCGCGCGGCGGCCTTTCGTCCGCGCGGCTCGGCCGTGGACCGGGTCGCGCTGGTCAGCGTCCACAACTACAGCTTTCCGGCGCAACTCGCCATCCTGGACGGCAGGACCGGCAAACTCGTGGCCGAATATTGGCATCGCGGGCACTTGAATCATCTCGCGGTGGCCGACCTGGATGGCGACGGCGAGCCGGAACTTCTCGCCGGCGGGGTGAACGACGCTCCCGAGTTCAAGCAGGCGACCGTGCTGGTGTTCGACCACCGGCGCGTTGAGGGCGCTACGCCGAATCCCAAAGGCGGCAGCTACTTCCAAGGGTTGGCGCCGTTCGCCGCCAGGCACACCATCCTGTTTCCGAAAAGCCCGGTGGCGCAACGGCAGGAATTCAACCGGGTGCACGATATCGTGACCCAGCCGGAACGGATCCTGGTTACAGTCACGGAAGATACCAACGAGTTCGTCACCTCCCAGATCGTCTACGAGTTCGACTACCGGCTGCGTGTCCTGAACGTGATTCTGACCGATACGTTCCTCAGCCGTCTTCTGGAGATGCAGTTTCGGAAGGAGATCCCCGCCGAGTCGCCCGAAGCCATCGCCGCCCGCCTCAAGGAAGCGGTCAGAGTTCTTTAGCCGGAGAGCTGGAAGGCGACGCGTGGGAGGTCATTCGTACAATCCCGGATAGGCCGCGCGCATCTCCTCCGCCTGTGCGCGGGCGGCGTCGATCTGGATCAGCGGACCCTGCCCGATGCCAGGACAATAACTCCGCGCCACCTTCAGCCATTCGCGCCGGCTGGCCACCAGTTCCGGCCAGAAGGGGAAGATACGGCACTGCGTCGGCTTCGCCGGATGAATCGAGCACCCGTTCTCGCCCAGGAAATGGCAGGTGGATGCCTTCGGTACCCGCAGGCGTGTCCGGTTGCGCGTGCGGTACACGTAGCGGCGTTCAAAGTCGGACGGTTCCATCCCCAGAAACGCCGCCGCCCGGGTGATATCCGCCTCGGTCAGGTAGACGAAACCGTGCTGGCGGCAACACGCGGTACAGCCGGACTGGCATTCGAATCTCAATCCTTCCGCCATTTTTGTCAATAGCCTCTATGACTCAGGACGTACTTTATGATATTCTTCCTCCCAGCCTACGGGAGGGGTGATTCATGTCCCGGGTATCCGATATTCTTCATGATCGCAAGCTCTTCAGCGTCGAAGAGCAAGAGACCGTGGCCGAAGTGGCCCGGAAAATGGCGGAACTCCACGTCGGAGCGATCCTGGTCCTGGACGGAGCACAACTGCGCGGAGTCTTCAGCGAGCGCGATATCATGAACCGCGTCGTGCTGGAGGAACGGAACCCCGCGCGTACTCCGGTCGGCGAGGTGATGACCAAAGAAGTTGCCACCATCGACGACAACGCGAGCATCGAACAGGCCATGGAGGCTATGCAGGCGCACAAATGCCGGCACCTGCCGGTGATGCGCGCGTCGCATGTGGTGGGCTTCCTCTCGATGCGCGACCTGATGAACTATGAACTGGCGCGCAAGACTGAGGAGTTGCATCACATGAGAGCATATATCGGTAGCGCTTGATCACAGGAATCATCGTATTTGCCCACGGCTCGCGCGTCGAACCGGCCAATGAAGCGGTGCGCGCGGTAGCCCGGGAGGTGGTGTGCGCCACCGGTTGCGAGCACGTTCTCGCCGCCTTCCTGGAACTCGGGCAACCGGACCTGGATGGCGCCGTGGAGGAACTGGTGCGCGCCGGAGTGGGGCGCGTCGTGGTTGTGCCCTACTTCCTCACGCTGGGTCTGCACATGGAACGCGATTTACCGCGATTGGTGGCGCGGAATCAGGCGCGGTACGAGGGCTTGCGGATCGAGGTGACGGCGCCGCTGGACGGTCATCCGGGGCTGGTGACGATTCTGGCGGACCGTTTCCGGGGTGCAGGCGATAGGTAAAGGCCCATTTGTTTCAAGTGCTTGCGGGAGGATGAGTAGATCGCTAAGCAAGACTTGACAATCGCGCACTAAACTTTGATAATGGTTTTGGACTAAGGCTAGCCGACAGGCAGCGCCAGTCAAAAGTTCTCGCGAGGAGGCCTTCAAGCATCATGGGCAAAATCATCGGCATCGACCTGGGCACGACCAATTCGTGCGTTTCCGTCATGGAGGGCGGCCAGCCGACCGTCATCGCCAACCAGGAAGGGAACCGCACCACCCCGAGCGTTGTGGCGTTCACCAAGAGCGGCGAGCGTCTGGTGGGCCAGGTGGCGAAGCGCCAGGCGATCACCAACCCGGAAAACACCATCTTCTCGATCAAGCGCTTCATGGGGCGCCGCAGCGAGGAAGTCAGCGAAGAGATGAAGATGGTCCCCTATCGGGTGGTGCAGGCAGATCACGGGGACGCGCGCGTCGAGATCACCGGCAAGAAGTATTCGCCGCCGGAGATCTCCGCGATGATTCTGACCAAGCTCAAGGAAGCGGCCGAGTCCTACCTGGGGGAGAAGGTCACGCAGGCGGTGATCACCGTCCCGGCGTATTTTAACGACGCCCAGCGCCAGGCGACCAAGGACGCCGGCAAGATCGCCGGGCTCGACGTGCTGCGCATCATCAACGAGCCTACCGCGGCGGCGCTGGCTTACGGGCTGGATAAGAAGAAGAACGAAACCATCGCGGTTTACGACTTCGGCGGCGGCACGTTCGATATTTCGATCCTCGAAGTAGGCGAAGGCGTGGTCGAGGTGAAATCGACCAACGGCGACACCCACCTGGGCGGCGACAACATCGACCAGCGCATCATCGACTGGATCGTGAGCGAGTTCCGCAACGAGAACGGCATCGATCTCTCGCGCGACCAGATGGCGTTGCAGCGTCTCAAGGAAGCCGCCGAGAAGGCCAAGATGGAGCTCTCCACGCTGCTCGAATCCGAAATCAACCTGCCCTTCATCACGGCCGACGCCAGCGGTCCCAAGCACCTGCAGATGAAGCTCACCCGCGCCCGCTTCGAGCAGATGGTGGAGGACGTCGTGCAGCGCTCCGTCGGTCCCTGCAAGCAGGCCATGGCCGACGCCAACGTGACCCCGCAGAAGATCGACGAGGTCGTGCTGGTGGGCGGGCAGACCCGCATGCCGCGCATCCAGCAACTGGTGCGCGAAATCTTCAACCGCGACCCGCACAAGGGCGTGAACCCCGATGAAGTGGTCGCGGTCGGCGCCGCGGTGCAGGGCGGCGTGCTCGGCGGGGAAGTCAAGGACGTGCTGCTGCTCGACGTGACCCCGCTGTCGCTCGGCATCG
>JBBIQR010000048.1:0-22529 GCA_037442245.1 Candidatus Solibacter sp. | reverse complement strand
TCCAAACCTCCTCCGTTGCGCCGACCCCTCTCTCGCGACAATTCCGAAACCGCTGTCGCGCAAATAGGCGGCTGTGCCCGATCGCACCGGCGCGCTATAATCAGGCTATCCCCTTTTGATCGTTTCACTGGAGTTCTGCGCACATGTTTGATCTGTTTCGAAGCCGAGAGAAGACCGTCCGCATCATGCTCTCGGGTCTGCTTCTAGTGGTCGCCGCCTCGATGCTGGTTTACCTCGTCCCGAATTACAACACGGACGGCGGGGCGAACGACGTTGTCGTAGCCGAGGTCGGCAAAGAGGCCATCACGCTTCCGGAGGTGCAGAACATCATCCAGATGACGATGCGCAACCGGCAGCTTCCCCCGGAGATTCTGCCCAACTACGTTCCCCAGATGGTGGACCAGTTGATCAACGAGCGCGCCATGTATCTGGAGGCGCAGCGGCTGGGCTTCCAGGTTTCCGACGCCGAAGTCGCCGAAGCCATCCGCCAGATGATTCCCAACCTGTTTCCGGACGGCAAGTTCGTCGGCAACGATCAGTACGCCGCGCTGCTGGCGCAGCAGAACATGACCATCGACCGGTTCGAGAGCGACATCCGCCGCCAGATCATGATCTCCCGCCTGCGGGACATCGCGGTGGAAGGCACCATCGTCACTCCCGAGGAGATCGACGCCGCGTTCAAGAAGAAGGCGGAAAAGGTCAAGGTCGAGTACGTGAAGCTCCCGGCGGACAAGTATAAGGCTGAGGTGCAACCCTCGGCGTCCGAAATGGAAGGGTACTTCAAGGCGAATACGGCGCGCTACATGGTGCCGGAGAAGAAGAACCTGGTGGTGCTGATCGCCGACCAGGCGAAGCTCCAGGCCTCGCTGACGCCCTCCGACGCCGACCTGCAGCGCATCTACAACCAGAACCCCGAGGCCTTCCGCGTGCCGGAGCGCGTGAAGGTGCGGCACATCCTGATCATGACCCAGGGCAAGCCCGCCGGCGACGAAGCCAAGCTCAAAGCCAAGGCGGAAGACCTGCTCAAGCAGGTGCGCGCCGGCGCCGATTTCGCCAAACTCGCCAAGGAAAACAGCGAGGACCCCGGATCGAAGGATAACGGCGGCGAATACTGGGTCCAGCGCAACGGCCAGATGGTCAAGGAATTCGAGGACGCGGCTTTCACCCTGAAGGCGGGCCAGAGCGACCTGGTCAAGACGCAGTACGGCTATCACGTGTTCCAGGTCGTGGAGCGGCAGGCGGCCGGGGTGCGCCCCTTCGCCGAGGTCAAGAGCGACCTTGCCGCGGAGTGGAAGAAGCAGCGGGTCAACGATACTCTGCAGCGCGCCAGCGACCAGGCGGGCGCCGCCTTGAAGAAGGACCCGGCGAATCCCGACAAGGTGGCTGCCGAATTCAACATGCAGGTGGTGAAGGTGGACGGCTATGCCGGCGGCGATGTGAGCGAACTCGGACCCAGCCCCGACTTCGCCTCCTCCGTGGCCTCGCTGAAGAAGGGCGAAGTCTCGCAGTCCGTCGCGGTGGGCAGCAAGGTTGCGATCGCCGTCGTGGCGGACGTGATTCCCGCCCACCCCTCGACCTTCGCCGAAGTGGAGAACCAGATCCGCGACACGATGTCCAGCAGCCGCTCTCAGGCTGCCATCATGCGGCACGCGCAGGAATTGATGGAAAAGGCGTCGTCCATGGGCGGAGATCTGGCCAAAGCCGCCAAGGCCATGGGGCTGGAGGTCAAGACGACTCCCGAGTTCGCCCGCACGGGCAGCATCGAAGGCGTCGGCAGCGCGTCCTATTTCGGGGCCGCGTTCGACCGTCCGGACGGCGCGATCTTCGGCCCGGCGACGACTTCCGAAGGTGTCACCGTGGTGGGCAAGGTGGTTTCACACACCGCGGCCGACATGTCCCAGCTTGCGGCGCAGCGGGCCGCCATCCGCGACGAAATCAAGGGCCAGCGCGCCCGGGACCGCTCCACGCTGTTCGAAGCCGGCGTGAGAGAGGCGCTCATCAAGTCGGGCAAGATCAAGATCCACAAGGAAGTGATCGACCGCCTGGTGGCCAGCTACACCACCAACGGCTAGGGCCGGATGATTCACAGCCTGATCGAGTTCCTGCGGTCGCTGACCAATCCGGAGAGCCTGCTGCGCCTGTTGAGCACGGTCCTCTCCGGCTGGTACGGCTACGCCGCGTTGTGCGCCATCGTCTTTTCGGAGACCGGTCTGCTGGTCGGCTTCTTTCTGCCGGGCGATTCGCTGCTGTTCACCGTGGGCGTGGTGGCCGGCGGCGGAGGGCTCGACATTGTACTGGTGATCGTGCTGCTGTCGCTCGCCGCCATTCTGGGCGACTCCACCGGCTTCTTCCTGGGCTGGCAGACAGGGCCGAAAATTTTCAGCCGTCCCGACTCACGCCTCTTCAAGCAGGAGTATGTCACCCGCACCCACGCCTTCTACGAAAGGTATGGCGGCAAGACGATTATTTTCGCCCGCTTCGTGCCGATCGTGCGCACCTTCGCCGCGTTCATCGCCGGAGTGGGGAAGATGCCGTACGCGAAGTTTCTGCCGTTCAGCCTGTGCGGGGCCACGGGATGGATCACGGTCATGACCCTGCTCGGCTACAGTCTCGGGCGCCAGCCGTTCGTGCAGCGCAATTTCGATAAGGTGATCCTGGCGATCGTGTTTCTGTCGCTGCTGCCCACCATCATTGAAGTCATTCGCTCCCGCCGCGCTTCCGCGGCGGAATAGCCTTCACCACAGCCTCCAGCGAACCGCGGGCGACGCGCACGCGGATGGCCGAGTCCGGCGGCGCCTGCGCCGGGTCGGTGACGATCCCGGCGTCGTTGGCCACGATGGCGTAGCCGCGGTCGAGGATGCGGAGCGGGCTGAGTTGCTCGAGTTTCACGGTGGCGCGGTCGAGGCGGGCGCGGCGCTGCAGCAACTGCGTCCGCAGGGACTGGATCGCAGCCGAGCGTGCGGCTTCAAAGCGGCGGCGGTCGCCGGCCAGCCGCGGCCGGACGTCGAAGCCGCGGACGCGAACCTCGAGCGCGCGGCGCGCGCGTTCCGCGTTGCCGATCGTAGCGCGAATCCGGGCGCCGAGCCGGTACCCCAACTCGTCGACGCGTTGCAGGTGGCGGCCGATCTGGCGGTGCATGAGCCCGAGCGCGCGTCCCATCGCCTGCTGGCGGAGGCGGCGTTCCAGCAGCGCGAGGCGGTAGCGCATGTTCTGCGCGGCCAGGTCGCGGTCGCGCGCGATGCGCCGGAGCAGGTCGTCGAGCGTGACCGCAACGGCCAGTTCGGCGGCCGCCGAAGGCGTAGGCGCCCGCAGGTCGGCCACGAAATCGGCGATCGTGAAATCGGTCTCGTGGCCCACCGCGCTGATCACGGGCACGGAGCAGGCGGCGATGGCGCGCGCCACCGCCTCTTCGTTGAACGTCCAGAGGTCTTCGAGCGAACCGCCGCCGCGCCCCACGATCACCACGTCCGGCCATCCGGTACGGCTGAAGTAGTCGATGCCGCGGCAGACCTCCTCCACCGAGCCCTCGCCCTGCACCAACGCCGGGTACAGCCGGATGTGCAATGCCGGGAAGCGGCGGGTGAGTACGTGGATCATGTCCGCAATCGCGGCGCCGTGCGGCGAGGTCACGATTCCGATGCGGCGCGGATACCGCGGCAGGGGGCGCTTGCGCCCCGGTTCGAACAGTCCTTCTGCGGCCAGCTTCTTCTTAAGTTGCTCGAAGGCCAACTGGAGCGCGCCGAGTCCCTGCGGCTCCAGCAGCTCCACTTGAAACTGCAGGTCGCCGCGGGCCTCATAGAGATCGACGCGGCCGCGCGCGTTGACCGCCATGCCGTCGGCCGGCTTCACCTTCCAGTAGCGGTGCGCGGAACGGTAGGCGACGGCGCGCAACTGCGCGTCGCGGTCCTTCAGGGTGAAGTAGTAGTGGCCGCTGGCGGCGATTTTCAATCCGGAGATCTCGCCGCTCACCCAGATATCGCCAAACTCGCCGCCCAGCACGGAGCGGATCTCCGCGGCGATCTCGCTAACCGTGAACACGCGCCGCGCGGGCGGGACTTCGAAGTCGAATCCGAATTGGTCCACTGGAGCTCCGGGCTACTTCATGAGATATGCGTAGCTCTGGCGGAGGCTCTCGACCGGGTCGCCGGGAGTCTGGTCCTGCTCGACGAAGTAGTGACGCGCGCCGGCGTCGCTCGCCGCCTTCAGAACGGCGGGCCAATCGATCACGCCGTGGCCGACCTCCTGGAACGCCGTGCGCGGCACGCCTTCGTTAAATCGCTGCTCCGTGTCCCGCGCCTTGTCCTTGAGGTGCACCAGCGATACGCGGCCCTTGTGCTTGCGCAGAAAATCCGCCGGATCGAGCCCGGCCACGCTGACCCAGAACAGATCCGCCTCGAAGTGGACCAGCTTCGGATCGGTGTTGGCGGCGAGCACTTCAAAGAGGGTCTGGGAGGAGCCGGCGGGCGTGGCGAATTCGAACGCGTGGTTGTGATAGCAGGCCTGCATGCCGGCCTGTTTCGCCAACTCGCCCAGGTGGTTGAGCTTGCCGCCGAGCGCTTTCATCACGTCCGGTCCGCCGCGGTCGGAGGGTGCCACGTAGGGATGCACCGCGTACTGGAAGCCGTACTGCTTGAGCGAATCCACGGCTTTGGCGAGTTCGTCTCCGCCGCGCATGACCATGGCGTTGTCCATGTGCATACTCACCGGCTTCAGGCCGGTGGCCTGTACCGCGGGCCAGATCTTATCGAAACCGGCGAAGGTGGCTTCGATCTCCTGGTAGCCGATGGCCCGGATCGCCTTCAGGGTCTCCTCGGGCTTCTGCGGAAGGATCGATCGGACGGTGTAGAGCTGCACCCCGATTGTCTTGAGCTTCGCGGCTCGCAGGTTGGACGCGGCCAGAGCGGCGGCGGCCAGGAATTGACGGCGGGTGGTCATATGGAAAGGATACTGCGTTCCGGCGCGTTACAGCGCGATCTTCAGCACGTAGGCGTCGCGCGCCGGCAGCGAGGCGCTCAGCGACTCGGGGATGCGCACGCGCAGTTGCCTGCCCTGGCGCGAGCTTTCGAGCGCCGCGCCGTTTTCGAGCAGCGTGACCTTCACCGGACCCTTCGCCTCCACACCGTCGAGTGAGACTTCGCTGATGGGACGCCGCGGCAGGATGGCGTACACCGCGTTGTGCTTCGCGGTGAAGAACGCCTCGATGCGCGCGTTCCCTTTGGGCGGCGTGTCCACCAGGTCGCGGATCGGATACTCCGACATGTACTCTTTCACTTCGAGCTTAGGCACGTTGCCAGGGCCCCATTGGCGGGTGGTGGAGTGCGCGCGGGTGCCGTAGACGGCTTCGGCGTTGGGTCCGAGGAACTCGCCGATCTGGAGCAACCGCTCCTCCATGATGGGCGGAATCGTGCCGTCGGCCGCCGGTCCGATATCGAGCAGCAGGTTGCCGCCGCGGCTGACGATATCGAGCAGCATCATGAGGAGCTCGCGCCCGCTGTGGTAGTCGCCGATGTTCTCGTTGCGGTTGTAGCCGTAGGAGTAACCCATCCCGCGGCTCTCCTCCCAGGGATGCGCGGATTGTTGCATGCCGCTGGTGTACTCGGTGGTGTAGTAGCCGCCGTGCTTGTGGCGCGTGTCCTTCCCCCAGCGGTCGTCGACGACGATTTCATCGCGCACCGGGGATTCGTTGAAGAGCCAGGCAAGGAGTTCGGGAGAGCGCCATTCGTCGCTGGTGATGTCCCATTCGCCGTCGCTGAAGATGATGCTCGGCTTCAGGTGATTGACCGCGTCCTTGAACTGCGGGTGCATGTGCTCGATGGCGTATCGCTTGCGGTCGGCGAGCCAGATCGGGTTGTACCACTCGTAGAGCGAGTAGTAGATGCCCATATGCAGGTTCTTGCGGCGCCCGGCCTCCATCAGTTCCAGCGCGATGTCGCGCTTTGGACCGATATCGACGGCGTTCCAGGGGCGGCCCCACGCCCGGTTGGCCTGCTCGTTGCGCCATAGCGTGAAGCCCTCGTGATGCTTCGAGGTGAGCGCCACGTAGCGGGCGCCGGAGCGCGCGAAGATGTCCGCCCAGTGGTCCGGGTCGTAGAGTTCGCAGCGGAACATCGGCGCGAAATCCTGGTATGCGAAGTTGGCCCCGTACACGCGCTGATGGAACTTCCAGGTGGAGACGCCGTCGCCCTCGGGTTTGGTAGCGGCTTTGCCCTGCGTGAGCGAGTGCCAATACCACTCGGCGTACATGGTTTCGTCCTTCGAGTGGAGCGGCGCGTAGGAGGGCACCGAGTACACGCCCCAGTGGATGAAGATGCCGAACTTCGCGTCCGTGTACCAGGAAGGACAGGGGCGGGCGTCGAGGGAGGCCCAATTGGGCTCGAAGCTCCTGGGTTGCGCGAAAGCGCGGCGGGCGGCGAAGGCCAGCGGGGCGGCCGCGGCGGTGCGGAGGAGGTCTCTACGTCGCATGATCGGACGTATCGTATCAGGTTCCGGGCGCCGGGATCATGGCCGCGGAGAGCACGCGCTCCAGATCTTCGCGGCGGATCGGTTTGGCCAGGTACAGATCCATGCCGTGGATGCGGCACCGTTCCGCGTCGCCGCGCATGGCGTGGGCGGTGAGCGCGATCACCGGCAGATGCCCACCGCGCGTCTTCTCCGCCTGGCGAATCGCGCGCGTGGCCTCGAACCCGTCCATTTCCGGCATCTGGATATCCATCAAGGCGACGTCGATCGGTTCCCGTTCGAGCAGTTCCAGCGCCTCTCGCCCGTTGGACGCGACGAAGACGGCATGGCCCAGACGTTCCAACATGCGCGCGGCGACCGTCTGATTGACGGGATTGTCCTCCGCCAGCAGAATGCGCAGCGGCGCGGCAACGCGCGGGCAGGGCGCCGCGGCAACCTCCGCGCCGGTCCCGGCAGCCTGAAGCCGGACCGTGAAATGAAACGCGCTCCCGGCGCGGACCAGGCCGGTCGCCGCATCCACCCACGGGCTCTCCACCCAGATCCGGCCGCCCATGACAGATACCAGCCGGGCGCTGATGGCCAACCCCAGACCGGTGCCGCCATACTTGCGGGTGGTGGAATTGTCGGCCTGCTCGAAAGCGTGGAAGATGGTCTCCTGTTTCGCTTCGCGGATGCCGATACCGGTATCGGTGACGACGAACTCGAGAAGCAGGGAACCCGTCTCCCGCCCCTGCAGCCGCACTTCGATTGCGACTTCGCCGTGTTCGGTGAACTTCACCGCGTTGCCGGCCAGGTTGAAAAGAATCTGCTCCAGACGGTGCCGGTCGCCGGAGAGCCTGTGCGGCACGCCTTCTCCGATGCGCGCCTGGATTGCCAGGCCCTTTTCGCGCCCGCGGACAGAAAGCGAACGCACCACGTGCTGCACCGTCGCTTCCAGGTCGAAGTCCGCGGTCTCCAGTTCGAGTTTGCCGGCCTCGATCTTGGAAAAGTCCAGGATATCGTTGAGCACGGAGAGCAGCAGCCCCGCCGAAGCCTGCACCGTGCGCAGGTAATCGCGCTGTTCCTCGCTGGGCGAAAGGTCCAGCGCGAGTTCGGCCATTCCGATGATGCCGTTCATCGGGGTGCGGATCTCGTGGCTCATGTTGGCCAGGAACCGGCTCTTCTGGCGGTTGGCGCCCTCCGCGGCGAGACGGGATCTCTCCAGATCCACGATCAGCCGTCCCCGCTGCCGGTAACTGCAGTACGCGATGCGCAACAGGATGCCGATCAACAGGCAGGACGCTGCCATGACCGCGAGAAAGCCGCCTTGCCGGTACCACGGCAAAATGGCGTGGAATTCGAATACTTCGCCGGCGGTCCGCAGGTTGCCGTTACGGTCCATGGCGCGCAGCCGGACCGCGTGGCTGCCCGGCGTCAGGTTGGCGAAGGCCGCGGAGTCCTCCGCGGTGAACGGCGCCCACGCGCCCTCGTCCAGTTTCCACGAATAGAGGAGGCGGTCCGCCATGGTCTGCTTCCACTTGTCCATACCGGTGAAGACGAAGCGGACCTCAGCGCCGGAAGCCGCTGTCCGCGGATTGCCGGTAGCCGCGAAACCGGCGACCGGCGGATCGCGGTCCGCCTCCGGATGGTACACGCTGAGGCCGCCGCCACAACCGGCCCAGACGCGTCCGCGGCTGTCCTCGAACACCAGGTAGACCGCGTCGCCCGGCAATCCTTCCAGTTCGCCGAAGCTGCCCCAATTCCCCGCCTGGAAACGGTGCAATCCCGCGCCGGAACCCACCCAGACCGCTCCATCGCGGGTACGGGCAATGGTGCGGATACGATCCAGCCCGGTGCGGATCACCGACCAGTGCCTGCCGTCGTAATCGAGCAACCGGTCGCGCCCCCCGGCCAGAATATGCCCGCCGCCGGCGTCGAAGACATCGAAACCGCCGCTGTCGGTGAAGCCGTCGGCGCTTCCCACCGGGTGGAACACCCCGTCCTTCCACCAGGCCAGCGCGCTGGTGCCGCCGATCCACAGCGTGTGTCCGGACGTTTCGGCCAGACGCCGCAGGTCGGAGCCGTTCCAGGACGGGGGAGCGTCAAAGCGCGGGTGGAAGGCTTTTCCGTCCCAGACCTCGAAGTGGAAGCCCGGCTTGACGGCGGCCCAAAATGTGCCGTCGCCGCGCGGCGTCAGCACGCCGACGACACCGCCGCCGGGGTGGATCAAACGCTCAAACCGCCCGGTGGCCGGATCGTAGAGCAGAAACCCCTCCACCGAATCGGCACCGCGCACCTTGACCGCGATCCTGCCGTCCGGCAGGACCAGCGTGCCATGGGTCTGCGGCGTGTGCGTGCGGGTGCCCGGCGGAAGGGGGTGCCGGCGCCAGATATCGCCGTCCAGTTCCAGCAGGTATTCGGTGGCCGAGAACCACAGGCGCCCCCTCGCATCTTCCGCGGCGGAATGCACCGGGGTATCCAGATCGGCCAGCGCCCGCGGCGTGCGCCAGACCGGCAGGTTGGACTTTGCCAGCCCCTCGTAGGTACCGATCCAGAAGCCGCCGTTCGCCTCGGTGAGCACGTCGTTGATGGTGCCGGTCAGCGGCCCGATGCGCCGCACCCTTTCCCACCCCGCGCCCGAGGAGCGCAGCAGGGTGGAGCCTTCGATCACCCAGATCGCGCCATCCGGACCGCGCCAGCCGCGCAGGTTGTCCTGCCGGGATGAGTACACCGGTTCCACCCGGGCGCCGTCCCAACGTTGCACGCTCCACCGCTGCTCGCCCGCCACCCGCCCGGTGAAGAACAACTCCCCGCCGGGCGCTGGCAGGGGATAGCGGATCCCGCCAACCCCCCGATCCCTGGTGCGGGCGAATCTCCACTCATCCCTCCCGCCCGCGGTCTCGAGCCGGGCGACACCTTCCTCGGCGGTCACCCAGAAGTCCCGTTCGAATCCCGGCACCAGGAAAAGCAGTGGTCCCAACCCGGCATCGCCGGCGCGGAGCACCCGGCTCCACGCCAAGCGCGCCGGATCCCATGCTTCAATGGCGCTGGGAAAAAGCACCAGTACCCGGCCGGTTCCGTCCGGCACGGCCATGCGGGCGCGCTCCTCCCCGTCGTTCGCGACCTTGGTCCAGCGGCCCCCCTGATAATGGACCAGCACGCCCTGATCGACGCTCCACGCCTCCCCCGGCGCCGTTCCATAGACCCTGGCGCCCGTACCCCAGTTCAGCAGTTGCCCGACGCGCGGCTCGGGAACATGCGCCACCGCGTACCCGTCGAGCACGCTCATCCGGTCGATCGAGCCGTGCCGCACCCAGAGACGCCCATCCGCTCCCGGTGCGATGCTGCGGATAAACGATTCGCTCAGACCGTCGGACGCGGTCCAGAATCGCCACTCGGTAGTGTCGGCGGAGGAGGCGGCAGCGGCCCCCACGGTCAGCACTGCCACCAAAAGCGGTGCGGCTCCCGGTCGAATCCACGGCCACATGTGCAGCCTGTGGGTCCTTATCGGATGTTCCCGGGATTCTCTGTAGTCTCTTTTCCCCGGCGCTTCAGCGGACCGACAACGTGACCCCGGCGCTGCTCGTCCAGTTGCCGACCCGAATCACCACCGGGACCGCGATCCCCGGCGCCACCCCGTCCGGCACGGTCGCATTGATCTGGGTCAGCCCGGCGACCGAGCCCGGCGCGCCTCCAGAGTACGTCACCACCGCGTCCACCCCGCCGATGGTCACGTGGACCGCCTGCGTCAGGTACGGCAGATTCGTCCCGGTCACGGCTCCGTCCGCCAGCGCGGGAGAGGTCGTGCCGCCGCCGGTCGCGTAGATCGCCACCGTGCTGCCCCGCGCCGCGCCGTTACTCGAAGAATTCACGCTGAAGTCCTGGTTGAGGATCGCCCCCGGACCCAGCCCGCTGGTATCCAGCGTAAAAATCGCAGGATGCGCCGCCTGCACCGCCATGCTCACCGCCGGCGAGGTGAGCCCGTTATAGACCACCTGCACCTGCGTCGAGGACTTCCCCGCCACCCCGTACGGCACCACCGCGTTCACCTGCGCGCCCGCGGTGAACAGCAGCGGAGCCGGGGCGCCGTCGAACAGCACCTGCGTGCCCGCCAGGAAGTTGCTCACATAGCCGCCGATGAGTTGCAGCGGCACCGGCTGCGACGGCCCCATGTTGGTCCCGAAGATCGCCACAATCTCGCCCGGCGAGACCGCGTCGCCGCGATAGTTCGCCGCGCTTTCGATGGCCGCGATGGCGGGCGCGGGCGGACCGGTAGGCGCCTGGGTCACGGTGAACGCCAGGTTGCCGATGTGGATGCTGCCGGTGCGCGGCGCGAGCGTGTTGGCCACCAGGTGGTAGGAGACCGCTCCATTCCCCGCGCCCGTGGCGCCGCCCGTGATCTGCATCCAGGTGACGTCGCTGGACGCGCTCCAGGCGCAGCCGGCGCCGGTGGTCACCGTGAAGCGCCCATCGCTCGCCACCCCGCCCGCGTTCGCGCTTGCCGGGCTGAAGGTCATGTTCGCGGACGAGCCGTCCTGCGTCAGAGTGAAGACCGGAGCGAGGCCGCTGGAGGTGGTGCCGATGGCGATCGATCCGCTGCGTCCGAAGACGCAGGTGTTGGGCGCCACCGTGTAGTTCAGCGTACCCGTGCCCGGCTGCGGGCTGGTGCTCGCCAGGGTGAGAAAACTGCTGGCGCCGGTGGGCTGCCAGACGCAGCCGGTCGTGACCTGGAAACTGCCCGGACCGCCCGCCACCCCAAACGCCGCCGAAGCCGGATTCAACGCGTAACTGCACTGCGCGCCCGGCTGAGTCGCGGTAAACGTGGCCACCGCGGTGCCCGTCGGGGTATTGGCATCCAGTATCGTGATGGCCGCTGAGCGCTGCTGCGCCGTATTATTGGCTGCGGCCAGGAAGCTCACCATCGGGGCACTACCTAAGAACTGGGTGGGGTCGGTCACCGCCAGCCACGTCGAATTGTTGGCGGTGACGGCCCACCGGCATCCGTTGCTCGTGGTCACGGCGAAAGACCCGCTGGTGGCCGAAACAGGCAACGTGGCGGCAGCCGGCGACACGGTGTAGGTACAGGTCTGGGCGAGGAGCGGTGCGCTCATGGCCAGTGCGGCAAGCAAAAGCTTCATCAAGCCGATTTTAGCCTGTCCGCGCAGGCTTTCAGGATCTCCACCGCTCCCGGGGTGTCCCCGTGCACGCAAATCGTGTCCGCCGAGCCGCCGGACGCGAAGCGCGCCGCCTGTTCCGCGGCTTCCGCCGGAACGGTAATCAAGGCGTCGGCCAGTTTGCGCGAGCGCAGTGTGCCGTCCGGCTCGTAGCGGCGGTCGGCGAAGGCTTCGCGCCATACCGTCATCCCCATCCCGCGCCAAACGTCGAGCATCGGCGCGCCCGCAAGGCCAAAGAGAATCGCCGGGCGATTCCAGCGTGACACGCCATCGGCGATGGCGCGCGCGATTTCCGCGTCGTGCACCGCCGCGTTGTACAGCGCGCCGTGCGGCTTGACGTGCACGATTGCCCCGCCCAGAGCGCGTACGATGGCGTCCAGCCGGGCGATCTGCTGGTGCACGGTGGCGGCGATCTCGGCCGGCCGCATGGCGATTTCGATGCGTCCGAAGTTGGCCCGGTCCGGATAACCCGGATGCGCGCCGATGCGCACGCCGCGATCCAGGGCAAGGCGGGCGGTGCGTTCCATGGTGTGATCGTCGCCGGCGTGACCGCCGCAGGCGATGTTGGCGCTGGTGATGTGCTCCATCAGCGCGGCCTCATGGGCGGCGTCTGCCAGTTCGCCCATGTCGCAGTTGATGTCCAGGGGCATAGGGGGCTACTCACAGTCTCAGGAGCCAGCGCTCCTGTTCGCGCAGCAGTACCTCCGCGCTTTCCATGGTAATCCTGCGGAAGCGCACGCGGTCGCGCGGCCGCAACTGCCCCAGCAGACGAAAATCGGCCGACACCACGTTCGCCGGTTTCGGATACCCGCCCGAGGTCTGATGCTCCACGAAAAGCACGATGGGCTGTCCGTCCGGCGGCGCCTGCACCGCGCCCAGCGCCACTCCTTCGCTGATCATGCCGCCGGGAGGCGCGGGCAGCGCGGGTCCTTGCAGCCGGATCCCCATGCGGTTGGATTCCTCGCGGACCGTGTACTCCGCCGCGTACAACTCCTCGCCGAAGAGGCGCGCCTGCGGCCCTTCGGTGACGCGCAGTTCGCCGCCGCCCCAGTATTGCTCCAGGCCGCGCGCCGGCGGGCGCGGACGGCGCACCGCGGCATCCCCCACCGCCAGCACATCGCCCTTGCGCAGCGGGCGCCCGCCGACCCCGGTCATCACGTGCACCGAGGCGCTGCCCATCACCAGAGGCACGTCGAAGCCGCCGCGCACCGCCAGGTAGCAGCGAGCGCCGGCGCGCGCCGCTCCGAAGCGCAGTACCGCGCCCGCGGCGATCTCCACCGGCTGCCAGAGCGGCACCGGCGAGGCGAGATCCGCGCCCGCCACCACGACCGTCGCCGCCTGCTCGAAGACGAACTCGCCGCCGACCAGCGTCATTTCCAGCGCGGGCGCGTTTCCGGCGTTGCCCGCCAGCAGGTTGGCGGCGCGGAAGGCGAATGGGTCGGCCGCGCCCGAGGCGGAAATCCCGTAGTGCGCCCAGCCGAAGCGGCCCGGATCCTGCACGGTGGTGAGAAAGCCGGGAAGGGCCACGTGGACGCGGTTCAAAAGCGCGCCTCCGGGATGGGGAGGAAGCGCACCCGGTCGCCCATGCGCAAGCGGGGCGGCGGCGTCGCGGCGGAGTCGAAGAGGCTCAGCGGGGTGCGCCCGATCAGGCGCCATCCGCCCGGCGAGGCCAGCGGATACACGCCCGCCTGCGCCCCGCCGATGGCGACGCTACCCGCCGGAACCTGCTTGCGGGGAGCGGCAAGCCGCGGCGTGGCGAGTTCCGCCGGCAGTCCGCCGAGGTAAGGGAAGCAGGTGGAGAAGCCGACGAAGTAAACGAAGTACTCCGCGGCGGCGTGCCGTTCCACGACGTCCCGCTCGCTGAGACCGGTGTGGCGCGCCACGTCCCCGAGGTCCGGACCGTGCTCGCCGCCATACACCACCGGGATCTCCACCTGCCGCGGCTCGGGCGCGGGGTCCCCGGCGTGACGGTCGAGCGCCTCGCGGATGAGCGCCTCCGCCGCGGCGTGCGTGAGCAGCGAGGGATCGAAATCCACCAGCACGCTGGCGTAGCCCGGGTGCAGATTGCGCAGTCCGCGGACGCCTTCGAGCGCGCGCGTGGCGCGCCCCACAGCGGCGTGCATCGCGGGCGAAATCTCCTCGCCGAAAACGAGGTAGAGCGCACGGTCGCTCGCCGGCCGGATGATCACTTCAGCACGATGGTAGCAAAGGCCGCCAGCGCCAGCCCCGCCAGCGTCAGCCCGCACCCCAGATACACGCTCAGCGGACGGTAGCGGAACTCGATGGTGTGCCGCCCCGCCGGTGTCCGCACGGCGCGCACGCCGTCCACCTCCTGCATGGGGACACGCCGGCCGTCGAGATAGGCGCGCCATCCCGGATAGTAGGGGTCCCCCACCACCGCCAGTCCCTCGCACGCCATGTCCGCCCGCACCGCCACGCGCGACGGCTCCCGCGCCAGCAGCCGGAACCGCCCCGCCGCGGCGCACGGCGCCAGCGGAATACTCCACATCGGTTCGCCGATGCGCGGGTCGAGGTACACCCTAAGCCCGGAGCTGCCGCGGAAGACTTCCACCTGCCGGGGATTCGCCGGCGCCATGCCGGCGTGGTAGCGGACACCGAAAACACGCGGGGTCTCCTCGTGGCCGAGCACGCGCTGCACGCGCAGCGGCATCGCCGGAACGGACGCGCCGAACTGCTCGAGGCCGTACAGGTCGCCCGCGTTGTAGGGCACCGCGGATTCGTCGAAGTCCACGCGGAACCAGCCGGGCTGCGCGCGCAGGAAGCGGACGACGTCCTCCTGCGCGCGCTCCAGCGCCAGATACGAACCAGGGCGGAGGAAGCGGCTGAAGCGCGGCGCGTTGTAGACGGCCTCCCCGAGGAAGAGCGCGAGCGCGATGGGCGCGGTCCAGCGCGGCAAGCGGGAAAGCCCGATCGCGGCCAACGCCGCCAGTGCCAGTTGCGCGATGGCGATGGCGAATGCCGGCTCCCGCGCCTTCTCCACCATCGGGACAAAACGCCACGCCAGCCAGTAGGGCGGCGAAGCCAGCGCCACCAGCAGCGCTCCGCCAGCGAGCGCCGCCAGCCACACGGCGCACCGGCACCGCCCCTTCCACAATCCCAAAAGCGCCAGCGCGCACACCGTGAGCCCAAGGTGCGGATTCACGTGCGTGGCGCCGCGCGGCAGCACGATCGCAAGCAACTCCGCCGGTTTCAGCGAGTACTCGCCGTGCACGCTGAAGGGCACCCGCTCACCCGGCAGGATCGGCTCGGGCGCGCCTGCCCAGCGGATCGCCAGACGCGAGTACTCGAGCGACGGCAGTACCTGCGCGGCGGAGACCAGCGCGGTCACCGCCACGAACAGAGCGAAATGCGCGGCGTGCCGCCTCCCTACCGCCACCAGCGCGACCCAAAGTCCGCAGATCAGCAGCCCCGTATAGGTGGGGATCACGTGATGCGTGCCCAGGAACGAAACCCCCAGCGCCGCACCCGCCAGCGCGGCGTTCGCCGCCGGACGCTCGTCCCTCGCCACCCGAAGGAAGAACAGCGCCACCAGCGGCGCCCAGATCGCGCTCATCAGGATCTGCGGCCAATCCGTGTGGCCCACGAATCCGGCCAGCGCGAACCCGCAGCCGCCCAGCAGCGAGGCGACGAACCCGGCGCGCAGATCGCGGCACAGCGCGTACGCGAACACCGCGCCCAGCCAGTGAATCAGCACCCAGTACCAGTGCAGCGTGGAGATGGGAATGTGGCCGCCGGATAGCGGCATCGCAAACAGGATCCAGTTGAGCGGATTGGCCACGCCCGGCTGCACCTGCGCGATCAGGCTATGGCCCGCCCACTCGTATGGGTCCCACAGCGGAAACCTTCCGGAGTGGAACTCGCGCGCCGCCAGGTCCAGCCACGGGCGCACCTGAATCGCCAGGTCCGGGCCTTCCAGACAGGTCCATCCGGTGGGCAGCGTGAGTTTCCAGTAGAAGCCCGCGCACAGCACCAGCAGAATCGCGAGTGCGGCGAGCGTCCGCTTCAATCGAGTTCCACCGGCTCCAGTTTCGGCGCGAACAGGTGGACCACCAGCAGCGCGGCCAGGTACGCCGTGCCGCAGATCACAAACAGGATCGAGTAGCTGCCGGTCCACTGCACCACGTATCCGGCCAGCTTCTGCATCAGCACGATGCCGAACGCGCCCATCGCTCCGCCGATCCCCACCACGCTGCCGACCGCCGCCCGCGGGAACATATCGGAGGAAAGCGTGAACAGGTTGGCGCTGAAACCCTGGTGCGCCGCCATCGCCAGGCTCAGGATGGCGATCACTTCCCACATGCCGCCTTTCGACGCGTACGGCACCAGCAGCACCGGCAGCACCGCCAGCGCGCACACCAGTAGCGCGGTCTTTCGGGACGCATTCACCGACCAGCCGCGGTTGATCAGGCTGGAAGACAACCAGCCTCCGCCGATGCTGCCCACGCTCGAAGCGTTATAGACGATCAGCATCGGAACCGGAAGCTGCGTCAGGGTGAGCCCGAAGGTCTCCTGAAAGTACATGGGCAGCCAGAAAAGGTAGAACCACCAGATCGGATCGCTCAGGAACTTGCCCAGCCCGAAAGCCCACGTGCCGCGCTTGGGCAGCAAGGTGCGCCACGGGTAAGCGGCCACGCGGTCCGGCGGGTCGCTTTCGATCAGCGCGAGTTCCTGCGCAGAGACGCTCTTGTGGCCGCGCGGCGGACCGTACAGCACCAGCCAGAAAAGCAGCCAGAGAAAGCCCAGCAGTCCGGTCACCAGGAACGCCGATTGCCAACCGAACGTCAACGCCAGCCAGGGCACCGTGACTGGAGCGATGACCGCGCCGATGTTCGAGCCCGAATTGAAGATGCCGGTTGCGTGCGCGCGCTCCCGCTTGGGGAACCACTCGGCCACGGTCTTGATGCACGCTGGAAAATTCGCCGATTCGCCCAGCCCCAGCAGGGTGCGCGCCAGGCCGAAGGTGAACGCAGTGGTAGCCAGCGAGTGCGCCATCGCCGCCACGCTCCACACCGTGATCGCGATGGCGAATCCGATGCGCGTGCCGAACTTGTCCAGCAGGCGCCCCGCCCCGAGCAGCCCCACCATGTACGCCATGGAGAACGCCGTCGTGATGTTGCTGTATTCGATCGGCGTCCAGCCGATCTGTACTTTTAATGTGTCCGCCAGCATGCTCAGCACCTGGCGGTCCACGTAATTGATGGTGGTGGCGAAGAAGAGCAGCGCGCACACCGTCCAGCGAAATCTCGATCGCGCGGGACCTGCGATGGTAGCGGTCATGGAAGTCCGATTATATCCCGCGGCGAGGCGCTACAATCCGGGTCGGAGAGGTGCCTGCGTGCGAGTTTCCCGGGCGATGGCGGACCAGATGGAGCGGGCGTCGTGGATCCGCCGCATGTTTGAGATCGGCCTGCAACTGAAGCAGGAGCGGGGAGTCGAGAACGTCTTCGACTACTCCATCGGCAATCCCGAAGTGGAGCCGCCCGCGGCCGTGATCGCGGCTCTGCGGCAGGTCGCCGAAGAGAACCGTCCCGGCAGCCACGGCTACATGCCCAACGCCGGCTATCCGGCGGTCCGCGAGCGCATCGCCGGGGTGCTGCGCGCGCGCACGGGAATCCCCTTCGGCGCCGGCGACGTCATCATGACCACCGGCGCCGCCGGCGCGATCAACGTCGTGCTGAAATCCATCCTCGACCCTGGCGACGAGGTGATCGTGCTCAACCCCTACTTCCCCGAGTACCGCTTCTACATCGAAAATCACGCCGGGAAAGTGGTCGCGGTGGAGACCGGGGAGCATTTCGAGCCGCTGCCCGAACGGGTCGCCGCGGCGGTGACACCGCGCACCCGCGCCCTGATCCTCAATTCGCCGAACAACCCTACCGGCGTGGTCTACAGCGAGGCGCAACTCCGCGCCCTCAACCGCGTGCTGCCCGAACCGGTGCTGGTGATCTCCGATGAACCCTACCGCCCGCTCACCTACGACGGCGCGGTGCCGCCCGAAGCACTGGCGCTCTTCGACCGCGCGGTGCTTGCCTGGAGCTGGTCCAAGGCCATGGCCGTGAGCGGCGAACGCATCGGCTATCTGGCGATTCCCCCGCACGTGGGCGGACGGCCCCTGCGCGACGCCTGCATCATGGCCAACCGCATTCTCGGCTATATCAACGCGCCCGCCATCTGGCAGTGGGTCGTCAGCCTCGTTCCGGAAGCGACGGTGGACGCCGCCGCCTATCAGGCCAAACGCGACCTGCTGTGCGACGCACTCCAGGCCATGGGATACGACGCGCCCCGCTGCCAGGGCAGCTTCTATGTGTTCCCGCGCACTCCCATCCCCGACGATATCGCCTTCATCCGCATCCTCAGCGACGAAGGTATCCTCGCCGTGCCCGGCGCGGGGTTTGGCCGCTCCGGCTACATGCGTCTCTCTCTCACCATCGCGCGCGACGCGATCGAGCGCAGCCTCCCCGGCTTCCGCCGCGCCCTCGACCGCGTCCGGTAGGGCCGGCCTCCCGGCCCTGCCTGTTCTGCCCTACGCGCGTGCCGCCGCTACCGGGAGCTCCCGCAGAATCTGCTGATCGAGTTCGGTCGGGTTGGCTTCGAGTTGCGGAATCTGGCTGAACCCCAGCTTCTTCACGTCGGCGCAGACCAGCGCATCCAGCCGCCGCCGGCTGATGGCCAGCCCCGTCGCCCGCAGGGTCCGGAAGAAGCAATAGGAGAAGACCCCGCGGTACACGCCGCCGATGGGCGCTTCCGCGCTGGTCTGGTTGTCCTTGCAGCCGGCCCACAACACGTGGTTCATGGCCGGAACCGGCACCGTCTGGCGCGTGCGAATCTCCTTGAGGAAGCCGCGCGTGTCCAGTTTCGGATGAATGTCCACGTAAAACGCTTCGTCGATGGGAGGCTCCACGAACCGGATGTTGACTTTCTGGTCGTCCGGCAGAGCCTGCATCGCCGCCAGTTCGCGCGTGCCGGTGCCGGAGTGGCAGGAGTCCAGGATCACTTCGAGCGTCACGTTGGACTTCAGCGTCGCGAAGGCGGAGCGGAATTCGTCGTCCTTGATCATGCCCGCGGTGGCGTAGTCGTGCGGGCAGATGGTTTCATCCTTGCCGTCGATTTCGTCGCCGCTGGTATCCACGCAATAGGAGCCGTGCCCGGAGTAGTAGAAGATCAGCTTGTCGACCTTGGCGGTGGGAGTGAGCAGCCACTTCAGCCCGGCCATGATGTTGGCGCGCGTCGCCCGCGCGTCGGTAAAGATCCGCAGAGATGCCGGCGAGGCCGCCAGCACGCCCAGGGAAACGTAGGTGCCGGCGGCGTCACGGACGTCGTTGACGCAGCCGCGAAGGTCCGGACCTCCCGGACCGATGGGAGCATAGTCGTTGATTCCGATGAACAGTCCTTTTGCTGGCATTGTTTCCTCCTCTGGAATATCCGTAACGGAGTATATGCCGAAAACGGATGAGTGAGTCCGAAATGTGGACTCCCGTGTCCGGCAGGCGGTGCGCGGTTTCACACCAACCCACGAATTTCCCTGAGCCGCGCCTTGACCGCGGCGGGGCGCGCCGCTATAAGGAGGAGGAACGCCATGCCCCGCGTCCCTACCTTCTATAGCGCGCCGTCCGGCGGGCCACGCCCCCGCGCCCTCGCCGAAGGCGCGCTGGTAGCGGTGGCCGTGGTCGCCGCCGGGCTGTTCCTCCTGGAGCGCGGCGGACGGCTCCGTCCGATCCCCGCAATGGACGCTCCGCGCGCGGGACTCTCCGGCCTGGAAGCCCGCGGCGCGCCCAGCCCCGCCTCGCGCGTCACCGTGCCCCCTCCGCGTCCGGGACCGTCCCGCGGCTACATGCTCCGCTACTTCCACGACGTGCCGCTCCTCGCCGCCATCGACGCGAATCACGACCTGACGCTGTCCGCCGGCGAAATCGCGCGCGCGGCATCCGCTCTGCGCGCGCTCGACCGCGACCGCGACGGCGCGCTCAGCCCGGAAGAGTGCGGCTTCGATCCCGATCCCAAGCTCGATCCCGCACTCACACGCCGCATGCGCGTGTGGTTCATGCGGGTGCACCCGATCCTCGCCGCGCTCGATACGGATCGCAGCGGCGCGCTCTCCGCCGTCGAGATTGCCACCGCGCCCGCCGCCCTTGCTTCCCTCGATTGGGATCACGACGGCGAACTGTCCGGCGCCGAACTGCTCCCCGATCCCGTCATCCGGGCGCTCGCCCTCTACATGGTGCGCTGGGATACCGATGGCGACGGTGCGATCTCACGCGCGGAAGCCCGTGCGATTCCGCAGCCGATGCGTGAGGCCGTCATGGCGGCGCGGCGCCGCGGCGAGACCGGGATCACGGAAAGCGCACTGCTCAACGAGATCCGCCGCCGCGCCCTCGCCGACGGGGACGCCGGTGAGCACCAGGCGGAAATCGCCGGTCAGGACGGCAGCGCCGCGAAGTAGTCCGCGAACCGCGCCGCCAGGTCCGCCGCGGTTTCGTAGCGCTCCACCCGCACTCCGGGGCATCCCGCGATCATCGCGCTCAACGCGCCGCCGCGCGCCGGACGGAACAGGCACAGCACCGGCTTCCCCCACTCCACCGCCCGCGCGATCTCGTAGCCTACCCCCAGGCTCGCGGTGGTCGCTTCCGCCACCACGCAATCGCACGCGGCGAGCCAGGCCAGGTCGCGATCGTGGATTTCGCGGTCGCTCAGCGACTCCTCGCCCGCGGGCGTCAACCCCGGCGAAGCTACGTGTTCGGTCAGCACCTCGCCGTATCCGCGAAGCAGGGCGATGATCTCCCCGTACCATTGCGCGTCGCCGCGCCCGCCGCGGATCGATCCGGCGAAGTAGATCCGGCGCACAGCCATAGACGCAGTATAGACGCCCCGGCAACTACGCTACCCTGGGGCCAATGTCCCACCAGCCGTTCACCGCGGAGGAACGCGCCGTGTTCCGCCGCCTCTCCACGCCCGAAAAGATCCAGCGGTACCTGGACGACCTGCTCTACGATAAGGAGCCGCGCGGACCGCGCTGCCGCTCGCCCCGCGCGGTGATGCGCGACCGCACCGCGCACTGCATGTCGGGTGCGCTCATGGGAGCGGCCGCGCTGCGCGCCGTGGGACACCCGCCGCTTCTGCTCGATCTCGAAGCCGTGCGCGACGACGATCACGTGCTGGCCGTCTTCCGCGCGCGCGGCCACTGGGGCGCGGTCGCCAAGTCCAACTACGCCGGCTTGCGCTTTCGCGAGCCGGTGTACCGCACGCTGCGCGAACTCGTCATGAGCTACTTCGAGCACTACTACAACCTGCGCCGCGAGAAGACCCTGCGCCGCTATTCGCGCCCGGTGAACCTGGCGCGCTTCGACCCCATCGGCTGGATGACCGCCGAGGACGACCCCTGGGCCATCCCCGAATACCTCACCACCATCGCGCACACCCCGCTGCTGCGCCCCCGGTTGGTGCCGGAACTGGGCCGCGTGGACCCCCGCTTGTTCGCCGCCGGGCTGGTGGGACGGCGTTAGCACTTCAAGCCCGGAACATACGGCAGTGACCGGGCGCTGAACCTGGCGGAAACGGCGGTGCTGTTGCGTTTCACCGTACTGTGGTGGTGGTACCGGCCGAGGGTGGCACTGCAAATCGGGACCGGAGCGTTCAGGGAGACTGGAGTCCCGTCGGACTGGATACGCGGGTTTTGCCGCATATCGCGGAGATGCCCCTCAGAGGGACACTCGCTTTCAGGAGGAAATATCTTCATGCGGGCTCAGTTCCGGCGTTGCAATGCGGAGACCGACTTGGCCGCATTGTATCGGCGGCGGAAGGCCGTCTTGTCTCTGATTCGCGCGATAGAACGTTATGAACGCACAACGCCGCGTGGCGCCCAGTCCCGTACCGGTTGGCGTTGCGGATCTTCACCACAGGATGCGACGAATGCGGAATGAATCCCGGCAAGTCCCGCGCCGGCAGACCCCTGTCCACGCGTCCGGCGCTTGCAAGCGGCGCCCGGCCAGGGCTCGCACGCACCTCGACTTCTTTCTCATACACGATGTTGAGCGGTGCACGACCGGCGCCAGCATCCATGCCATCGCGCAGCAGCTACAAATCTACGTGAGTGCGATGGAATGCGGCGAGTGGTCCCGCGCCCGATCGATCGAGGCCCAACTGCGAGCCTTCCTCATCCTATGAATTTCCGAAGCGCAAGATCCCGCCAATACCTGCGTCCAGATCGCCTGATCCGTGCGTCCATTGCCTTCGGATGCCTCCGGGTGGCGCTGGCACTACCGGTGGGGGTTGGAGCAGCCCCGGGAACTCCGCACGCGACGGTCGCCAACTGGCTCCTGTGCGCGGCGTCCTCAATCCTGGTCGCTTTGTTGGACCACGAGGTGCGTAAGCACTACCCTGGCATCAGGTCGCTGTGCCGCGGCTGGTCTTGCGTCGGTGTGGCCGGCTCGTCGCTGCCGGGCGTGATGGCGAGCGTTCCAGCCGCCGCGGACTCCGGCGCACTGCCAATTATCGGCGCTTTAGGCGGCCTGGCCCTGATGGTGGCCTGCGCTGCGGTGATCGCGTGGCTGCTGACACCCGTACTCCCGGGCCGGCCGGTGCCGAACGAGCGGCTCTTGCTGGAACACCTGTCTGCCATGGCGGGCGTTCTGAAGCGCTGCTAACTAACTAAGCCGCGGGGCCGCCCGACCCGTGGGCGGAGCCGCCATCAGCATCGCTCAACACTCGACGAGGTTGTTGCGAATGGCGTAGCGAACCAATTCGGTGATGGAGTGGACGCCGAGTTTCTCCATGATGTGCGCCCTGTGCGATTCCACGGTTTTGACGCTGATCCCCAGGGTATCGGCGATCTCCTTATTGCACTGTCCCTCCGCCACCAGCTTGACGATTTGGCTCTCTCTGGAACTGAGCCGGCTGACG
>JBBIQR010000047.1:16456-22770 GCA_037442245.1 Candidatus Solibacter sp. | reverse complement strand
CGATCGGCTGCTGCTGGGCGCGGTGCTGGAACCCGTGCGCCGCGAATTCGCGCTTTCCGACACCCAACTCGGCGCGATGGTCACGCTTTTTACGCTGGTATTCGCCGCCGCCGGACTGCCCGCCGGGCGCCTTTCCGATACGCGCGGACGCCGCGGATTACTGGCCCTCGGCATCGCCGTGTGGGCCGCGCTCACCGGGCTCTCCGCGCTCGCCGTGAACTACGCGATGCTGCTGATGACGCGCCTGGGCGTGGGCATCGGCGAGGCCGTCTGCACGCCCGCCGCCACCAGTTGGATCGGCGACACCGCGCCCGCGCGCCACCGCACCCGCGCCCTGGCGTGGTTCATGCTGGCGGTGCCGGTGGGCGGTCTGGCGAGCTACTCGATCGGCGGAGGGGTAGCGCAAGCCTTCGGCTGGCGCGCGGCCATGGCGGTGGCGGCGGCGCCGGCTCTGCTGCTGGCGCCCGCGGTGCTCTGGCTCCGCGAACCGGAGCGCGTCGCATCCGCCGGGCACGCCGCGGCAGCGTGGCGCTCTCCCGCCGCCTTCTGGTGGATCTCCGCCTCCGGCGCGGCCGTCAACTTCGCGCTCTACGCGTTCTCCACCTTCCTGCCCGCGATGCTGACCCGCTATCACGGGATGCAGGTCGGCGCGGCGGGGCTGTGGATGGGGATCGGCACCGGCGTCTCCGGCATCGCGGGCGGACTCGCCGCGGGTGCAGCGGGTGACCGCGTGACGTCGCGCCTGCGCCTGACCGCGTGGATCATGCTGGCCGCGGCGCTGCCCATGTTCCTGGCGCTGCGCATGCCTCCCGGCAGCGCCGGTTGGGCCGTCACCTTCGCGATGATCGGCTACGGCCTGATGCAGATGTATTACGGCCTGGTCTATGCGGCGATTCACGACCTGGTCCCCGCGGCGGCGCGCGGACGCGCCATGTCGCGCTACCTGCTGATCACGTATCTGGGCGGCGCGTCCTGGGGGCCGTTGGCGACGGGACGGCTCAGCGATTGGCTCGCCCGCGCCTCGGGTCTGAGCGGCGAACCCGCGCGCGCGGCCGGATTGCACGGCGCGATGTACGTGGTCCCGGCTCTCGCCGTGCTTCTCGGCGGGATCCTTCTGGTCGCGGCGCGGCCGGCCTATTCGCGCGGCGATTCGTAGCGCTCCAGCAGTTCGAGCGCGCTGCGGCTGCCGTTGAGCGCCGCGACGCGCGCGTGACGCCACGCCGCCGCGCCGTCCCCGCGGGCAATGTAGATTTCGGCCAGCGCATTATGCGCATCGCCGAACGCCGGATCGAGCCGCACGGATTCGAGCAGCAGTCCCAGCGCTTCTTCCTGCCGGGAGGCGACCCGGTACAACTGCGCGAGATTGTAGAAGGGCCTGGGATTGGCCGGTTCGCGCGCGATCCACGCCCGCTGCTCGTCCATCTGGGCGCGGGTCTCGTGATCGAGCGCGAAGCCGATCACCTCGTCGCGCCAGAAGCTCACTTCCCCGCTCCCACCAGGATCAGCCGCACGTCCATCACGTTGGTATTGGTCGGTCCGGTGACGATCAGATCGCCCAGCGGGGCGAAGTAGTGGTACGAATCGTTCGCCTCCAGGTACCGCGCGGCTTCGGGGTTGCGGTTCAGGGTCGCGCCGTCGGCGACCGCGCCGGCGGCGTCCGTGGGACCGTCCGTGCCGTCCGTGCCCGCGCTGAAGACGACGGTGCCGGGCAGTCCCGCGATCCCGATCGCCGCGGCCAGTACGAACTCCTGATTGCGTCCTCCCAGCCCGGCGCCTTTGATGGTGACGGTGGTCTCTCCGCCGCTGATCACGCACGCCGGCGGCTTCACGGGGCGCCCGTGGCGCGCGATCTCCCGCGCAATCGCGGCGTGCATGCCGGCGATCTCGCGCGTCTCGCCTTCAATCCCGGTGGAAAGGATCAGGGTGCGGTAGCCGAGTTGTTTCGCGCGCGCGGCCGCCGCATCGACCGCCAGCCGGTTGCTGCCGATCACGGTATTTTTCGCCGCGGTGCGCTTCGGTGTCTCTGCGATCTCGCCCGCCGCGCCGCGCTCCAGCCTGCCGCGGACGCTCGCCGGGACCCGGCCGCGGATCGAAAACTTGTCCAGGATGGCGAGCGCGCCGGCGTAGGTGGACGCATCCGGCGCGGCCGGCCCGGAACCGATCACATCCAGGTTGTCGCCGATCACGTCGGAAAGCAGCAGCGCTTCCACCGCCGCGGGTTCCGCCAGCCGCGCCAGTTGTCCGCCCTTGATCGCCGAGATGTGTTTGCGCACCGCGTTGATCTCGTGGATGGTGGCGCCGCAAGCCAGCAGCAGGCGGGTCGTGGCCTGCTTCTCCGCCAGGGTGATCCCTTCGGCCGGCAGCGGCATCAGCGCCGAGGCTCCGCCCGAAATCAGGCACAGCACGAGGTCGCCGGTCGCGGCGCGCGATGCGATCTCCGCGATGCGCCGCGCTCCCTCCACGCCGCGCTCGTCGGGCACGGGGTGGCCGCACTCGTTGAGTTCGATCCGCCGCAACTTCGCCGTGTGGCCGTCCTTGACGTTGATCAGCCCGCCGGCGATGCGGGCTCCGAGGGCGCGTTCGGCGGCGCGCGCCATGGCCGCGCCCGCCTTCCCGGCTCCCACCACGTAGATGTTCCGGTAACGGCGGTAATCGCGGCGCGCGAGGTAGCGTTCCACCGCTCCCCCGGGATCGGCCGCCGCCAGCGCGCTGCGGAAAATGCGGGCGGCATCCCGCCGCAGGGTTCGAACGCTCATTGGAGGAATGGATGCACCAGGATCGCGTTCACCGTGATTTCCGGATCGTCGCTCTCCACCGCCACGTGGATATCGGCCTGCTCGTAGGAACTCCTGCGGCAGCGGTACAGTTCGGCGCAGGCTTCCGGATCGCGCGCCAGCGGACGGTGCGCGGCGCGCTCCACGCGGCGCCACGCCAACTCGAAAGGGCAGTCCAGCCACACGCTGAGCCCGTTGTGCGCGAGCAACTCCCGGTTGCCGGGAATGGTGAAGGCGCCCCCGCCCAAGGCCAGCACCGCCGGGCGTCCGCGTCCGATCCAGCGTACGTGCTGCCGCAGCATCTCGCTTTCGACGCGCCGGAACTCCTCCTCGCCGCGCGCGAGGAAGAGTTCGGCGACGGGCGTACGCTCAGCGGCCTCGATTTCTTCATCGGTATCGAAGAAGCTCCAGCCCAGGCGGTGCGCCAGGTGCCGTCCTACCGTGCTTTTCCCCGCCCCCGGAAATCCGACCACATAGATTCCCGGCGTCTGTTTCAGCTGCAGGATCATGCGGTGCCGTTCATCACAGCCATTCTGGACTCAACCAGCGACGGAAACAAGCGCATCGCGACCACCAGCAGCCATCCGGCGCGCGGCGCCACCACCGTGCGCGCCTCGCGCTCCACGCCGTGGCGGATGGCGCGCGCGCAGTTCTCCGCGCTGATCGCGAAGCGCCGCGCGTCGCGGACCTTCTCCGGCGCCGCGCCGCGCAGCACGTTCTGCTGGAAGCGCGTCTGCACATAGCCGGGACACACGATCATGGTGCGAATCCCGTCGCGCATCAACTCCACGCGCTGCCCTTCGGTGAGCGCGCCCAGCGCGTACTTGGTGGCCGAATACACGGTGAGCCACGGCAGCGTCACCTTGCCGCCGATCGAACCGACGTTGACGATCATCCCGCTCTTGCGCTGCCGCATCCCTGGCACCACGAGTTGGGTGAGGGCCAGGGGCGCGAAGAAGTTCAACTCCATCAGGTAGCGCGCGTCCTCGAGCGGAATCTCCCACGAGGGCTGATAGATGCCCGCGCCCGCGTTGTTGATGAGGATGTCGATTGCGCCGTAGCGTTCGAGCGTCCGCCCGACGATTTCCTGGCGCCCGGCGCCGGTGGTGACGTCCGCCGCCACCGCCAGTGCTCCTTCCGGCGCGGCAGCGCGCAGTTTCTCCAGGTTCCGCGATGCCACCGCGACCTTCGCGCCGGACGCGGCAAATTCCGCGGCGCAGGCGGCGCCGATGCCTTCACTGGCGCCGGTAACGAGCACTACTTTGCCATCGATACGCATCGTGGGGAGGAGGCTTCGCGCCATAATGGTACCATGGCCGCGCGGCTGCTCCCTTTGTTTCCGCTCCCCCTCGTGGTGTTCCCGCGAACGCGGCTCCCGTTGCATATTTTCGAGGAGCGTTACAAGGAAATGGTGGGCGGCGCGATCCGCGACGAGACGGAATTCGGCATCGTGCTCACCCGCGACGAGGGCATCGTCGACACGGGTTGCACGGTGAAGGTCGAGCGTGTCCTGCACCGCTACCCGGACGGGCGGCTGGACATCCTGGCCGTCGGGCAGCGGCGTTTTGAGATTCGCCAATTGAACGAGCAGCGCGCCTACCTCCAGGCTGAGGTCGCCTACTTCGACGATGACGACGCCCAGCCGCCGGCGCCCGAGTTGCGCGAACTGGCTATGGCCAATTACCGGGCGCTCAGCCAGCTCCAGAGCGCGCGCAGCCACTCCGAACCGGACCTCTCGGATCCGCAGGTGAGCTTCCAGCTTGCGCAGGCCGTGCCCGACCTCGACTTTTTGAACGCGCTGCTCCAGCACCGCTCCGAAATCGCCCGGCTCAAGGAGTTGAATCACTACCTGGGCGACTACCTGCCGCGCCAGAAATCGCGAGAGAAAATGAAGGGCCTGGCGCCGAAGAACGGCTTCGGCCACCCTCCGGCGGGACTGTAGCATGAGGCGCGTCGTGATTCGCGGCGACGGCAGACGGCTGCGAAAAGCGATGTCGCACACGCTCTCCGTGTGCGTGCACGGGGGCGTGCTCGCGTGGGTCGCTCTCGGTGGCGGCGTCCCGGCGCCGCGCGCGCCGCAATCCCTCTACGATCAGGTGATCCGGCCGCGTGAAAAAGAAATCATCTGGTATCGCCTCGCCGACAAACTCCCTGAGATTACGCCGCCGGTGAGCGCCGCGGACACCCGCAAACTGCGTGCGCGCGTCCCGGCGAAGCAGGAAATGGTGGCGGGCGCGAAGGACGATCCCAAGCCCGGTCCGATGATCTGGCTGCCGGACGCGCCGCCGGCGCCGGTTCCCGAGCCGCAGCCGCGGCAATTGCCGAACCTGATTGCGGTGGCGCCGCCCAAACCGGTGCGCGGCTTCGCGCCGCCGCCCGAAGAAACCCCGAAACTGGTGGCGCCCAGTCTGGCGGAGCCGCCGCGCGTGGATAGCCGCATCGCCGCCGAGCCCCTGCCCATCGACGTGAAAGGCGCCAAGCCCGCTCCGCGCGCCTTCGTCCCGCCGCCCGAAGCACGGATGGCGAGGCAGGCGGCGATCGAACTGCCGGAGGCGCCGGGAACGCGCGCCGCCGTGGTCGAGGCCAACGCGCTGCCCTTCACGCCCACCGGCGCGCGCCCGCGTCCGCGCGATTTCGTGCCGCCGCCAGGCCGCCCCGTGGACCGCGCGGCGCCCGCGGTGAATCGCGACGCGCCACCCGTCAGCGCCCGCGTCACGCCCGGCGCGGAAACCACCATGGCGATTGTCGGGCTGAATCCCGCGGATACGCGCGAGTTGCCGCCGCCGCCCGCCTCCCGCAAGGCGGGCTTCTCCGCCGGACCCGTGGAGCGCAAGGATGGCGCGAGTTCCGCGAGCAACGGCGCCGCGATATTGAGCGTCCCCGGCTTGACCGTGCGCGGCGGAAAAAAGGACGACGCTCCGGCTCTCAACTTGCCCTTCTCCCCGACCTCGTCCGCGAACCTGATCGCCGCCGCGCGCACCGTGGGCCACGCCGGCAGAGTCGTGCCCGAGGACGATCCCGGCGCGCCGCGGGTCACCGAAGCGCCGGATCCGCGGCTGGCCGGAAGGGTGGTCTACACCATCGCCATCCAGATGCCGAACGTCACCAGTTTTTCCGGCAGTTGGATGGTATGGTTCGCCGAGCACGAACCACTCCCCGGATCGCCGCGCGTCGAGATGCGCCCCCCGCTGCCGCTGCGAAAAGTGGACCCGAAGTATGTCGCCGCCGCCGCCGCCGAGCGCGTCGAAGGCATCATCCGGCTGGCCGCCGTGATCCGCAAGGACGGCCGCGTCGATGAGATTTCCCTGATCCGCCACCTGGACAACCGCCTCGACCGCACCGCCATGGAAGCCCTCGCCAAATGGGAGTTTACTCCCGCGCAACGCAACGGCACTCCGGTCGACGTCGACGCCGTTTTCGAAATCCCTTTTCACCTCGCGCCCCGGCCCGGATCGCGCACCAAAGCGGCTGACGCCGTAAATCAGGTGTAAGGGATCGCGATCAGTTTCCAGAAACCATCCTCCAATTGGAATACGAAAG
>JBBIQR010000047.1:10177-16446 GCA_037442245.1 Candidatus Solibacter sp. | reverse complement strand
CTCAAATAACCCGCTACCTTCCCATGACTCCGCAATTCCTCATCATCGACGCCGACGATACCCTTTGGGAGAACAACATCTACTTCGAGCGCGCCTTCGAGGAGTTTGTCGATTTTCTGGCGCACTCCACGCTCTCGCCCGCGCAGGTACGCGACGTGCTCGACGAGATCGAGATGGTCAACGCCAAGATCCACGGCTACGGCTCGCTCAACTTCGGACGCAACCTGGCCGAGACCTACCGGCACCTGGTGGAGCGCGAGGTCCGCGAACAGGACGTGCGCACCGTCATGAGCTTCGCGGCGCGCATCCTGGAGTGCCCGATGGAAGTGATCGATGGCGTCGCCGCGACGCTCGAATACCTGTCCGCGCGCCACGACCTGACCTTGTTCACCAAGGGGCATCCCGACGAGCAGACCCTGAAGATCGAGCGCTCCGGATTGCGCCCATGGTTCGCCCACACGGCGATCGTGAAGGAAAAAGACGCGGCTGCTTACCGCGCGCTGGTTGCGGGACGCGGAATGGATCCGGCGCGCACCTGGATGATCGGCAACAGCCCGAAGTCCGACATCAACCCGGCCCTGGAAGCCGGTCTGAACGCGGTATTCATCCCGCACGCCCATACCTGGGTGCTGGAGAAGCAGGAGATCGTGCCCGGTCCCGGCCGCCTGGAAACTCTGGCTTCCTTCGCGGATCTCCGCCGCATTTTCTAATCTGGAGACCGGCGGCAGGCGCGCCGCCCGGCGGACCGTTATTGATCCATCCGCTTCTGCCGCTCGTAGGGCGTCTTCAGATACTTGCCCGCCTCTTCCAGCGCTCCCTGCGTATCGTCCTTCGTGCGCAGCGCGAGGTTATACTCGCTCACCGCGCGCTCCCGCTGCCCGGTGATGTCGAAGATCTTCCCCAGGTTGATGTGGCTCCACACCTCGGTCCACTTCGGATCGAGATCGCCCGCCAGCGCTTCGCGGAACGAGTTCGCCGCCTGCTGATAGTTGTTCTGCAGGAAGCTCACTTCGGCGATCCGGTAATTCGCCAGCGAGCTGGTGCGATTGGTCTCCAGGGCTTTCTGGTACTCCTTGATCGCCTCCCCGAACTCGCTCAGCTCGGCGAACTGCTCGCCGCGGCGGATCGCTACCGCCACCCGCACCTCCGGACTCAGCCGCAGCACGCGGTTGTTGGGATCGATGATCACGTTGCGCGGCTTGCCGAACGTATCCACGCTGAACTCGCTGGACGTCCCGACCACCTCGATGCGCTTCTCCTCGGGGTTGCCCTCGGTCTCGATCTTCAGGTCCACCGGCATGCGGAAGGTGTCCAGATCCTGGCTCACCTTGCCCATCACACGGAACCCTTTCTGCGTGCGGAAAATCGTGTAGTCGAGCTTGAATTCCGGCGCGCCGCTGCTTTCGATCCACTGGATGAAGAAGTAGCCCAGGTCCTGCCCCGCCGCGTCCTGCACCACCTTGCGGAAGTCGTCCGTGTTGGCGCTCTTCCACGCGAAGTGCTGCGTGAAGGTTTTGAGCGCCTGGTAAAACTTGTCGTCGCCTACTATGTAGCGCAGCATGCTCATCACCGCCGCGCCCTTGCTGCCGGTGAGCGCCCACAGTTCGGGCGAGTAGTCGTCGAGCCGCGAGGATTGGATGGCCGGCACGTTATCCACCGTGAGCGCCTCGACGAAGGCGTCGCGGCGCATCTGTTCGAGCGCCCCCGGCCCGCGCTCGTGCTCCGCCCAGATCATCTCGCTATAGGAAGCCGGCCCGTTCTCCAGCCACAACTGGTTGCGCGTGGTCGGCGAAACCAGCTCCTCCCACCACTGCCGGGAGGTCTGGTTGGCGAGCAGTCTCGCGTTGACCTGTCCGCCGATGCCGCGCGGCGCCAGAAACACCAATCCGGGCGCGGCGTATCCGTTCGGCGCGCCGTCCTCGGTCTCCACGATGGTCAGGTTGGCGTACGGCGGCAGTCCGAACAGCCCGCCGAAGTACGTCATCATCTTGCCGGTCTCGTCTCCGTACGCCTGCGCCACGCCGGCTTCCGCCCCGCGGAAATACGTGGTGGTGGTGACGCCTTCGCTGGCCACGCGCACCGGATCGCCCTTCACCACCGCGATGCTGCCCGGGAAACTCGGCCGCTCGAACTTGATCGTGTACAGCGTCTTGTCGCCCTGCGCGTCCTTGCTGTCCAGGCCGCTGCCGATCACCGTGTAGCCGTTCGGCACCGTGATCCGCATTTCGGCGGCGAAGCGGTCCGTCGAATAGCCGCTCACCGGGAACCACCGCGCGGGGTAGAGCAGAAATGCGTAGTCCGGATGGATCGCCGCGAACTTGATGCCGTAGACCGGCGAATCCTCGTTGCCGGAGAGCTTTCCGTCGTAGAAAAACGTGATGGTCTGCGGCTGTCCCTTGGGCAGCGGCTGCTCGAAGCTCAGCCGGATGGTGAAATCCTGCTGATTGCGCGATGCCGGAATCTGCTTGCCGGCGGCGTCCACCACCTTGGATACGTTGAGCGCGTTGTTCAACTCGAAGGACGCGGCCGTGACGTTGTCGTCGACCGGGGTGAAGTGGACGGTGGTTTTGGCGCTCAGCGACTGCGCCGCCGGCGAAATCTCCGCTTCCACAATGTACTGATCGGCGTTGATGCGCTGCCGCCGCTCCGGCTGGGCGTGAAGGGAGAAGGCGCCCCAGGCGAGCGCGAGCGCGGCCGCAACCGGTGCGGCGTGAGGTAACGAATTACGAAGCATGAGTGACTTCTCCTTCCAAAATATCCTGAATGGCCAGCGCCGCGCGGCGGGGCGCCCCGGCGCGTCCCGAAAGGGCCGCCGAGACCTCCCGCAATCCGGCGCGCATGGCCGCGCGCGCCCCTTCATCCCCCAACAGGCGCAGCGCTTCGCCGGCGATCTTCTCTCCCGTCATGGCGTCCTGAATCAGCTCCGGAACCACCGCCCGCCCGGCAATCAGGTTCACCATCGAGTAAAACGGAACATCCACCAGCATCCGGCCCAACCGGTACGTCATCGGGGTCACGCGATAGAAGGTCACCATGGGCGCGTTCAGCAGCGCCGCTTCCACCGTTACCGTGCCGCTCGCGGCCAGCGCGAGGTCGCAATGTGCCATGGCGTCCCAGCTTCCTCCTTCGATAATCTTGACCGGCGATTCCCCGATGCGCTGCCGGAAAAATTCCACCCCGGTGGTCACCGAGGCCGGAAGCACGGCGTTCACCGCCCGCTCCCGGTTGATCCTCCCGACGGCCTCCACCAACGCGGGCAGATGGCGCGCGGCTTCGCCCCGGCGGCTGCCCGGCAGGACCGCAATTAGAGGACGCGCCGCGTCCAGTCTGTGTTTCCGAAAAAACTCGTCCCGCGTGCACGAAGGCCCGACGAGCCCGGCCATGGGGTGTCCGATGAACGTGGCGTCGATCCCGGCTTTGCGGAAAAACTCTTCCTCGAAGGGAAAAATGCACAGCAGCCGACGGATCGTGAGCCGCATCCCCGGCAACCGTCCCTTGCGCCAGGCCCACACCTGCGGCGCCACCAGGTAGACGACCGGCACGCCCGCGCGGTGCAGACGCCGCGCCACCCGCAGGTGAAAATCCGGCGAATCCGTCAGAATCGCGACATCGGGGCGCTCCGCCCGCGCCGCGGCGAGCAGCTTACGATATTCGCCCCAGATGCGCGGGATGTGCGCCACCACCTCGAACAGCCCGACCACCGCCAGGCTCGCCGCGTCGACCACCGTGCGCACGCCCGCCCCGCGCAGCCGCGGTCCGGTACACCCGAAAAACGAAGCGTCCGGGTACATCCGGCGCAATTCCTCCACCACCAGGGAGGCGTAGAGATCGCCCGAAGCCTCTCCGGCGGAGACCAGGATCCTGCGCATTCTCCTTCAGTTTAGCGTGCTTGCTACAATCGTTCCTCGGGAATGGCCACAGAAGCTGAGCAGTCCAAATCGACGGTGCAGGAGCTTGCGGGACGGTGCCGCGGCGAGTTCGTGCCGCTTTCCAGCCGGTTCTCCTACTTTTGCGCGATCCCGGTGGCGGACGAGGATTTGCGCCAGTACCTCAATGAGCCGATTTCGGCGATTTCGCCCGCCATCCTCGCGGCGCTGCCGCGCATCGGCATCATCCTCGCGCCCTACCTCGAAAAGGGCAACGGCAAAGGCGACTGGATCACCTTCGACCGCCCCAGCGAAGCCCGGCAGATCGCCTGCTCGCGCATCGAAGACGGCGGCCTCTCCATCCTCGCCCTCGGCATCAAGGAAATTGAAGTCGCCGATTTCCACTACCGCTTTTACGCCGCGCTGGCCGGAATCGTGGCCGATACCTGGCCCGAAGAGGTCCAGGAGCGCTTCTTCCGTACCTTGCGCGAAGAGTTGAGCGCCGAAGTCAACGGCGAGGTCGACGAAAAAAGCTGGCATCTCAAACAGGCCCTACTGCGCCGCCAGAAGAACGTTCGCAAGGAAACCAAGCTGTTCCGCGAGTACGCACGGCAGGCGTTCGAGGACACCCTCACGCTCTACCTCCACGGCACGTGCTGCGATATCGACGTCGAAACCGGTCCCCGCCAGATGGCCAGCCGCTACCTGCGCCGCCGCCTCGAACTGCTCATCGCCCTGTATCCACCGCCCGAAGGCTACGCGGTTCTGCCCGAACAGTTGAAGTCGCGATAGCGCCACCCGCTTGACTCGCTCACCAGGGCGGGGATGTAGTAATGGCAGGGGGCGCCATGCGGTACCGGTGCGGTTCCTGCCTTTTCTGCCTGGTGGCGGCGGGTTGCTTCGCGCAGGCGCCGGAAACGCCCGCAATCAGTTTGATCGCGGGCGCTGCCGGACCGGGAGAGTGGTGGCAGGGTGTCCCGCGGGGGTCCATCTTCTCCGTCTACGGCACGAGCCTCGCCCGCTTCCCGGCACAACCCGCGGGACTGCCCCTGCCCACGATCCTCGGCGGCGTGCGCGTCCGCATCTGGGCGGACGATCCGCCTTCGATCCTGCTCGGTGAAGCGCCGCTGCTCTACGTTTCGCCGGCCCAGATCAACGCCATCCTGCCCTCGGGCATCCCCGCCGGCACGCGCTATGCGACCGTGGCCTCGGGAACGGTGGAAAGCGAGGCGGCTTCGATCGAGGTTATTGCGGCGCGCTTCTCGGCATTCGCGATGAACTCCGCCGGCGCCGGACCGGCGGCCATCCAGCAGGCGGACGAGGCGGGGCGGCCGTCGCTGAACCGGTTGTCCGCGCCCGCGGCGCCGGGTCAGCCCATGATCCTGTGGGGCACCGGTCTGGGTGCGCTCTCCTCCGGCACAGACGACGATGCCCCGGCAGCCGGCAGTCTGCGCGACGACGTGTCCGTGCTCGTGGCCGGCATCCCGGTCGCGCCGTTTTACGCCGGACGCGCGCCCGGACTTCCCGGCGTGGACCAGATTAATTTCCGGCTGCCCGAGAACGTGCCCCTGCGCTGCTTTGTTCCCCTGGTGGTGCGTACCGGCGCCGCGGCCAGCAGCGTCGTCACCCTCGCGGTATCCGCGCAAGGCGAGCCGTGCGCCAGCGAATTCGGCTTGCCCGTCGCCTCGCTGGCCTCGCTCGATGCGGGCGGCGTGGTGCGCGGCGCGGTGCTCAGCGTCACCACGGCGACGGACGCCTCCACCGGCGCCGTGACGCAGCAGACGGAGGCGTGGATGGCCGAGTACGACGCCGCCTCGCTGAGCCTGCTCGCCAACGCCACCCTGCTGCCGCTGGCCGACCCCGCCGGCGTATGCGCGCATCGGGCCTACACGTTGCGGCTCCACATGCCCGGACCACTGCTCGAAGCCGGTATCTACGGAGTGCGCCGGATTTCCGGCTGGATGACCGGGAGTTGCCTCTCCGCCGTCACCGTGACCGGCGGTGTGCTGCAGGGCGGGGCGTGTGCTTCTCCGTTCGAGTTCGCCGGTTCGCTCGGGTCCGCGGCCACGGCCTTCCACGCCACCGGAGTCCTGCCCTCTCCCCGTGCGGCAAGCGATATCGGAGGTTTGACGGTGGACGGCCCCCGGTTGTGGTGGAGCGCCGCCTCGCCCGGCGCCGCCGACCGCATCGTGATCGCCACCGGGTCGCAGTTCAGCTACGGCGGCAACATTTTCGGTTACACCGCGGCGGTGAACGAACTCACTTGCCAGGTGGAGGCCGGGCGCGCGTCGGCGGCGTTTCCGCCCGCCGAACTCGCCTGGGCGCAATCCAAGACCACGAGCACGGGCGTGTCCGCATCGCTGGTTGCCGTGGCCGGCAGCCTTTTCCCGCCAGGAGAATCGC
>JBBIQR010000047.1:0-10167 GCA_037442245.1 Candidatus Solibacter sp. | reverse complement strand
GTGGCGACCACGTTGAACGCGACCACCTCATTGCCCGTGGCGACGAGTCTGACGAGTCACTACACGCGCACGAGCGGGAACGGGTCGAGCAGGCTGTGCGCGCGGGCCGCCGGGGGACTTGACTATTTCTGTATTTCCGGTATTATCAAATCATGAGCGCAAGAAAGTCGCAGCCGGAAGACGTCGCGCGCTACGCGGATATGTTCGCCGCCATCGGCGCCGAGCCGCGCCTGCGCATCGTCCGCCTGCTGCTTGCCGCGCATCCCGAGGGGATCACAGTGGGCGACATCCAGGAGGAACTGGGCATTCCCAACTCCACGCTCTCCCACCATCTCGACAAACTCAAAAGCGAGGACCTGGTCACCGTCCGCCGTGAAGGGACCTTTCTCCGCTACCTGGCCAACACCGAAGCGTTGCAGCAACTGCTGACGTTTCTCTATGCCGAATGCTGCACGCGCACCAGGGCCATTCCACCGGAACAAATCGTACAAGTACGCAAGTAGGAGTCCTATGAGTATTACCGATACAGTGAAGGAAAAATACGGTCAGGCCGCTTTGCGGGTGATGCAGGGCAAGGCCAACACCTGTTGCGGTTCGGTCCCGGCGGTCGGCGACGCCTGCTGCGACCCGATCACCGGCAACCTCTACGCCGCGGACCAGAAATCCCAGATTCCCGAGGACGCCGTTCGCGCCTCGCTCGGGTGCGGCAACCCGACCGCCCTCGCCGAACTCTCCCCTGGTCAGACGGTGCTCGACCTCGGCTCCGGCGGCGGCATCGACGTGCTGCTGTCCGCGCGCCGCGTGTCGCCCGGCGGCAAAGCCTATGGCCTCGATATGACCGACGAAATGCTCGCGCTGGCC
This sequence comes from Candidatus Solibacter sp., assembly GCA_037442245.1. GTDB lineage: Bacteria > Acidobacteriota > Terriglobia > Bryobacterales > Bryobacteraceae > Solibacter. The sequence goes on along the minus strand of JBBIQR010000047.1, from coordinate 9,306 downwards.
AACGAAAACAAGCGCAAGGCCGGCGTCGGGAACGTCGAGTTCCTCAAGGGTCAGATCGAAGCCATCCCGCTCCCCGGCGATTCGGTGGACGTGATCATCTCCAACTGCGTGATCAATCTCTCGGCGGATAAGGACCGCGTGCTTGCCGAAGCCTATCGCGTCCTCAAGCCCGGCGGGCGCCTCGCCGTCTCCGACGTGGTCACCCGCGGGGATATGCCGGAAGAGATCCGCCGGAGCGTGATGCTGTGGGTCGGCTGCATCGCCGGCGCCCTCGAAGAAAACGAGTACGCCGCCAAACTCGCCGCCGCCGGCTTCGAGAACATCTCGCTCGAACCCACCCGCGTCTACCGCATCGACGACGCGCGCGAATTCCTTTCGGGCCAGGGCATCGATGTAGACGCCATCGCCCCGCAGGTCGACGGCAAGTTCCTGAGCGCTTTTATCCGCGCCACCAAACCCCGGTAGCGCCTGCGCTCCCGGCCGGCCTGCCCTACTTGGGCTGCGGGATAATCCGCAGGTACGGTTTCAATGTCTTCCAGCCGCCGGGGAATTTCTCGCGCGCCTCTTCCTCACCCATTGAGGGCGAGATGATGCAGTCGCCGCCCGGCTTCCAGTTCACCGGCGTCGCCACCTTGTGCTGCGCCGTGAGCTGGATCGAATCCAGGGCCCGCAGAATCTCGTCGAAGTTTCGCCCGGTACTCATCGGATAGGCGAGCATGAGCTTGATCCGCTTGTCGGGCCCGATGAGGAACACCGTCCGCACGGTCGCGTTGTCCGCCGCGGTGCGCCCTTCCGACGTGGCGCCCGCCTCCGCCGGCAGCATGTTGTACAGTTTGGCGACCTCCAAATCGGGATCGCCGATCATCGGGTAGTTCACCTTGTGGCCCTGGGTCTCCTCGATGTCCTTGGCCCAATCACCGTGGCGGCTCACCGGGTCCACGCTCAGGCCGAGGATCTTCGTGTTCCGTTTGGCGAACTCGTGTTCCAATCCCGCCATATACCCGAGTTCCGTGGTACACACCGGGGTGAAGTCCTTGGGGTGCGAAAACAGAATCGCGTACCCATCCCCGATCCACTGGTGGAACCGAATCACGCCCTGGGTGGTGTTGGCCGTGAAATCCGGCGCAATATCGTTGATTCGTAAAGACATATCCATCCCTTCCATCTCTGATCTGGTTGTTATAGATGCCTGAACCCGGTATTCGATTCTACATCAGGCGATCGGCGGGCTGAAACGTTCGCTGCTAATGGAACACCAATTGCTGCCGATATGTGCAGGATGAGGGAACTCGCATGATCGTCGCCACCGGATTGATCGTCTTAGTCGTGGTTTGCCTGCTGCTTGCGATGGTTGAGACACCGCCCGCCATCGGCCGGTAGCACGCACACCCGCGCCAAAACGACACACCTGCCCGGCAAAAACGCGCCACCGTGTCTTTTTAGCGCGGCACGGACTCGAACACGCCCTTCTTCCGGTTCTTGCGCACCGAGTCCCACCGGAAGTATCGCCCGTTCATCGCCACGTACACCCCCTCCGCCAGCGTCTGTACGAACGCCAGCGCCGTCCCGAGGTTGAACATCCCGTCCGAACTGCCGAACTTGTAGGGCACCATGGCGCCGGTCAGGACGACGACCTTTCCCCGCAACTCCTGCCCCAGTACCGCCGCCGTGTGCTCCATCGTGTCGGTCCCGTGCGTGATCACGATCCGCTCCTCGGGCACCTCGCGGCACCGCGCCAGAATGCGCTCGCGGCCGGCGCCGGTCATCTGCAGGCTATCGATCATCATCAGGGTTTCCACCGTCACCTCCAGGTAACTGCGCCCCAGCCGGAGCATGTCCCCGATGTGCGTGTCCTGGAAGAAGAGTTCTCCGGTCAGCTCGTTGTACTCCTTATCGAAGGTGCCGCCGGTGGCGAGGATCCGGATCTTCATCAACGATCTCAGGATAGCGCGGTATATTGGAGTAAATCCCCATGCGCGGCACGCGGTGGCTCCTGCTTGTGGCGATTGCCGCCATCCTCGGCGGAATCGGCTACAGGTACCGGACGCAACGAAAAATCCTCGAATCCGAGCGGCCTCCGGCTCCGCCTCCCCTCGAAAGCGAGATCAACGCCAAGAGCCAGGACTGGCATATCCGCGAAACCGACCACGCCACCGGCCGCACCCTCTACGACATCGCCGCCAGGGAATTCCGCCAGATCGCGGCCGATTCCCACGTGGAACTCGAGGGCGTCACCATGATGCTCTATTCGAAGGACGACTCCACCTACAACCTGGTCAAGAGCGCCGCCGCCACCTACAACGCCAACGACCGCAGCCTCTACTCGCAGGGCGCCACCGAAATCACCATCGGGGTCCCGGTCGAGGGCCAGCCCCAGAAGCAGTTGACCGTCATCAAAACCAGCGGCGTCACCTTCGACAGCACTTCCGGACGCGCCGATACGGACCAGCCTTCGACCTTCTCCTTCGATCGTGGCGAAGGCGCGGCCACCGGCGCCAGCTACGATCCCAACGCCCACACCCTGGAGATGAAGCGCGACGTCGTCATCCACTGGAAACCCACCAGACCCGGCGCGCCACCGGCCCTCATCGAGGCCACCGGCCTGAGCTACCACGAGACCAACAGCGAGATCTGGCTCAAACCCTCCGGCAAGGTCACCCGCGGCAACACCGTCATCGAAGGCAACGACGCGGTGGTCAGCCTGGAGGACCAGCAAATCCGCAAACTCACCGCCGTTCAGGCCCACGGCAGCGAGGAAACCCCGGGACGAGTGCTGCGCTACGCCGCCGACGAGCTCGAAGTCGATTTCGACGACGATGGCGTCGCCCGGAAGGTCACCGGAAACCGCAATGCCGATCTCACGTCCACCAGCGCCTCGGCCGAGACCAACGTCAAAGCCGGGCACGTGGAACTCGCCCTGGAGCCCGAGGGCCACGAATCGCTGCTGCGCCAGATTCAGGCCAACGGCGACGCCGTCGTCACTTCGAAACCTCTGCCCGCTGCGGGGCGTCAACTCAGCGAGACCCACGTGTTGCGCAGCGATTCCCTCGAGATGAAAATGCGCCCCGACGGCCGCGAGATCGAAAGCCTCGTGACCAAATCGCCCGGCGTCCTCGAATTTATCCCCAACCTCCCGGTGCAGCACCACCGCACGCTTGCGGGCAAGGATTTCGTGATCGCCTACGGCCCGCAGAACCGCATCGACAATTTCCACGCGAACGACGTCCGCACCACCACCGACCCCACCGCCGAGGAGAAGCGCCGCAACCGCGCGGTCAGCGTCACCACGTCCCGCACCATCGAAGCGCGCTTCGATCCGCACACCAACCGGGTCAGCACCATCCGGCAGGCGGGCGATTTCACCTACGCCGAAAGCGACCGCAAGGCCGCCGCCGCCAACGCCACCATGGATAGCGACCAGAACGTGATTCTGCTGGACACCGCCGCCCGGATGAGCGATTCTACCGGCGCCACCATCGCGGACCGCATCCGGCTCGATCAGCGCACCGGCGATTTCACCGCGGAAGGCAACGTCGCCTCCACGCGCCTCCCCGACAAGGACCAGAAACAGAACTCCGCCATCCTCTCCGGCGACGACCCTATCCAGGCGACGGCGCACAAAATGGATTCGCGCAATCACAACCGCTCCATCCGCTACCAGGGCGGCGCCGCCATGTGGCAGGGCGCCAATCGCATTCAGGCAGCCACCATCGACGTGGATCGCGAAAAGCGTTCCGTAATCGCCGACCGCGACGTGGTCACCGATCTCTGGGAGACCCCCAAGGACGACCCGAAAGCCCCCAAGAAGCCCGCCGCCCCGCCCGTCCTCACCGAGACCCACGCCGCCCACATGGTCTACACCGACCCCGACCGCCTCGCCCACTACACCGGCGGCGTCCTCCTCACACGCCCCGACCTCCAGGTGAAGTCCAAGGAGGTCAAAGCGTATCTTTCCGAGTCCGGGTCCCAGTCCAGCCTCGACAAAGCCTTCGCCGAAGGGGCGGTGGAAATCTTCGCGCGCTCCAAGGACCGCACCCGCACCGGAACCGGCGAGCACGCCGAGTACTACCCCAACGAACAGAAGGTGATCCTGCGCGGGCCGTGGGTGAAAATGGTGGAGCAGATCTTCGGCGCGCCGCGTCCCAACACCACCGAAGGCACCGAATTGACCTGGTGGGCCAACGATGCTAGGCTGCTGGTAACTGGGGTCCCGGCCAAGCCGGTCGATACTCGCATCATCCGCAAGAAAAAGAAATGAGTAAACTCGAGACGCGGCAGATCTCCAAAACGTATCGCGGACGCCGCGTGGTGGACGATGTGACGGTCTTCGTGCAGCAGGGCGAAGTCGTCGGCCTCCTCGGCCCCAACGGCGCGGGAAAAACCACGTCCTTCTACATGATCGTCGGGCTCATCAGCCCCGATTCCGGCAGCGTCCTGGTGGACGACCAGGACATCACCAACCTGCCCATGTACCAGCGCGCGCTGCGCGGCATCAGCTATCTGCCCCAGGAAGCCAGCGTCTTCCGCAAACTCACGGTGGAAGAGAACCTCATGGCCATCCTCGAGACCCGCCGCATGCGCGCCCGGGAGCGGCGCGAAACCATGGAGCGGCTGCTGGATCAACTGGGCCTCGAGAAGGTCCGCAACAGCCGCGGCTACATGCTCAGCGGCGGCGAGCGGCGGCGCGTCGAAATCGCCCGCTCGCTGGTCATCAATCCGAGTTTCCTCCTGCTCGACGAGCCCTTCAGCGGCATCGACCCCATCCAGGTCCTCGAACTCCAGCGCATCATCTTCGACCTCAAGCGCACCGGCATCGGAATTCTGGTCACCGACCACAACGTCAGCGAGACCCTGGCCGTCACCGACCGGGCCTACATCATCAATAACGGCCGCATCTTTCGCGCCGGCAGCCCCGAGGCGCTGGCGCGCGACCCCGAGGTGCGCCGGGTTTATTTGGGTGAATCCTTCACACTGCGGGTGTAATTGCTGGGATATAGACGCGATGAGACCACTTTGCCTGTTCCTGCTCGGCGCCTCCCTTGCGGCGGCGCAACCCGTCGGCTTCGGCATCAAGGCCGGCCTCCCCATGAACGACTTCCTGAGCGCCACTCAGAACCAGAACCTGCGCTACTTCGCCACTACGAACCGCTATATTCTGGGACCGTCCGTCGAACTCCGTCTTCCTTTCGGCTTCGGCATTGAACTGGACGCCCTCTACCGCCACTTCGGATACAACACGTTCAACAACGGGCCTGCCGGCATCCTGAACGCCGCCACCACGACCGGTGCGTGGGAGTTTCCCCTGGTGGCCAAATATAAGTTTAAAGTAGCTCCGCTGATTCATCCTTATGTCGAAGCTGGTGTAAGTTGGGACCGTATCGCGGGCCTCACCCAGGATGTGACCGCCACCATCGCCAACGTGACTCACACTACCTCGACCTCCAACCCCGCCGAGTTGAGTAATAGCACGGTGCGCGGTTTCGTGATGGGCGCCGGTCTCGACTTTAAAGTGCTCGTGGTCCACATCACTCCGGAGATTCGGTACACCCGGTGGGGAGCGCGGCACTTCTTCGACCCCAGCGGGTTGCTCAGCAGCAACCAGAACCAGGGCGAGTTTCTCGTCGGATTTACGTTTTAGACGGCGCGTGGAGGGGCGGAGGCGCCGGCGGCAGTTTCCCTTGCAGCACCGCCAGGAATACGAACGCTACGTGCAGGGCGTGCTCGAACCGCCCCTCCCCGGTCGCCCGGTACAATTCGTCCAGGCTCCACTCGAGCACCTCGATGCCCTCCTCGGGAACGTACCCTTCCACCTTGCGCACGCCCCGCGCCAGGCATCCCCAGATGGTGTTGCTCAACCGTCCATTGTCCGGGTCCATCTTCCCCAGCAACTCGACTTCGCCTGCCTGGTAGCCGGTCTCTTCCAATAACTCGCGTTTCGCCGTTCCGTCCGGACTCTCCCCCGCGTCCACTAATCCGCTCGGCAGCTCCAGCGTGTAACGCTCCAGAGCCGGACGGTATTGCCGTACCACAAGCACTTTCTCTTCTTCAGTAAGTGCGATCGCCACCGAGTAATCCGGCAGCCGCAGCGAGTAATAGGGCGCCTCGCCTTCCTTCATCGTCTTTCCGACGACCTCGAACCACGGCGTGGCGAACGCCACTTCTTTCTTGAGGGGTTTCACTTAGCGTTTCTCCAGTACCCATGGGTTCGCGCGCAGAAACTCGAGGGTCCTCACGATTCCCTGTTCGATCGATAGTTCCGGGGTCCACCCCAGCGAACGGATGCGCGCGCAATCCAGAAAGATGAACGGGCTGTCCCCCACCCATCCCCGCTCGCCGCCCGAGTAGCGCAACTGCGGCGCCAGCCCCAGCGCCCGCGTGATCCAGCGGATCGAATCGTTGACCTCGCAGTATTCGTCCGTACCCAGGTTGAATACGTTCACCGGCGCCGAAGCGCGCCCGATCGCCGCCAGAATCGCCGAGACGCAGTCCTGCACGTACAGATAGCTCTTGCGCTGCCTCCCGTTCCCCAGCACGTCAAGCCGCTCGGGGTGCGCCAGCAACTGCCGGTAGAAATCGAAGACGTGCCCGTGCGTGTACCTCTCCCCCAGGATCGATACGAAGCGGAACACGTACGCCTGAAACCCGAACGCGGCCGCGTACGCCGCGATCATCCCTTCCGCCGCGACCTTCGAGGCGCCGTACAGCGAGGTCTGCACGGGAAACGGCGCGCCTTCCGGCGTCGGAAATATCTCGGGTTCGCCGTAGACGCTGCCCGTCGAGGAGAACGCGATGCGCCGCGCCGAACCCGCGCGCATCGCCTCCAGCACGTTCCATGTCGCGATGGCGTTCTGCTCCAGGTCGCGCCGCGGATGCTCGGGTCCGAACCGGACGTCGGCGTTCGCGGCCAGGTGGAACACGATTTCCGCGCCGTCCATCGCGCGCTTCACCGCGTCGAGATCGAGCAGGTCGCCCTCCACGAGCCGGAAGCGCGCATGATCCCGCGCGCCGGCGAGAAACTCGCGGAAGCCGGTCGAGAAGTTATCGAAGCCGGCGACCTCGTGCCCCGCGGCCAGCAACCGGTCCACCAGCGTGCTCCCGATGAACCCGGCCGCGCCGGTGACGAACGCCTTCATTTCAACCTCCCGCCGAAGCGATGCTGCAACCCGATTTTAAGAATGTCGCGCACGTTCTTCAGATTCCCCGATACCAGGTTGAGCCGGCTGTCCGCGTCGTCGCGCCAGCGTACCGGCACCTGCTGGATGCGGTACCCCAGCCGCCGCGCGATCGCCAGGATCTCGACATCGAACATGTAGGCGTCCACCTTCTGCCGGCGGAACAACTCCCTGGCGCACTCGCCCTGGAAGAATTTGAACCCGCATTGGGTATCGTTGATGCCCGGCAACCCCACCACCGTCTGCATGAAATACAGAAAGCCGCGGGACCCCATCCGCCGGTACAGCGGCTGCGCCCGCTCGATCTCCGCCCCGCCTCTTCGCGTGCCGATCGCCACTTCGATTCCGGCATCGAGCACAGGCCGGAACCGGTCGAACTCCTCGATCGGCACCTTGTTATCGGCGTCCGCGTAGCCGATGATCCGTCCAGCGGCCTGCGCCACGGCGTTGCGGATTCCGAGGCCCTTGCCGCGCCGCGCCTCGCTGCCGAGAGCCGAAAGCGCCGGATTGCTGCGCGCCATCCCGCGCACGATCTCGCGCGTGCCATCGGCGCCGTCGGCGGCCACGATGATCTCGTAGCGCAGCCCGCGGCTTTCGAAATACCGTACCGCTTCGCCGATCGTCGCGGCGATCGCTCGCGCCTCGTTATACGCGGGCAGAATCAGGGAAATGTCGATCACAGGTGAAGTTCCAGTATGGCAAGTTCAGGCCGAACCCGCCCCGCCGCCCTAATATTGCAGGTTTGCGCCGAAATCGGGCTTGATCCCGGCCCGGATCAGCGCGTTCCACTCGGCCAGTTTGCCGCGATTCCCCTGCCAGAACGCACCGCACTCCCGCAAGTATTGAAGCACCGTTTCCGTTTCGCCCTTGTCCAGCAGGTCCCGCGCCAGCACCATATTCGGACCGGTGCTGTTCAGGCTCGAACTGCCCGGCGTCCGCCCCGCCGCCAGCAGGTACCGCCTGGCGCCATCCACGTCGCCCCGCGCCAGCGCCAGCCGCCCGAGCACGATGTTGCCCTGATGCACGGCGTCTCCCGTCCACCAGAACACGCCCTTCTGCGATGCCGCGATGGCCTCGCGCGCGTACCCGGCGGCGCGCCCGTACTCGCCGGCGTCGAACGCCGCCTTGGCCAGCCGCGCCAGGTACGGATTGCGCTGGATCGGCTCCGTCCCCGCGATCGTCTCCAGGTGCTGGAACTCGAGCATCGGGTTGGCTTGCGGACGGTTGCGCTCGAGCAGCGCCGTGTTGATGCGGATGGCGATCCGTGAGGCCAGGCTCCAATCCTCGCCGCGCACCGCGGCGCGCAGTTCGTCGATCATGCGCTCGATCTGGTCCTTGCTGCTCTGCCGCGGCTGCCCGCACAGCACCACCGCGCAGATCAGGCCCAACAGGGCGCAGCGCACAAGCACGGCGGAACCGCCGGGTATCATGTGAGGCCGGTTGGGCGCCAAAGTGTCTCCGAGGCGTGGATTCGCCTCCAATTATAGCCCCGCGTCCCGCCGCTCAGCGGTATTTGACGATGCGGGCGGTGGCGGAGACGAACGCCGCGAATGCATCGTCGAGGCCGCGCGCGGCGATGCGGTCCGGCGCGGCTACGGGAATCTCGGTAAGCAGCAGGAAACTGGCGGAGATGTCGCTGTCCGGCGCGGTCGGAGGGAGATTCGCCAGCGCGTCCGGCGGGATGGTGAAACGGCCGTCCCCGGCGGGCGCCAGACACAGGCACATGGCCGAATCCCCGCTGAAGCGCTCGGCGTTCGCGGCCACGATCAGCACCGCGTCGTCGCGGCGCGCGGGCTTCCACTCGAGCGTCACGCCGGCGGCGCGGTCGACCTCGGCGATCGCCGCCCGGTTGCGCCACAGCAGTTCGCCGGGCACTTCGACGCGTGCCTGAAAGGGCCCGATATCGGCGCCTCCGCCCGCACGAACGGTGTAGGCGCCCTTGCGCAGCACCAGCGGCCTGGGAGGGTCGTGCGCGAACGGCGCAACGCCGCCGAGAATGGCGTTGTAGTACTCCCGCCGGCGCGGGTCGCGCGGCAGACTACGCACCTTCCCCGCGCCGCCGATTACCAGCGCGCTACCGGCGTCGAGCCCCCGGTTGCCGGCGAGTTTGCCGGGCACGGCCGTCCACGACGCG
>JBBIQR010000046.1:16752-22917 GCA_037442245.1 Candidatus Solibacter sp. | reverse complement strand
CCATCGATATGCGCACCGAAGCCCAGTTCCGCCAGTTGCTCAAACAGGCGGGACTGTAACCCCCTACTGCAACCGGCAGAGCGGGTCCCCTGCCACCACTCCCTGCCAGCTTAAAAACGGCAGCGAAAGGTAGAAACTGTCCCCCAGGTTCCGCCCTCCGTAATACGCCGGCAGCAGGTAATCGGGACGCGCGCATCCCCCCAGATAGGGTTCGTAGGCGTTTCCGCTGGCGCCCGTCGCGCCCTCGTGCAGGAAGTCGCCGATCAGTCCCTGCGGCGTGCCCGCGAAGAAGTGAGCCTTATCCTGCCAGGTGGTGTAGTTCCAGTCGTCCGGCGGACGCTGGAACGTGCGCGCGTTCGTCGAGACGAACTCCGCCGCGATCGCGCCCGGCAGCCACTCGAAGTGCAGCCACCGCTGCTTGCGGTTCGAATCGTTGCTGCCCCACGAGGCGTACCCGATCACCTCGCGCTGGTTGTACAGCACCCGCGCGCTCTCTTCGAGCGTCACGCGCCCCGCCGGCAGCAGCAGCGCCGCCGTCCGCAGCCACCCGTCTCCCCCCTCGTCCTTGGGCGACTCCAGGTCGATCACGAACTTCCCCCGGTTCCGCGCCGCCAGCGAGCGGTCGATCATTCCCTTCACGTCGTTCACATCGTACGCCGCCAGCCGCGTCACCGCGTAAATCGGCGCCGCCGGATGCCGGAACGGCGCGTCCCGCCGCATAAACATCGGGTTCGGCACCCAGCCCGTCCGCTCGAACCTCGCCCCCTTCAACTTCGAGTAGAGCAGCGCCAGTTCGCTATCCACCGAAGCGTGCTCGCTCATCGTGCCCGACCCGCCGCCATCCACCTTCAGCGGTACCCCGAGCGTCGTCACAATGTAGAGGACTTTCTCCGTCAGTTGCGCATTCTTCAGGCACGCCGCGACCGGTTGCTCGATCCCGCTCACGAAAGTCTTCCAGTCGATCTCTTCCTGCGTCGTCGTGCTCAGCGTGCACACGTTGCGTAACGGAACCGACCGCCGCGGACGGTAGTAATCCCCGATCTGCCGCGAGGCTTCGCTGTTGCGGTTCACCACCAGCAGAACGTTTTCCCCGGTCTGCCCGGCGACCATCACGGAGAAGACCGGGAACACAAAAAGGAGGCGCCCCACCCGGACGATAGTAGCAGAGAACCCGCCCTGCGGACCCTTTGATACAATGATGGCTCAAGGCGGCGGACGGCGGGAAATGGAAAATTCCTATCCCGGCCATACGGAATTTATATCGGGCCGCCTCGGCGTGCCGTCCGGCAGTATATGGATTTTGACCAGCTCCACACCTTTCTGGAGATCGTGCGGCTGAAGAGTTTCTCGAAGGCCGCCCAAACGTGCTATCGCACACAGCCGGCGATCAGCGCGCAGGTGCGCCAGCTCGAACAGGAACTCCGCGCCGACCTCTTCGAACGCTTCGGCAGCAAAATTTCTCTCACCACCGCCGGCCGCATCTTCGCCGAGTACGCCGGCCAGATCCTCGACCTCCGCCGCCGCGTCCAGGACGCCATCGCCGAACTCGAAGCCAACCCGCGCGGCGAACTCGTCATCGCCGCCAACGAAGCCACCTGCATCTACGTCCTCCCCAAGGTGTTCGGCGAGTACCGCCGGCTCTTCCCCGCCGTCCAGTTGCAGGTCCTGCGCAGCTACGGCGCCCGCGTCGTCGAAGCCGTCATGGAAAACTCCGCCGATTTCGGCCTCACCCAGCTCCCCGTCGAGGAAAAACGCCTCCAGATGGTCAGCGTCCACCGCGACGAAATCCGGCTCATCGTCCCGCTCGGCCATCCCCTCGCTCAGCGGCCCAGCGTCCAGCCGCAGGATATCCTCGAAAGCTTCCTCATCCTCCCCAAGTACGGCAAGACCCGCACCCGCCTCAACGAATGGCTCGAACCGGTCGAAGACGATGTGCGTATCTCCATGGAACTCGATTCCTCCGAGATGATGAAGCACTTCGTGATCGCCGGTCTCGGCGTCAGTTTCGTCGCCCTCTCCAATTGCCGCGAGGAGGTCGAAGCCGGCAAACTCCAGACCGTCCCCCTCGCTCCCGAACCCATGATGCGGCGGCTGGGCCTGGTGTATCGTAAGGACAAGGCGCTTTCCAAGGCGGCGTTGGGATTCATCGAAGCCGTCTCCCGGCACCTCTCCGCCGAGGATCAGGCCGATAAGGATAAGGTCAAAGCGCCCAAGGTCGTGGCCGGATGAAGTGCCCTCGCTGCCGCACCGAATTCCACAACTCGCGCGCCAGGTGTCCCCGCTGCGGCGAGGCGAATCCCCGCGCCGGCGGCACCTTCCAGACTTCCTCCGTCCTCATCTCCTCCGGCGGCAAGGAGCAGGTCTACCGCAGTATGGATGAGGTGCCGCCGCCCTTGCGCACCCGCCTCCTCAAGTCCACCAACGGCGCCAATTCCGCCACCATCCTGATCGCCGACCGCCGCGGACGCCGCGAGATCGCCCGCGCCATGCGCAATCTCCCCGGCACCGCCCATCGCCGCCTGCTGCGTGCCATGGGCGGCGACGAGGACGGCCCCGGATGGCTGGCATGGCTCACCCCCGCCCGCCGCAAAGCCATCCTCGCCGTGCTCCTGTTGCTCACCGTCGCCGCGGTGCTGCTGGTTTTTACCCGATTCGGCTGAACCTGCCCTACAGATTGACCGGTTTCAGCCGATAAGTAGATCATGAACCAGCGGCGCGAGCCCCGCTTACCAATCGACCGGCCGGTCGATGTCACCCTCTTCGGAACCCCCGACATCCACCTCCGCGCCATCATCCGCAACGCCTCCGGCCGCGGCCTCGGCCTCGTCGTCCCCCAACCCCTCCCCACCGGCACCGCACTCCGCATCGCCCTCGACGACGCCATCCTCCTCGGTGAGGTCATCTACTGCCGCCCCGAAGCCGATGCCTGGCACGCCGGTATCGAACTCGAACACGCCCTCTGCGGCCTCGCCGACCTCGCCGCCGCCCTCGATGCCTTCCGCGAAGAAACTCCCCACGATACCCGCCAAACCGCCGCCAAATCCCTCCGCCAATAAAATCGTCCCCAGCCGCGTGCATCCGCCTCCATCCGCGGCCAAAATCATACCCCGCTCCGCCCCTCCAGTCGCTACGTCCGAAGCCACAGTAGCCACAGTACCGCCGCACCAGGCTCGCCACCTGCACCATGGCCGCGCGCGTGCCCCTCACTGTCACGCACCATAGCCTCATATGATAGCCTTCAGGCACTTGGCAGCTTCTACTCCCCCTCCGAAGGGGCGATCCGACACAGCCCTCGTGGCTTTTGGCATCGTTGCCTCTTCGGCTTTCTTCGCAGCCCTCTCTCCGCCCCTTTCCGCGCAGATCCTCGTCAACACCTTCGCCGGAGGCGCGGTACGCTCCGGCGTGCCGGCGCAGAACGTCTGGCTCGATAGCGTCGCCGGCCTGGCCTGGGGCCCCGGAGGCACGGTCGTCTTCTCCGATACCGCCAATCACGTCATCCGCCGCGTGCGCGCCGATGGCGCCCTCGAAACCATCGCAGGCACCGGCGTACCAGGATTCTCCGGCGATGGTGGGCCCGCGGCCACCGCCCTCCTCAACCAACCCTCCCCGCCGCACTACGACGCCGCCGGCAACCTCTACTTCCTGGACACCGGCAACTCCCGCATCCGGCGCATCGATTCCCTGGGCGTCGTCACTACCGTGGCCGGCGATGGCATTCCCTTCTTCACCGTCATGGATGCCACCGGCCCGGCGGCTCAACGATCGCTCCCTTCCATCGCGGGCGATATCCAGGTCGATGCGGCCGGAGACATCTATTTCCTCGACACCACCGGGCAGTTCACCACGGCTTCGCAAAGCTTCGTTCGCCGCATTACCCCCATCGGCCAACTGCAGACCTTCGCCGTGCTGCCGGATTGCTGCTACTCCGGTCTGGCGGCCATCGACGCCGCAGGCAACCTGTACACCGGCATGAACAACGGTCTAAATTACGCCGCCATCGTACGGATCGCCCCCGATGCAACGGTCTCCACGATCTACCGGAAAACGACCACCGGACAGACCTCCGCCACGCTCCCCGGCCGGCATATGACCGCCGATGCCGCGGGCAACCTCTACTTCGTCGCCAACGCCCGGTTCGGCGGCGCCATTGTCCGGCTCAATCCCGATGGCAGCACCACCACCGTCGCCGGCGGCGGCCAACCGCCCGACTTCGGCTACGTGTCGTCGCCGGACGGTCCCGCGCTGCCTTCCGTGATCTACCCCGCTGGATTGGCCTTGGATGCCCAGGGCCAGATCGTCTTCGCCGATACCTTCACCCCGCTGGTGTGCTGCAACTCGCGCACCGTGATCCGCGAGGTCACGGCCGGTGGCCAACTGAAAACCCTGGCCGGTGCGAACGGCCAGTTTGTGCCCGATGGCACGCCGCTGCGCGACATCTGGTTCACGGACCTGTCTTCCATCGCCTTCTCCAAGCCTGGCGATCTCTACGTGGCCGGCCACTGCAGCATTCACATAATCGGGCGCGACGGCGCCTTTTCCACCTTCGCCGGCACCGGCAACTGCGCCTATCCCTCACCCGGCGCGACCGCAAGGAACGCGGACATCCCTCCCTCCGGCAGCATCGCGGTGGACAGCCAGAACCGTGTCTGGCTTGCGGACGCGTATCTGAACCTCTACAACATCGCGCCCGACGGCACCGTCTCCAAAGTCATCCGGACGCCGGTGATCGGAGGTACCGGGCAGATTGCCATCGACTCCAAGGACCGCGTGTATGTGGCCGGCCTCGATTCCCTCTACCGCGTGCTGCCCGATTTCACCTACCAGCAACTCGCGCTCCCGCCCCGTGCGACCGTGAGTGCCATCGGCACGGACTCGTCGGGCGCCATCTACGTCGCGGCCGCATCCAACATCTACACCGTCAATGACGACGGCGCCCTTTCGCTGGTGTACGCCAACCAGGGCGTGGGCGCCAACTCGCTCGCCGTCGCTCCCGGCCAACGCATCTGGCTGGAGAGTTATGGCCCGTTCAGCGTGATTACCGCCGCCGGCACTCTGGTCGTGGGCGATGCACGCGCCGTGTCCCCGGGCGACGGCGGACCGGTCAACTCCGCCGGAATTCGCGGGCCGTCCTTCGCCCGGAACGCTTCGCTCGCCTTCTCGCCCGCGGGCGACCTCTACTTCCTCGACGGCAGCCGCATCCGCCGCCTGACCGGCATCGGCAACGTCGCTCCCGCGCCTTCCATCAACCCCGGCGGCGTGGTGAATGCCGTCTCCTACGCCGGCGGCGCCATCGCGCCCGGAGAAGTGGTCGCCATCTTCGGCTCGAATTTCGGCGCCTCCACGGTGACCGCCGCCACGCCGGAGAACTCCTTCTATCCGATGGCCGTGGGCCGCACCCAGGTGCTGTTCAACGGCTATCCGGCTCCAATCACAGCCGTGGGCCCGAACCAGATCAACGCGATCGTGCCTGAATTCGGAAGTTCCGCCACGGTGGAATCGGTGCAGGTGCAAGTGGATGCCGCCCTCTCCCCTGCTGTGAACCTGCCGGTGGCCGTGGCGGTGCCGGGCCTTTCCACGCTCGATATGAGCGGCTCCGGCGGAGCCGCCGCCCTCAACCAGGACGGCAGCATCAACTCTCCCGCCCACCCGGCCGCCCGCGGGTCAATCGTCTCGTTCTATGGCACCGGGATGGGCGCCTTTTATCTGCCGGACGGCGCCCTCACCATTGCCACACCCTACCCGGTGGCGCTCGCGCCGGTGACGGTCACCATTGGCGGCAAACCGGCCCCCGTACAGTACGCCGGAGCCGCGCCGTTCCTGGTGAACGGCGTGTTCCAGGTGAACGTGCAAATCCCGCCCGATGTCCCGCCCGGTAATCCGGCCGTGGTGCTGACCGTCGACGGCATAGCCTCGACCCGGAACGTCACAGTCGCAGTGCGCTAAGTGCCGCTCCGGAATGGGCCCGAACCCTGATCCCCGTCCATCCGCGTCTAAAGCCAACCGGCTTATGTGTGATGGATCGCCTTTACCGCCATGCCCGTCCGGACCCGGAGTATCGATCCCCCTTCGCGCACGCTTTCCAGCAATTCCTCAAACTTCGTCAGCGCCGCCCCGGAATCGGCTCGACCGGAGTCGCCCGTCGAACGTGGCCTGCGCCTACTGGCC
>JBBIQR010000046.1:0-16742 GCA_037442245.1 Candidatus Solibacter sp. | reverse complement strand
CCCGCGTCGGAGCCGCGGACCGGCGCCAATAACCCCCTCGGCGTTATCCGCGTCCATCCGCGTCCATCCGCGGCCAATTCACGCCGCCGCCCCGTCCGGCCACCCGGCCTCTACGTCCGCAGCGAAAGTACGCCGTGCAGCAGGCTCGCTGCCAGCACCGACAGCAGTCCCGCCAGCAGCGCCACCGCCGCGCGCTCCGCGGTATGCCCACGCATCAAGTCGCGATGTAACCATCGGCGCATAGTCGTCCCCTTTGTCCACTTAAAATAACGCATGCGCCGCCCGCCCGGTTGCACCCCCCCGTACGGCGCCGCCCGGCCACCCCCGCTTCCCCCGGAAACTGACTCCAATTAGCTAAACGTCCGCTTCCCCACAGTTCTGTTAGGCTGAAAGCATAGTGACGAAGCCGCAGCGGACCAGACGGTAACCTCGCGATCCTGTTCGTTCCGCCCATGCCACCGTCCTGATGCTGCTCCCGCCGGCCCACGCAGCTTTCGCACTTGGAGGTCCTAACCTATGGAAACTGGTGCACGATTCAACTCCTCCCGGGAGGCGGAAGACGCGCTGATTTATCTCCCTCGTAAAACCATGACCAACCTTCGCAAAGGCCAGGTCATCTACGATGAACACCAACCCGCCAACGAACTGTACCTGGTCGTTCAGGGCCGCGTGAAAGTGGCGGTCCCCGTGAACGATGGCACCGAGTCCCTCGTTGATATCTACAGTACCGACGATTTCTTCGGCGAAAGCGCTCTCCTGGCGCCCTCCCACTACCAGGAAAAAGCCGTCGCCCTCGACCCGGTCTCCCTCATGTCCTGGAGCGTCCGCGAAATCGAGGAACAGATCCAGCGCCAGCCGAAACTCGGCGTCGCCCTGCTCCAGTTGCTCGTCAAGCGGAGTCTCGACAATCAGGCGCGCCTCCAAAGCTTCGCCCTCGATAAAACCCCCGAACGCCTCATCCGCAGTCTGCTGCGCTTCTCCGAAAGGCTCGGACAGCCCGACCCCGACGGGTTTCTGACCATGCCCCCCATCACCCATCAGGTGATGAGTGAGTACGTGGGCACGTCGCGGGAGATTATCACCTTTCAAATGAATCAATTACGGCAGAAAGGATGGGTCCGGTACTCGCGCCGCGGCATTCAGGTCTCTCCCCTTGCCCTGAAGCAGCATCTGGCCGGCCGCTCCCATGTCCCGGACCCGACCGCCGGCCCCGTCGCCGAAAAGACCCTGGCGGCGGGAGATCCCTCGCCGCTGCTCTAACCGCCAGCGCCCGATACTAACTTCGGCTAACAGCCGCATTATTGCCCAAATACGAGGCAGAACCGCGCCCGCGATTCAGCTACATTCGCCTAAGAAGTCTGGATCGCGAGGCAAATATGAAGTCACTGGCTCTGATCGTGCTGGCGGCAACCGCGTCCTTCGCGTTCGCCGCGGATAGCAGCGGCACTGCTCCCGTGCTGCGGCCGCTCGAACCCGCCGATAGTGGTGTGTTCCTCCTCCCCGGCCCTGTCCCCGCACAGGCCCCGGCAGTCTCGCCGCGGGCAACCGCTCCCCAACCGGAGCCGCCCATCCATAAAGTGGTGGCCGCGCCGCCTCAACCCCTGGCGTCGCCGCTGCCCCGCAAAATCGTGACCGCCTCCCTTCCGCCGCTGCCCGTTCAACCCCGCCGGACCGTACCCGCGGCGCTTCCCAGGATGCCCGTCAAGCCACCCGCTCCCGTATCCGTACCCGCGGCCCCCGCGCTCCCGCCCGACGCCGCCAGGGAACTCGCCTTCTACTGCCAGAAGGAAATCGGCCGCTGGACCGCCGGCGACGCCCGCAAACTCCTCGGCGCGCCAGCCCGCAGCCGGCAGGCCTTCGACGAGCGCAAACGCCCCGACGGCAGCATCCTCGCCTTCCACGACCCCACCAACCACTACCGCGAACTCGAACTCGATTTTGAAGCCCGCAGCGGCAAACTGCGCTCCGTCTACGTCTATCCCCAGCGCATGACCTGGCAGGACGTGCGCCAGCGCTGGAACGGCCAGGTCAGCGCCGCCGACGCGCCGCAGGGCCGCAAATTCTATTCCTACATGAACCGCCACCTCGACGTGCTCGTCGATGGCTCTGGCCAGGTCATCAGCCTCGGCCTCTACTGAGCCCCCGTCACGTGAGCGCCTTGCGCAGGCGCGCCACGATCTCCTCCACCGGCACGCGATTCCAGGTTTCATTCACCTGCATCGCGAACCAGTCGCCCTCCGGTTCCGCCGTGGTCATCCCCGCCGCCTCCAGCCGCATCCGGTAGACCGGCGCATTCACGTTAAATACCCGCAACCGGAATAGGTTCGTGCCCCCCGCGATCCGCTCCACCCCGAAGTTGGCGTCGCGCGCGAGTTCTCCGATCACCCGTTCCGAAGCCTCCACCGCGGCGCCGAAGCGCCCTTCGAAGCCTTCCACGTAGTGTTGCGCCACCGCGGTATACGGCCACACGTGCGCCAGTCCGCCGCCGAACATGCGCCGCGTCTGGTACAGGTCCCCGAGCAAGGCCTTCGGTCCCGCGAGGATGGCGCCGGCGCCGGCGTTGAAGTACTTGTACAGCGAAACGTACACCGTGTCGAACAGCGCCGCGTAGTCGCGCACCGCACGCCGCGTATACGCGCTCTCGAGGAACAGGCGCGCGCCGTCCAGGTGCATCCCGATCTTTCGCCCGCGCGCCCACCCGGAGATCTTCTCCATCTGCCCGTAGTCGAAGCGCTCGCCCAGGCGGCGGCGCACCGGGCTTTCGATCTCAATGGCGCCGATGGGAGCGGCCACCCGTCCGCTTGCGGCGTCGTAGGCGGCGCGCTCCACGTCTTCCACCGTAAACGTGGCGCGTCCCGGCGCTAACGGAATCAGCGTCAACGAACTCAGCGTCTGCGCGCAATCGCCGCAGTCGTTATAAAGGTGGCTCTCCGCTGGAACCAGCACCCGCCGCCGCTCCCCGGCCAGCAGCCTCATCGCCAGGTGATTCGCCAGAGTGCCGGTGGGCAGCCACACCGCCGTCTCCTTGCCGAGCAGCGCCGCCATGCGGCTCTCCAGGCGCTCGACATCGCCGCCTCGCGAATAGTCGTCCCGGCCAATCGAGCCGTTCCCGGCGATCCCCGCCAGCAGCCCGGCGTATTCGCCCGTAGTGAGATGCAACCCGTCGCCCACCGCGTAGACCCGCGGCGCGGATTCCTCGGGCCCGGCAGTCGCGATTTGCCAGGCCGCCAGCGGCGCCGCCAAAAAGCTCCGTCGTCGCATGAATTCCATACGTCCACCTCCTGTTTTCAGGTTCTGTTTCACGTGAAACAGAAATTGCCCCCAAAAAATCAGGGTTCGAAGAGCAGGGGCATCTGTTCGTCCAGATCCATCGAGCGCCGGAAGTCGGTCCGCCGCGCTTCGTCCGGCTGCCCCCATCCTTCCAGAATCCAGACCAGTTCGCGCATGGCTTCGTCCTGCGCCGCGTGATCGCCGCGCGCTTTGGCCATCGCCGACCAGGACTGCATCAGGTCGTAGAGTTCTGCGAGCCGCCCGAGGTCGTGCGCCACCCGGCGGGCCTGCCGCGCCGCCTGGCACACCGCGGGCCAATCCGCGTCACTCGCGAACACCGCGTGGATGGGCCGCATCGCGTCGCGCGAGGGTGGACCCGCCTCCTCGCAAACCAGCGTCGAGCACTGCCCTTCGAAGACCAGTTCCGGAACCTCGCCGCCTTCGTGCACCACCAGCACGCGCCGCGGTTCGCAGAAACCGCGCAGCCGGTCCAGTGTCTCGTGCAGGCCGCCTTCGAGCCGCAGTCCGAGTTGCGCGCCCATGTCCCCGGCGATCTCCGCGAGACGGCGTTCCCCGGTTTCGAGCCGCACCACCGCGTCGAAATCCCCCCGGAATACCCGCGCGAATTCGTCCGCGATCGCGTAGTGCTCCGTCGTCTCCCGGCCCGGACGGTCGGCCACCGCGATCCCCAGCACTTCCAGATCCGCGGAGTGGGCGGGCGAAGCCGCAGGCGCCGGTTCGGCGCCCCGCACCCACCGCTTGATCTCGCGCGGCCGGCCCGCCTCGAAGGCCGGCGCCAGCACCCGCGGCGGGTTGCAGTCGTCGCACCGCACGAACGCGATACCGACGCCCTCCTCCGCCGGTTCGTTGACCAGCGCATCTTCCCATTGCGCGCGCGGCCACCGCGGCGGCAGCGAATTGCGCGAAAAGAACACCACCACCAGATCCGCCATCCGGCCTTCCCTCGCTTTGGCCGCCAGGTCGCCGCCCGGCGCGAGCCGGCCTTCTTCCAGGAACACCCGCACATCGGCGCCGCGCTCGATGAACTGTGTCACCCGCTCCACCACCGCGAGGTCCCCGGCCGCGTAGCACGGAAAGAGAGTCCGGGTCAGAGCTTGCACGCCACCATCAACCCGTCGCCGAGCGTGACCAGGCTCGTGGCCACCCGCGAGTCGGCCTGCAGTTTCCGGTTGAAGGCGCGCAGGGCCCGCGTGTCCGCCGTCTGATCGGTCTCGTCGATCACGCTGCCGTCCCAAAGCACGTTATCGGCCGCGATCACGCCGCCCCGCCGCAGCAGCACCAGCGCGCGCTCGTAGTAATTCTCATAGTTGACCTTATCGGCGTCGATGAAGGCGAAGTCGAACGTGCCGCTTTCACCCGCCGCGATCAACCCATCCAGAGTCTCGATCGCGGGGCCGATCCGCAGGTCGATCTTCCCGGCGACGCCGGCATCCTGCCACGTCTGCCGCGCGCGCCGCGTGAACTCCTCGCTCACGTCGCAGGCCACGACCCGGCCGTCTTCGGGAAGAGCCAGCGCCATCCACGCCGAGCTGTAGCCGAGAAAGGTGCCCACCTCCAGCACCTTGCGCGCGCCCGCGATGCGGACCAGCAGGTGCAGAAACTGGCCCTGCTCGGGCGCGATCTGCATCGAGGCGTGGGGGTGCGCATCGGTATCGAAGCGCTGCCGCGCCAGCGCCTCCGGCTCGCGCACGCTCGCGGCCCGGACGTAATCGAAGAGAGCGCCGGTGATTGGGGTATAGCCTCGCGACATACGGAAGCTCCTATTCTACCGCGCGCCCCCGCCAACACCCGAACGCGGCGCGCCGCGTGCTAGCATAAAGAATTCCCAACTACCTTGATTAAAGCCGTTAAAGGAACCAGGGACTTACTGCCCCCGTCTACCGAAGTCTGGAACCGCGTGGAATCGGTTGCGCGCGACGTTTTCCGGGCGTACAACTACCACGAGATCCGCACGCCGATTCTCGAGGAGACCCAGTTGTTCGCGCGCGGAGTCGGCGCCGAAACCGACATCGTGAGCAAGGAGATGTACACGTTCACGGACCGCGACGAATCCTCGCTCACGCTGCGTCCGGAGAATACCGCGGGCGTGATCCGCGCCTACATCGAGCATCGCCTGGACCAGCGTCCCGGAGTGCAGAAACTGTACTACATCGGACCGATGTTCCGCCGCGAGCGCCCGCAGAAGGGCCGCTACCGGCAGTTTTACCAGATCGGCGCCGAGGCCATCGGTTCGGATTCGCCGCTGGTCGATGCCGAAGTCATCGAGATGGTGGTGGAACTGCTGACGCGCGCCGGGCTGAAGGGCTTCCAACTCCTGCTGAACTCGGTGGGGGATCCCAACTGCCGCCCGAAATACGTGGAGGCGCTCAAAGAGAACCTGCGCGGCAAGGCGGAAACGATGTGCGGCGATTGCCGCCGCCGCGCCGAGACCAATCCGCTGCGCGTGCTGGATTGCAAGGTGGAAGCCGACCAGCCCATCATCGACGCGCTGCCTTCCATCCTCGACTACCTGTGCGACGACTGCCGCGCGCATTTCGAAGCAGTCAAGGGGTACCTCAGCAGCCGCGGCATTCCCTACGAAGTGCGGCCGCGCATGGTGCGCGGACTCGACTACTACATGCGCACGACGTTTGAAGTCGTGCACGGCGCGCTCGGCGCGCAGAACTCCGTGCTCGGAGGCGGGCGCTACGACGGGCTGGCCGAATCGCTCGGCTCCAGGGTGCATTCGCCGGGGATCGGGTTTTCGATCGGCGAAGACCGCCTGGTGATGAGCGTGGAGAACGAGCAGGCGCACACCCCGCTCGATCTGCTCATCGCTCCGCTGGGCGAGGCGGCGGTGCGGCAGTCGGCGCTGCTGGCGCGGGACCTGCGGCGCGCGGGGCACAGCGTGGAACTCGTGGAAGGCAAACTCAAGCGCGCCATGGAACTCGCCAACAAACTCGGCGCGCGCTTCGCTTTGATCATCGGGGATAACGAACTCGCCAGCGGGCGCTTCGCGCTGAAGAATATGTCCACCGGCGGACAGCAGAACCTGACCCCGGAAGAAATCGCCGCCGCGCTGGCGGAAAGAACGAACTAACCACTATGGAAACCGCTGTTGCACTCGATTTTCTAGGCGACCTCCGCCGCACTCACATGTGCGGCGAACTGCGCGCCGCTCATGCCGGACAAACCGTGCTCCTGATGGGATGGGCGCACCGGCGGCGCGACCACGGCGCGGTCATCTTCGTCGACTTGCGCGACCGCACCGGACATGCCCAGGCGATCTTCCACGAAGACGTGGATCCGGCGGTCCACCAGCGCGCCGAACAGGTGCGCGCGGAGTACGTCATCGCCGTCGAGGGCACGGTCGAGTTGCGCTCGGCCGATACCGTCAACCCGAATATGGCGACGGGCGAAGTCGAAGTGGTGGCGCGGCGCGTCTGGATCCTGAACGAATCGAGGACGCCGCCGTTCCCGATGGATGAAAACAAGGACGTCGCCGAGGACGCGCGGCTCAAGTACCGCTACGTGGATCTGCGGCGCCCGCAGATGCAGCGCAACGTGATTCTGCGTTCGAAGATTTCCTTCGCGGTGCGCGAGTCGCTCTACGGGCAGGGCTTCCTCGAAATCGAAACGCCGTTCATGACGCGCTCGACGCCGGAAGGCGCGCGCGATTACCTGGTGCCCAGCCGGGTGCAGCCGGGTACGTTCTACGCGCTGCCGCAATCGCCCCAGATCTTCAAACAACTGCTGATGGTGAGCGGTTTCGAGAAGTACTTCCAGATCGTGCGCTGCTTCCGCGACGAGGACCTGCGCGCCGACCGGCAGCCGGAGTTCACTCAAATCGATCTGGAAATGAGCTTCCCGCAGCAGGAGCGCATCTTCGAAGTGATCGAGCCCCTGGTGCAGCGCATCTGCGAAGTGGCCGGCTACACGGTTCCGGCGCAGTTCCCGCGCCTGACCTACAAGCAGGCGATGGAGAACTACGGCATCGATAAGCCGGACCTGCGCGTGCCGCCGATGCACCCGGTGACGGACCTGCTGCCGGAGTTGGCCAACGCGGGGTTGCCGCTGGTGGCGATCCACATTCCGGCGACCGGCACGCCCAGCCGCAAGGAGCGCGACGAGTTCAAGGCTTTCGGCGGCGAGAAGGGGCTGCGGGTCTATGACGACGCGCGCCGCCTGGACCGCGATTATCCCGAGCCGATGGCCCGCATCCGGGAGCGCATCGGCGCGAAGGAAGACAGCCTGGTGGTGCTGGCGGCGTGGGCCGGCGAGCCGCAGGGGCACCGTCCCGAGGAAACCGTATTTCAGGCGGCGGGACAGTTGCGACTGCTCCTCGCGCAGAAATTCAACGACCGTCACAAACTGCTCGACCCGAAAAATTTCCAGTTCCTGTGGGTGGTGGACTTCCCGATGTTCGAGTGGGACGAGGAAGACCAGCGCTGGATGGCGGCGCACCATCCGTTCACCAGCGTGCACGACGACGATCTCGATAAACTCACGCTCGACCCGGCGCGCTGCCGCGCGAAGTCCTACGACCTGGTGTTGAACGGGGTCGAACTCGGCTCGGGCTCGATCCGTATTCACCGCAAGGACGTGCAGGCGAAGGTGTTCAACGCGCTCGGGATGAGCGACGACGAAGCGCGCCGCCGGTTCGGGTTCCTGCTGGACGCGCTCGAGTTCGGCGCCCCGCCGCACGGAGGCATCGCGCTCGGGCTGGACCGGCTGGTGATGATCCTGGCGGGTGAAACCTCGATCCGCGACGTGATTGCGTTCCCCAAAACCGCGCGCGGCACGGACCTGATGTGCGAAGCGCCGGCACCGGTTCCGGAGAAGAACCTGCGCGAACTGGGAATCAAGCTGCGGTAGCGCTTTGACCGGCAGGTTCGGTTCGGTGAGCCAACCGCTCGCTAACGCGCGCGGCTCGGAAAAGAGCCGCGACCGTGAGGGAGCGGTCGCGGCACTAGCGCGCGGCAGCCGGATCAGAAGTACATCCTCACGATCATAGTGATGATGCGCGGACCGTATTGCGGTCCGGTGGCGCGCCCGAAATTCGCATTACCGACCGTTCCGTTTACGCCGAAATTGGTGCGGTTGAACGGATTGAAGGCGTTGGCGCTGAACTGCAGGCGCATGCGATCGGCGTCGCGCGACGGCCAGACCGAAACTTCCTTGACGAGCGAGAGGTTGTCCACCAGCACCGGCGGCTGACGGAAGTGTCCGTTGTACTGCGAGGACGTGCCGAAGGAAAATTGCCCCGGAACCGAGAACGCCGCGGCGTTGAAGTAGAGGCTGGCGGGGTTGTTCGGGTTGAGCGACATACGGCTCTGGCCGGTGCGGACCGCGGTGGGATTCGCGTTGCACATACGGGCGTCGGTGAACAGGACGCCGTTGCCCAGCGTATCGGCGCAGTTCAACGCAAACAGGGAGCCGCTGCGGTACTGATGGGTGTCGGCGATGGTCCAGCCGCCGACGATAGCATTGACCACGCGGCCGCTCCCGCTCAGGAAGCGCTTGCCCTTGCCGATGGGGAGGGTATAGGTGCTCAGGAAATTGAACACGTTGGGCAGATCGAAGGGCAGGTAGGATTTGGGTTGATCGAGGTTATACATGTCCTGCGGGAAGACCTGGCCCTGCGAGAAGATCTGCCGGTAGGTGAGAAGTCCGAGCGACTTGGAGCGCACATAGGAACTGGTGAACTGCCAGTTACCGAAGCGGCGCGTGACTTTGATGGCGGCCGAGTCGTACCAGGTCCGGCCCTGGCCGCTGTTCCGCGAATAGACATTGAGGAATTGCGGGTACGGGCGGAGCGCCTGGGCGAGAGAGCCGTTGTCGGGAAAATTCGGGTAGGGCTTCTTGAATCCCGCGGCGACGACAGCGGGCGACGTGATGGATTGCTGGAGCATGGAGCCGAGGTAGAGGTAGGACGGATTCACCTGGTTCAAGTCGATGGTTGAACTCAGGCGGTACCCGCGATTGCCGGCGTATTCGATTTCAAACAGGAAGTTGTGAACCTCGTGCTGGATATTGAGGCCCCAATTGTAGACGCGGGGCGCGGTGCCGAAGGTCGGTCCCATGTAATCGACGGCGAGGCCGTTGCCGATGCTGGGAGTGAGGAAGGGCGGCGGCTGGTAGCCAGGCGGCTTGGGGATGCCGCCGTCCCACTGGAAGGGCGCGGTGAGCCCGTCGGAGACCTGATTGAAGGAGCCGTTCGCGCCTAGCGTGCAGCCGCAACCGCCGTTGCCGGTGCCTTCATAGAAGATGCCGAAGCCGCCGCGGACGACGGTTTTGGAGGCGATCTGGTAGGCGAATCCGGCGCGGGGGCCGATGTCGGAGTAGTCGGTGGGCCAGAAGCGGGTGACGCCCAAACGGTTCGGCCCGCTGCCGGGGAAGACGTAAGCGCCGGGGTAGTTATTGGCCGCGGGATTCGGCGTGGTGAGAGAGACGCTGCCCATGGTCGGCGCGTACCAGTTCACGGGGATGTCGTAGCGCAAGCCCAGGTTGAGTGTGAGCTTGGGGGTGACTTTCCAATTGTCGTTGACGAAGAAGCCGTAATACTGGTAGTGAATATTGGCGTCCTGCACCGGTGTCGCGGCGGCGCTCGCGGAGTCCGGCAGGCCGAGCAGGAAACTCGCGAAGGAGTTGCCGGTGGTGCCGGTGGCGGCGGGGTTGGCGGTTTCGGCGCGCGCGAACACGTAAGTGCCGTTGGTGGTGGCGAGGTCGTGGCCCAGCGTCCGCAGGCGCCGCATCTCCCAACCGAACTTCAACTCATGTTTGCCCTTGATCCAGGTGAGGGCCTGGTCAAACTGGTGCGTGTAGTTATTCTGCCCGCCATTGTTTACCTTGCCCTGCTGCATTCCCCACGCGGTATAGCCATCGGCGGCGGCGAATTGGATGACCGGGGTCGCGTCGGAATCCCCGGTGAGTCCGGGGAAGCCCACCTTGGAGGCGAAACCGGCTTGCGCCGGCACGTACCAGACCTGGACGGTGCGGGAGTAGCCGTATGTGCTGTGCAGAAGCAAGGTCGGGGAGATGGTGAAATCGTGGTTGACGCGGAAGATGCGCGGCCGCTGATACTGGTTGCCCAGCGCGGTTCCGAGCGGGCCATCGAAGTCGGACACGGCGGCGGTGAGTTGATTGTCGAGCGACTGGAAGTAGGACACGCGGTTCCGCGAGCCGATGATCTGATCGATCTTGAGCGACCAGACGTGATCGGTGACTTGCGAAGTGTTGACGAAGGAGTGGTTGCTGGTCAACGCGGAGCCGTTGGGGGCGGGGATGTACGGGACGATGTTGTTCGAGATTTTGCTGAAGCGGCTGGTGGGGATCAGGTTGCCCGCGAAGGGGGTGCGGGTGGCGGAAGCGCCCGCCCCGACGGTAGTGGCCGGGTCGAAGATCACCTGGGGCAACTGGCTGAAGTCACCCTTGGCCATTTGCGCGGTGGGGACGGTGTTGACGGTGGCGGCGGGGGCAACGGGGCGCAGGTCGTTATCGCTGGTGAAGTAGAAGAAGGTTTTGTTGCGTCCGTTGTAGACCTTGGGAATCCATACCGGACCGCCGACGCCGCCGCTGGTGGCGTTCAAGCGATCTTTGGGCCGGTAGCCGGGCGTGTTTTTGGGGTTTTGGTTGACGCTCCATCCGGCGGCTTCCCAGATATCGCGGCGCATGCTGTAAGACCAGGTTCCATGAAAGTCGTTGGCGCCGGAGCGGGTGGTGAAGATCTCGATTCCGCCACCGACGCGGCCATACTCGGCGGAATAATTTCCGACCAGCAGTTTGACTTCGACGAACGCTTCGGCCGAAGGGGGATTGAAGACGGTGCCGCCGGATTCCGGAATGATGTTGCTGGTTCCGTCGATGAGTTGTTCGCGCGACCGTCCGGTGGAGCCGGCGATGCTGAGTTCGCCGCCGGAGTTCACGCCTGCCATGTAGGAGAGAAAGGCCGAAGGATTCTGCAAGCCGCCGGACCACATCGGCAGGGTCTGATACATCTTAGGGGTCAGCGACTGGCCGCGCTCACTGGTGCCGGTGTCGAGGAGGGTCTGTGTTGCCGACACCTCGACGCTCTGCTTGACGTCGCCCACTTCGAGTTTGAGATCGAGCGACTGGCGTTGGGCGATGAAGATCTCGATATCCGGCCGCACCAGTTCCTTGAAGCCGTCCTTCTGCGCGGTCACCGTCCAGATGCCGGGCGGCAGGCTGGGGAAGACGTAGAGGCCGGCGTCGGAAGAGACGGTCTGGAGAGTCAGGCCGGAACGGGTTTCGAGCGCGCGAATGGCGGCGCCGGGCACGGCGGCATTGTTCGGGTCCACAACCGATCCCGATAAGGAGCCGGTTTGCGATTGAGCGAAAGCAACGGCGCAGGAAATCAGAATAGTAGAAACAACAGCCGGCAGGACACGAAAAGATCCCGCGCGAACGTGGCGCATGTAAGCCCCCTCTGGAGTCGATTTTGGTGATTGTATATCACGAATCCCGAGCGGGCAAGAAAAATCTCGACGACGAACGGCGGAACATGTGAAATCGGCCGCCGATGAACGCCGATCAACGCCGATAACACAACGCGAAATCTGTCTTCATCGGCGGCGAGTCACTTCGGGTCCGAGGGGATGGAGGCGTCCATGAAGGAGCGGACGTCCTTGCGGAACTTGGCGCTGGAATCGCTGTCGATGTAGAGCATGTGGCCGGATTGATAGTAGTCCCAGGTGACGTTGCGGTGCATCTCCGGGCTCAGGCCCATGTGGTTGAAGGTGTGCTCGATGGCGAAGTAAGGGGTGGCGAGATCGAAGTAACTGGCGGCCACCATCACTTTTAAGTACGGGTTTTTGGCGAAGGCGTTGCGCAGGAGGGTGGTAGTTTCGGCGAAGCCGTTCTGCACCTGCCAGTCCCAGGGTTGGATGCCGCCGCCGAGCGAGTAGTAATACAGGTCGGTCTTATAGTTGAGCTCGGTGCGGAGGTAATCGGTGAACACGGCATTGAAGGGTGGGGCGATCAGCGTGTTCGAGGGATCGAACTCGCTGGTCTCGCCCACGTTCATCGAGGTGGGGCCGGCGAGGCGTCCGTCGAGGCGTCCGATTTGCAGGTTTTGATCGCGCAGCAGTTCGCGGGTGAAGTGGGCCACGTCGTAGCGCAGGTTGCTGCGTTCGATGTAGCGGGGTTCGAGACCGGTGTAGCGCGCGAGTTTCTCGACGACGCTCTTGCGGGCGGCGGGGGAGAGGGCGTCGCCCTGGTTGAGGGCGGTGGAATACTCGCCCATGGCGAAGGCTTCGACTTCCTTGAGGAACGCACTTAGATCCTTCTTCTGTAAGTCGGCGGCGGCCTTCTTGTGATACCAGGCGTCGGCGGCGTAAGTGGGGAGTTCGAGCGCGTAGACTAAGTCGTCGGAGCGGGACCAGATGGTTTCGAGGTTGAGGGTGGCGGAGAGGAGGACGACGCCGTTGAAGGCGATGCCGCGGTCGATCAAATAGCCGGCGAGTCCGGCGGCGCGGAAGGTGCCGTAGCTTTCGCCGGCGACAAAGAGCGGCGAGAGCATGCGGTTATTGCGCGTGAGGTACATGCGGATGAACTCGCCCACGCTTTGGAGATCGCCCTGGACGCTATTCATGCGGCGGGCGATCTCGACGGTTTTGGCGCGGCTATAGCCGGTGCCGACGGGATCGATGAAGACGAGGTCGGTCTGGTCGAGCCAGGTATTGGGATTGTCCTTCATGCGGTAGGGCGGCGGGGGCATGCTGCCGTTGGGCATGAGGCGCGGACTGCGTGGGCCCATCGCGCCCATGTGAACCCAAATGGAGGCAGCGCCGGGTCCGCCGTTGAAGCAGAAGGTGAGGGGGCGTTTGGCGGCGTCCGCGCCATCGAGAGTGTAGGCGACGTAGAAGATGTGGGCTTCGGTGTCGCCGGCGGCGTCCTTGATGGGCATCTGGGCGGCGGTCGCGGTGTAGTCGAGGGTCTTTCCGTTGACGGCGAGGGTGTGTTTGGTGGCGGCGGGCGTCTCATCGACATCGCCGCCGATGGCGGGACCGGGGCCGGGAACGCCTCCGCGGCCACCGCGTCCACCGGGCGCGGGTTGAGCGGGGGCCGGCGCCTGGGCGGGGCGTCCCTGCGGGTAAGCGGGGAGCGCGAGGAGAAGCAGCAGCGGGGCGTAAATCGCCGAACGTCGAGCGAGGTTCATGAGGTAGATGATACGCCATCCGGCGGGGCGGGCCGGGGGTCTACTGCTTGACGCCGAGCCAGTAGCCGGGGCGGGTCTGGGTCTTCCGCACCTGCGGCGCGTTGCCGATGGTGACCTGGATCTTGTGGAAGCCGCCCTCGTCCTTATTATTAGGGCGGTAGGTGACCATGTACTGGCTGTGGAGCTCGGCGCCGATTTTCTGAACCGCTTCCTCCAATCCGCGCTGGCGAAGGAAGCCGTACTCGGTGCCGCCGGTGCCCTTGGTGAAGGCTTCGATGGGGTTGTCCTTGAAGATGGCCTTCGCATCCTTGAAGATTTCGACCATGAGGGGAACGAACTCGGCGCGGCCACCGCCGCCGTAGCCGTAGGTCTGCTGCACGGTAGTCGGGGTAGCGGGGACGTTGTACGGCACCGGGTACATGGCCGGAGGCAGATTGTGCTGGCGGCCGGGATCGGGCTTGGCGGTGAGGGTGGAGAAGAAGCGCGACATATCGACGGGGTAGAAGAGGATGTTGGCGTATTGCAGGGCGAGGAGGGCCTCGCGGAGGCGGGTTTCGCTGGCCACGTCGCGGGTCTCACCGATGTAGAGGATGATGCGGCGGCGGTGCGGGGGACGGCGGCGCAACATGCGGGTGGCTTCGGCGACGGCGTCGATCATGCGGCTGGAGTTGCTGCCGGCGTAGATATCCTTGACGGACTTGGTGATCTTTTCGGCGTCGGTGGTCCAATCCTGGAGGAGGCGGATGCGGGAGTCGAAGCCGATGACGGCGGCTTCTCCCTGATCGCCGATGAGGAGGGGCTGGATGAGGCCGCCGATCTTGCGCACCTGGGGCAGGATGGATTCGACGTGAGCATTGACCTGGAGGACGATCACGAGGGAGATCGGCAGGTAGGAGACGTCGACCTGGATGTTCTGCTCCTTATCGTTATCGAAGAGGTGGAACTGGTAGGGCTGCAGGCCGTTGACGTACTCGCCATCCTGATCGAAGACGAGGACGGGCGCGGTGACTTCCTCGACGGATTCGCGGAAGACGAGGGGTTGCTCGGTCTGGGTGGGCGTGAGATCGGCGGCGGGGGGCGCGGCCGGAGGTTGGGCGGACTGCTGTTGCGCGAGCAGGGAGGCGCCGGTGAGCGACAGGAAGAAGCGGCGGGAGAGACGGTTCAGATCAGGCATGTTCGGTGCGGCCTCGCAGCAATTCAAGCACGTGGGGTACCAACTCCACGATAGCATCGAGGGACTCGACGGCCCCGCGGGGGGAGCCTGGTAGATTGACGATCAATACCCGGCCGCGGGTTCCACCGAGGGAACGGGAGAGCACGGCGAGGGGAGTGGCATCGCGTCCTTTCATACGCATCATTTCGCCGAAACCGGGGATTTCGCGGTCGAGGATGGCGCGGGTGGCTTCGGGGGTGACGTCGCGGGCGGCGACGCCGGTGCCTCCGGTAGTGAAGATGGCGGAAACCTGGCCGCCGTCGGCGAGGGTGGCGAGGCGGTCGCTGATCTCGCTGACGGTATCGGGGATGACTTCGGTGACGGCGACGCGCCAGCCGAGTTGTTCGAGGCGCTGGCGCACGGCGGGGCCGGAGAGATCCTGGCGGGCGCCGGCGGAGACGGAGTCGGAAATGGTGACAACAGCCGCGTTAGTCATGGGATTTTCGGGAATAATTCCCGCTCTTTCCTCCGGTTTTTTCGAGTAAATAGAGGTCCTGGATTTCAATGGACTTGTCGAGGGCCTTGGTCATGTCGTAGACGGTGAGGGCGGCGGCGGCGGCGGCGGTGAGGGCCTCCATTTCGACGCCGGTGGGAGCGGTGGTGGCGGCGCTGGAGACGATGCGCACGCCGTGTTTTTCGAGTGTGAGGTCGACGCCGGCATGGGTGAGCATGAGGGGGTGGCAGAGGGGAATGAGTTCGCTGGTGCGTTTGGCGGCGGCGATGCCGGCGATGCGCGCGATTTCGAGCGGGTTGCCCTTGGGGTTGGCCGGGAGTTTGCGGAGCACGGCGGGGGCGATGCGGACGAAGGCGTGAGCGCGGGCGGTGCGGCGGGTCGAGTTTTTTTCGGAGACGTCCACCATGCGGGGACTTCCGGCGGAATCGTAGTGGGAGAGTTTTTTCATTTGAGCAGGACCCGGATGAGTTCGCCGCGCGGGTACTCGGGGCGATCGGGATCGGCGACCAGGAAAGCGTTGGCGCGGGTGAGGGCGGGGATGTCGCCGGAGCCATGCCAGGGGATGGGAGTGACCTCGGCGGCGTCGGGGCTGAGGAGCGCGGGGAGGAAGCGGGTGAGGCCGGGGCGATGGCGGAAGTCGCGAGGGGCATGGGGAGCGGTGTCTCTTCGGCGCCGGCGATCAATTCCAGGGCGGCGCGGGCGAAGATTTCGAACGTGACCATGGTGGAGGAGGGGTTGCCGGGGAGACCGAAGAAGAATTTTCCGCGGGCGCGGCCGAAGACGAGGGGCTGGCCGGGCTGGATGAGGACGCGATCGAAATAGAATTCGGCGCCGAGCGCGGCGAGGGCGGCTTCGACGACGTCGTACTTGCCGGCGGAGACGCCGCCGGAGAGGAGGAGGAGATCGGCGTCGAGTCCGTCGGCGATCGCGTCGCGCGTGTGGTCGAAGAGGTCGTGGGCGGGAGGGAGGAGGCGGGGGAGGCCGCCGGCGCGGGCGACCTGGGCGGCGAGGGAATGCGCGTTGGAATTGCGGATCTGGTGATCGGCGGGGGTTTCGTGGACTTCGACGAGTTCGTCGCCGGTGGGGAGGATGGCGGCGACGGGACGGCGGAAGACCTCGGCATGGGTGTGGCCGAAGCAGGCGAGCATGGCGATATCGGCGTAATCGAGGCGGCGACCGGGGGCGAGGACGGTTTGGCCGCGGGCGGCCTCGCAGGCGCGGGGATTGATGAACTGGCCGGGTTCGGCGGGGGCGTCGATGAAGACGCGGGAGCCTTCGCGGCGGGTGTGTTCGACCATGACGACGGCGTCGGCGCCTGGGGGAAGGGGAGCGCCGGTCATGATTTCGATGGCCTGGCCGGGGGCGACGGGGCGGGAGGGGGCCTGGCCGGCGCGGAGTTCGCCGGCGATTTCGAGGGCGCCGGGGAGATCGGCGGCGCGCACGGCGTAGCCATCGCGGACGGAGCGGGAGAGGGCGGGGCTGTCGCGGTCGGCGGCGACGGGGGCGGCGAGGATACGGCCGGCGGCTTCGTGCAGGCGGAGCGACTCGGCGGGCGGGGGAATTCGCGCGGCGCGAACGGTGCGCAGAACGGTCTCGCGGGCGCCGGCGAACGTCAGCGGAGGCACAAC
>JBBIQR010000045.1:0-22977 GCA_037442245.1 Candidatus Solibacter sp. | reverse complement strand
GAAATTAGAAACGGGCTGGTGTAAGCCAGTACCGCGCTAAAATTCTACCAATGCGAAGCTTCGACAGCCTGACCGAACGCGAAATCCTCGCCCTCGCCATCAGCCTCGAGGAAGACGACGAGCGCATCTACGGCGACTTCGCCGACGGCCTCCGCGACAACTACCCCTCCACCGCCGATATGTTCGAGGGGATGCGCCAGGAGGAGTCCACCCACCGCCGCCGCCTGATCGAACTTTTCCGTGCCCGCTTCGGCGAACACATCCCGCTGCTCCGACGCCACGATGTGAAGGGCTTCGTGCAGCGCCGCCCGGTTTGGCTCCTGCGCCCCCTGCCCCTCAAACTCGTGCGCGAGCAGGCCGCCGCCATGGAACTGGAGACCCGCCGCTTTTACGAAAGCGCCGCCAAACGCACCCAGGACGCGGCCATCCGCCAACTCCTCAACGACCTTGCCCAGGACGAGCGCAAACACCGCGAGCGCGCCGAAGAACTCGAGCGCGACAAACTCCACCCCGAAGCCCGCGAACACGAGGACGAAACCAGCCGCCGCCTCTTCGTCCTGCAAGTCGTGCAGCCCGGACTCGCCGGCCTCATGGACGGCTCCGTCTCCACTCTCGCCCCCGTCTTCGCCGCCGCCCTTGCCACCCAGAAACCCTGGGACGCCTTTCTGGTCGGAATGGCCGCGTCCCTCGGCGCCGGCATCAGCATGGGCTTCGCCGAAGCCCTCTCCGACGATGGCAGCCTCACCGGCCGCGGCCATCCCTGGCTCCGCGGCCTGATCTGCGGCCTCATGACCACCCTCGGCGGCATCGGCCACACCCTGCCCTTTCTGGTGCCCAATTTCCGCGCTGCGATGACCGCCGCCATGGCCATCGTCGTCGCCGAGTTGGCCGCCATCACGTGGATCCGCAACCGCTACATGGATACCCCGATCTTCTCGGCGGCCCTTCAGGTCGGATTGGGCGGCGCGCTCGTCTTCCTCACCGGCATTCTGATCGGCGGCGCCTGAGCGGAGCCGCTACTTTTTCAGCGCCTGCGCCCGCGCCAGCAGACGCGCCAACTGCGCGCGGCGATCGGCGATCGCGGCCGCAAGCTGTGTAGTGGGCGCGGCGTCCGCGGCTTCCAACGTACGCATCAGCGCCGCCAGCGAATTCGGAATGCTGCTCAGCGTCTCCGGTCCCGCCGCGACCCCGCGCCGCCCGCCGCGTCCTCCCCGTCCCCCCGTGCTGCCCAGGATCGCGGCAGCTTCCTGCAGGTCCGCGCCTTGAAGCTTCCCGCGCAACTCCGTCAACTCCGCCGCCGCCTTCCGCGCCCGCAGAATGTCGTCGTAAAGCTGTTTGGAGAGCGTGAACTGTTGCGCGAGTCCCGCCGGCGTGGTCTTCACCCGCGGGTCCATCTTCAAGGTGAGCGGCTGCGTATACGTCTTGCCGCCCGCCGTCAGCCGCACCGTGTAACGCCCCGGCGCGGCCCAAATCGAGGTGATCGCCGGAGCCGTGTCGTGGGCGATGGCCTGCATCGGATACTCCGCGCCCCCGCGCCCGCCGCCCATGGGCAGCGGCGTGTAGTGCATATCCCACGTGAACCGGTGCATACCCGGCGACGCCGCCAGGCCGCGCGGCGGCCGCACCCAATACTCCGGAATCGCCAGCATCGGATCGGCCGGCCGCTCGGCATCGCTGCTCGCGTAGCGCCGCACCAGCCCTCCCGACGCGTCCAGAATCTCCAGCGTCACCGGACCGGAGATCTTCGGCCCGAGGTAGTAATCGAGCACCGCTCCGTCCGGCGGATTCGGCGCCGCGGGTTCATCCGGCGGCAGCGGCGTATCGGTGTTCATGTCCCACCGCACCCGGATCGCGGTCTGCGGCTGAAACAGGAAAGCCTCGGCTTGTGCCGTCCGCGGATTCACCTGCCGCAAGGGCGTAATGTCGTCGAGGATCCAGAAGCCGCGCCCGTGCGTCGCCGCGATCAGGTCGTCGTCCTTCACCATCAGGTCGCGCACCGAACTCGCCGGCATGTTCAGCCGCAGGCTCTGCCAGTGGTCGCCGTCGTCGAAGCTGACGAATACCGCGCGCTCCGTGCCCGCGAACAGCAGGCCCTTCGTCTTCGGATCCTCCCGCACCGCGTCGACCGGCGCGTTGTCCGGCAGCCCCTCGACGATCTCCTTCCACGTCCTGCCTCCGTCGTGCGTGCGGAAGATGTGCGGCCGCATGTCGTCCAGCCGGAGCGTGTTCACCGCGGCGTACGCCGTCAGCGGATCGAAGTGCCCGGCGTCCAGAATCGAGATCTTCATCCACGGCCCGATCTCCTTCGGCGTGACGTCCTTCCACGTGGCGCCGCCGTCCGCCGTGGTGTGGATCAATCCGTCGTCCGTGCCCGCCCAGATGCGGTTGATGTCCAGCGGCGAAGGCGCCACCGCGTAAATCACGCCCCGCTGCGCGGCTTCCGCGGAATTGCCGTACTTTCCGATGCTCGCCGGAAGTTCGTAGGTCTTGCGCGAAAGGTCGGGCGAGATCTCCTTCCAGCTATGGCCGCCGTCCGCGGTGCGGAACAGCGTATTCGCGCCGAAGAAAAGCACGTGCGGGTCCGCCGCCGAGAAAACCAGCGGCGCCGTGCGCAGCGCGCGGTAGTTGGCGCCGCGCAACGGCTTCGGCGAAACATCCTCCACCTGCCCGGTGCGGCGGTCGTAGCGCGAAACCTTGCCGCCGTAGACCAGGTTCGGGTCCAGCGGATCGGGAACCGCGTACCCGTACTCCTCCACCCCCACCGGATGCCATTCGCGGAACGTGATCGCGCCATCGTTGCCGCGGCTGGCCACGCACGCGCTCCCGCTCTCCTGCTGCCCGCTGCACACGTGATACGGGAAATCGTTGTCCGCGTTCGCATGGTAGGTCTGCGCGGTGGACTGGTTGTACCAACTGCTCCACGTCTCGCCCCCGTTGACCGAGACGATCGCTCCCTGGTCGCTGACATTTAATATGATGTCCGGGTTCTTCGGATTGATCCAGATGCGCTGGTAATCGTCGCCGCCCGGCGCGCCGCGGATGCCGGTCCAGGTGCGCCCGCCGTCGGTCGATTTCCAGGTCACGACGCTGGCCACATACACAACGTCCGGATTCTTCGGGTCCACCGCCGGCACGCTCAGGTCGCCGCCCCCGATGCGCGCGGCGGGGCGCGTATCGGCGGTCGCCCGCGTCCAGTGCTCGCCGGCGTCGTCGGAGCGGTAAATGCCGGTGCCCTCTTTGGTGGCGATGCTGGCGTACAGGCGCCGCGGGTTACTCGGCGCGATTGCGAGATTCGCCTGCACAAACCCGTCTGCGCCGGAGGGGATGCCGTTGGTCAGCGGCGCCCATGTAGTGCCGCCGTCGGTCGATTTGAACAAGCCGCCGCCCGGACCGGTCCACGACGAGTTCTCCCACGGACCCTGCCGCGCCTCCCATAGCGCCGCATAAACCGTATCCGGATGCGCGGGATCGATCTCTACGTCGCTGGCGCCGGTGTTTTCGTCCTTGCCGAGCACCTTCTCGAAACTCCGTCCGCCGTCCGTCGAACGGTACAGCCCGCGTTCCGCATTGGGTCCGTATGGATGCCCCAGCACCGCGACGAAGAGCTTGTCCGGGTTGCGCGGATCGACCGCGATCTGCGGGATCTGCTGTCCGTCGCGCAGCCCCAGGTGGCTCCAGGTGCGCCCGGCGTCGATCGACTTGTACACCCCGTCGCCGGTCGAAAGGTCGGGGCGCTGCAACCCCTCGCCGCTGCCCGCGTAAATAATGTTCGGATCCGACGGCGCTACCGCCAGCGCGCCGATCGACCCGGTCGCCTGATCGTCGAAGATGGGATTCCACGTGCGGCCGTAGTCGGTGGATTTCCAGATGCCGCCGTTGCAAACCCCGATATAGAACACGTTGGGTTGCGCCGCGACGCCCTGCGCGGACTTGGTGCGTCCTCCGCGCAGCGGACCGATGCCGCGCCAGCGCATCTCCGCAAACAGGCCGGAGTCATAGGGACCGGCGGCAAACGCGTACGCGGCGGCTGCCAGCGCGCCGCATGTCAGAAGGGCGATTCGAGTCTTCGTCATGGGAACCTCGGCAGGGAGAATGAAAGTATAGCGAACTCGGCCCCCCGCTCTGCCGCGCCCCGGCGCTCAGAAGCTCAGCACCATGTGCCAGATGTACAGGTAGGCGAGGCCCTCAAGCTGATCCCACACGTTGCGCACGATCTCCGGATCGCCCGAAATGGCCGGCATCCTCGCCAGCTTTTCCTCGAAGGGACAGCAGATGCCGGGCCGGACCTTGGGCGCGCTGACCCATGCCGGGATGCCGGGAGTCGCGCTCGGCGCTGGCGCCGCCGCGGGCGAGGGCGAGGAGGGCGAACGGTACCTGCCGTATTCCAGCGTCGCCTCCGTCATCGCGCGCAGGTTCTCTACTGTCGCGTCGTTCTGCATGATCGCCGACGCGTCCATCAGGTACCCGCCGCCGGCGCCGATCGTCTCGATCAGTTCGCGGCACTTGGCCTTCACCGCATCCGGAGTGCCGAAGGCGAGCAGCGCATTCGGCACTCCGCCGCTCAGGCAGAACCTGCCGCCGAGAATGCGCCGCGCCGCCTCGGGACTGGTGCGGTCGAGATGGAAGATGACGCTCCCCGCCGGCAGTTGGCCGAAGGTCTCCAGGTGCGCGTCCCACTTGCCTTCGGCGTACATCAGCACCTGCGTGCCCTGCGCCCGGAGGGCTTCGAAGATGGGGCGCAGCGTCGGCCAGTGGATGGTGTCGAACTGCTCGCGATTGATGAACGGGACGCAGGTCCGGTGCATCCAGATGGGGATCGGCAGCGTCCCGGAAGGGTCCGCGCTGGTGAGCGCGATGTACGCCAGGTGCGGCATCAGAGCCTGGCAGGCGGCGAGCACCTTTTCCGGAATCTCCATCAGGTCGAACGTGAGGTTCACGTAGCCGCGGAGCTTATCCGCCAGGATGTCGAGCGGCGCCTTGAGCATGCCGCAGATGGAGGAGGGCGTGCCGCACTCCCGCCGCATCCGCTCCACCTGTCCGCCGAACGCGTTGAAGTAGGACAGCATCGCCATCCCGCTCTTCACGAAGGCGAGATTGTTGCGGTAGGAGGATGGCTCGCCTTTGCCCGAAATCTCGGTCGAGACGCGCGGCAGCCAGGTTTCGTACAGGAAGCGGACCGGGTCTTCGATCAACGCGTCGTAGTCCTCGCGCTTCATGAAGGCGTCGTGCTCGGAAGGCTCGCGGTATTGGAACGCCACGTCGGGGCCCACGTGGATGCCGGGGACGCCGTAGTAGCGCAGACCCATCGCCTCGGTTAGCCCCGTCCACACGTAGACCATGTTGGGCACCACCGCGTCCCAGTCGAAATCGCGGCAGCAGCGGATCACGGCCTCGAAGGCCTTGTTGTAGTCGTGGGTGACCTCCTGGCAACTCATTCCGGCGTACCGCGCCGCGATTTCGGCGGCGAGGGGACGAAGCGGCACGCGGTCCGGCGTACCGGCCCGCATCGCGGTGACGTAACGGTTCAGGCGCGCGGCGTAGAGTTCTTCAAGGCCCATGACACACCAAGTATAAATGGATTCCGGAGCGGAAATTCCGAATCGGTGTCCGCTGCCGAAATCGCCGAAATCGCCGGTAGCCCCTTAAACGTGCGGCGTGTTTTGCAGTAGAATGGACGCCCTGGAGGAGCAGAAGAAGATGTTAGCCTGCCGATCCATCGGGATTGCCGCCTGTGTCGCGCTGGCCGGTACTGCTGTGGCGCAGTTCGGACCGAGACAAACGGATTTCCTCAAGGCCGTGAAGGGCTTCACGGGGACCCTGGACATCCACGGCACCGGCTCGGGGACGGTCTCCGCCCAGATTGGATCGATGCAGTACACCAGCGATCAGCACGTCACCGGCACACTCAACCTGACTAGCTACGATCCGCTTACCGCATCCTGGATCGGGACTCTGAACGGCACCATCACAATCCAGGAGAAATCCATCGCGTCGATTGCCGCCTGCACGGTCACGACTACCTATACGGCGAATACTTCGGCACAGACCGACTTCCGCGGCCAGCCGATTGTATGGCATCTCAGCCTCGATAACCCCAACGCGGACACGTGGAGCCTGTGGCCCGACAATAGCTCCGTCAACGGCACCGCCACCAGCGTTACCGATTGCTCCGGCGTGCAACAGACCTCCTCCGCCACCAACCCGCTGCGGTTCGCTCCCCAAAACCTGGCGATGGGCTTCCCGTTTCCGGCCACAGGGTACGACCTGAAGGGCACGGGGACTACGGACAATCCCGCCGGGGCCAACGCCGGTGGAGACCTGGTCACCTATGCCTTCACCTACGATCTGAAGGCCACGACGAACCAGCCTCATATCACGGTTGCCACGAATCCGCCCGGTCTGCGAATCACGGTGGATGGCGCGAGCCTCATCGCGCCGCAGACGTTTAATTGGGACCCGGGCTCCACCCATTCCATCGGCGCCGCTTCCCCGCAGGGAACCGGGACGCTCTACACCTTCGATAGCTGGTCCGACGGCGGCAACCAGACCCACACCATCACGACTCCGAATCAGGACACCACCTATACGGCCCGCTTCCATGCCCAGTACCTGCTCACCGGGGTCGTGAACCCCGCCTCCGCGGGAACCATCACGGCCGACCCCTGTTGCACGAACGGTTACTTCGACAACGGCACGCCGGTGAAGGCCACCGCCGCGCCGAATTGCGGATTCACCTTCGCCAACTGGAGCGGCGATCTCACCGGCGCCACGAATCCCCAGACCGTCACCATGACGGGTCCCAAGACGGTAACCGCCAACTTCAGCGGCAGCGCATCCAACTGCACCTCCCAGAAAGCGCAGCTCTCCGGTCCGCCGCCGGGCTCGACCCTGGGAGGATCGAGCGCGTCCTTCTCCTGGGGAGCGGTCGGCGGCGCCGCCGGCTATTACCTCCAAATCGGCACTTACGCGGGCGGCGGCAACATCTTCTCCGGCGGCACGGGCCTCAGCGTCTCGCAGCTCGTCAACAATCTCCCGCTGAGCTGCGCGGCTGTCTACGCCCGGCTCGGCACGCTGCTGGGCGGCGTCTGGCAGTATGCCGACGCCACTTACAACTGCGCCGGCGCCAGCAACATCGCCCAGATGATTTCGCCCCCGCCCGGCTCGACCCTGTCATCCGGCGATGTCACGTTCACCTGGAGCGCCGCGACGGGCGCCGCCGCTTACTGGATCGACATTGGCACTGTGGTTGGCGGCTTCGACGTTTACTCGCAATCGGCCGGCCTTGCCACCAGCCTGAGCGCCGCGGGTTTACCCGCCGACGGCAGGACGCTCTACGTGCGCCTGTGGACGGCGGCCGGCAGCCAGTGGCAGTACAACGACTGCACCTACACGGCCGGCGTCGCGTCTCGCAAAGCCGAGATGCTCATCCCGACGCCGGACACGACGTTGAGCAGCGCGAGTGTGACCTTCACCTGGAGCGCGGGCTCCGGCGCCACGGCCTACTGGCTGGACGTGGGCAGCACCGCCGCCGGATACGATCTCTTCTCGCAAAGCGCGGGCCTGGCTACCAGCCAGGCCGTGGCCAGTTTGCCCATCAACGGCAGCACGGTCTACGTCCGGCTCTGGACGGCGCTCGGCAGCGCCTGGCAATTCAACGACTATACCTACACCGGCGGCGCCGCGCCCTCCAAGGCGGTTATGCTGACTCCACCGCCCGGCTCCGGGCTCAGCGGACCCAACGTGACCTTTACGTGGAGCGCGGGCACCGGCGCCACAACCTACTGGCTGGACATCGGGAGCACCGTCGCCGGATATGACCTGTTCTCGCAGAGCGCGGGCCTGGCCACCAGCCAGGCCGTTACCGGCCTGCCCAATACCGGCGGCACCGTCTATGTCCGGCTCTGGACGGCGCTCGGCAACGCGTGGCAATACAGCGACTACACCTATAAGGCGTCCGGCGGCCCGACCCAGGCTGTGATGACATCCCCCGCGCCCGGCTCGACGCTGAGCGGCTCCAGCGTAACCTTCACCTGGAGCGCCGGCAACGGCGCCACGGCCTACTGGCTGGACATCGGGAGCACCGCCGGCGGATACGACCTCTTCTCGCAAAGCGCGGGCCTGGCCACCAGCCAGGCGGTCACCAATTTGCCCGCCAACGGCGCCGCGATCTATCTCCGGCTCTGGACGGCGCTCGGCAGCACCTGGCAATTCAACGATTACACCTACACGGCGGGCCATTAAATGCGCACCAGGATTCTTCTCCTCACGCTTCTCGGTATTTCGGCGCACGCGCAGGCGCTGCGCCTCGATCCTTCGTCGGTCTCCAACGCGGCCGGCCAGATTCCGCCGGGCTATCCCAACAGCGGCATCTCGCACGGAGGCATGTTCATCGTCAAAGCCGCCGCCGGCAGCACAGCGCTGGGCGCGTGCGGCATCAAGCTCGCCGACAAGTTCCCGATCGCCACCAACATGAACGGCACCGGCATGAAGATCGCTTCGGGAGGCTCCTCCTACGATGTCCCGATGATCTACGTAGTGGCCTGCCAGAGCGTGCCCGACCAGCTCGCCGGCATCGTGCCCTCCAGTGTGCCGCCCGGCGCCGCAACACTAACCGTGTCCTACGGCGGGCAGACTGCTTCAGCGCCGATTCTCATCGCCGATCGCACCCCGGGTCTCTTCACCGTCAACCAGGGCGGCACCGGGCCGGCAATCGTCCAGAACTACAACAGCGCTACCGACCTGCCCGTGAACCTGCTCACCGCGCCCGCCAAGCCGGGTCAGTACGCCATTCTGTGGGGCACGGGCCTCGGACCGGACGGCAATTCAGACGTCGATCCCCCCAAGCCGACCGATCTGTCGCTGGACGTCGAGGTCCTCGTGGGAGGCAAGCGGGCCACTGTCACCTACCGGGGGCGCTCCGGGTGTTGCGCGGGAGTGGACCAGGTCGTCTTCATCGTGCCGGACGGCGTCGACGGGTGCTTTGTCCCGCTCTCCGTCAGAATCGGCAACTCCGTTTCGAATTTCACCACCATGACGGTCTCGGCAACCGGCGATGCCTGTTCGGACGCGTCCTTTCTCACCGCCTCCGACGTGCAGGCCGCGCAACGCAACAACAGGATCCGGATCGGCCTGGCCGACGTGGTCCGCTCCGACTTCGAACGAGTGTCCGCGCCGAACAGCGGCGTGGTCACCCGTACCGACACCGCTACCGCGGCTTTCGCCGACCTGTCCTACCTCCAACTGCTTGGGCTGCCCGTGCGGGAAATCTCCAGTCCGGGAGCCTGCACCGTGTGGCGCGGGGGCAACGACCTCCTGCTGAACCGGCCCCTGCTGCTGAACCCCTTCGTCAACCTCGACGCCGGCCCCATCGGCCTCGCCGGCCCGTCGGGCGCCGCCTCGCTGAGTTATCGCGGCGGCTACCGGTCGGGGTTGGGAACCGCGTCGTACCGGGAACCGGCCGGGGGGCCGTCTCCTAGCACGTCCTTTCTCGAACCAGGCAACCTCGCCTTCTCCTCGGCCGGCGGCGGACCTGTGCCCGGAGGAAAGGCAATCGGTGCGTGGAACCTTCAACTCGCCGTTCCGCCTCCGCCGCGTTTCGACAACCGGTTCTCGATCGGAGACGTGCAGCGTACCCAGGGCGTGACCGTGACCTGGTCGGGAGCGGACCCCAACTCGCTGGTCGCCATTCGGGGGATCTCCAATCCCAACGATCCCACGGCTCCGCCGGTTGCCTTCTTCTGCCTGGAAAAGGCCTCGGCTTCGCAGTTCACGATTCCGCCGGCCGTTCTCCTGAGCCTGCCGGCGTCGTCCTCGACCGGCTCAATCGGACTCAGCGTCGGTACGACCTCCGTCAGCCGGTTCAACGCGGCCAACCTCGATGTGGGGTTCGCACGCGCCACCGCGCTCTTCGGACGCAACGTGAACTTCCGATAAGTCCGCCGCCGTCTTACCCCCCAGCCGCGCACGGCTTCTCCCGTTTCGGAGCGGACATTCCGAATCGGCGCGGCGCGCGGTGCCGCGATACACTGGTGCCCGGAATATGAGGATCAAACATCTCTCTACCGCCGTGATGGAAGCCAACTTCGACTGGACCATCGTGAAGGTCGAAGGCGACAACGGCGTGACCGGTTACGGCGAGGCGTTCGTCGGACCCGGCGTGCCGGCAATCATCCGCGAGTTCGCGCCGCTGGTGGTGGGCGAGGACGCGACCTCCATCGAACGCCTGATGCGCCGCCTGCGCGGCGTCTGCATCTACGCGTCTCCCGGCGTGGTGCGGCACGCGCTCGCCGGCATCGAGACCGCCATCTTCGACGCGCTCGGCAAGACCTGCCGGATGCCGCTGTGGCAGATGCTCGGCGGCAAGTTCCGCGACGCGGTCACCATCTACGCCGATTGCCACGGCGGCGCGGACCTGGAAAGTATCACGCCCCTGCTGGTGCCGCGCACCCCCCGCTGGGCGCAGAAGGACGGCGATCCCGTGCAGCCCGGCGTGGTCAGCCTGAAGCATCACGGCTGGGACGCGTCCCGCGGCGGCACCCTCGACCCCGGCGAGTACGCGCAGCACGCGGCCCGCGCCGCGCAGGACGGCTTCCGCATTCTCAAGTTCGATATCGACGTGCCCATGCCCTACGAAACCGACGAGTACAACCGCAGCCTCAGCGGCGCGGAGGTCGAGTACGCGGCGGCGCTGGCGATGGCCGCGCGCCAAGCCGTCGGACCCGAGGTCGAACTGGCGATCGACTGCCACTGGAACTACGGCGTGCAGACCGCAATCGCGCTGGCGCAGGCGTTGGAACCCTGCCGCCTGCTGTGGCTCGAGGATCCCGTGCCGCCGGAAAACATCGCCGCGATCGCCACCGTGCAGCGCGCCACCCGCACCACCATCACCACCGGCGAGAACCACTATCATCGGCTGGACTTCGAGCGGCTCATCACCGAGGGCGGCTTGCGCCTCCTCGCGCCCGACGTGCAGAAGATCGGAATCCTCGAGAGCAAGAAACTCGCCGACCTCGCGGACCTGCATTACGTGAATCTGACCTGG
Organism: Candidatus Solibacter sp.; assembly: GCA_037442245.1. Taxonomy (GTDB): domain Bacteria; phylum Acidobacteriota; class Terriglobia; order Bryobacterales; family Bryobacteraceae; genus Solibacter. Next base: position 11,936 of record JBBIQR010000045.1, on the reverse strand, counting down.
CACAACATCAGCGGACCGGTCGGAACCCTGGCCGGCGTACACGTGTCCGCGGCGACTCCCAACCTGATCGCGCTCGAGTACCACGCCGCCAGCGTCCCGTTCTTCGACGCGCTGCGAAAGGGCGCGGAGGGCCCGCTGATTCGCGGCGGCAGGATTCAGGTGCCGGACGCGCCGGGGCTCGGCGTCGAGTTGGACGAGGACGTCGCGTACCGCTATCGCAAACCGGGCGAGAGCTTCTTCGGCGACGCGGAGGCGCGGTGATGCGGGTATTGGTCACGGGCGCGCACGGGTGCATCGGGTCGTGGGTAGTCAAGCAGTTCCTGGACCGCGGAATCGGTGTCATCGCCTACGATCAGAGCGCGCTAGCGCCGCGGCTCGAACGCATCGCAGCCGCGGACGACGTACGGCGCGTCGAGATGCGGACCGGTGCGATTGAAGATACGGCGCGCGTCAAGGACCTGGTGCGCGAAAGCGGAGCGACCCACATCGTCCATCTGGCCGCGGCGCTGATTCCGTACTGCCAGGCCAATCCGGTGGCGGGCGCCCTGGCGAACGTGATCGGGACCATGAATGTGTTCGAAGCCGCGCGCGATGCCGGTCGCGCTGTGCGGGTCGTGTACGCCAGTTCCGCCGCGGTGTGGGGGCCGCCCGAGGCGTACGGCGATGTGGCGCTGACAGAGGAAGACCGCCTGCTGCCCAACACCCACTACGGCGTCTTCAAACAGGCCAATGAAGGCAACGCGGCCGTGTTCCACCGGCTCAACGGAATCTCGAGCGTGGGGCTCCGTCCCTGGACGGTCTACGGATTGGGGCGCGATTCGGGGCTGACCGCCGACCCTACCCTCGCGGCGAAGGCCGTGGCCATGGGACGGAGTTTCTCCATCCGGGTCACCGGCAGGATGGATTTGCAGTACGTGGAGGACGTGGCGGGCGCCTTCGTCGCGGCGGCGCTCTCTCCGCTCGAGGGCGCGCACGTGTTCAACCTCGCGGGCGATATCGTGGACATGACGGAGTTCATCGCGCTGCTCGATGAGCTCCGTCCGGGCGCGGCCTCTCTCATCTCCGCCGCGGGGCCGCCGGTGCCGGTAGCGCATCGCATGGACGGCTCCCGCATCCACCGGCTGCTCCCCGGGATTCCGCATACCCCGCTGCGAACGGGATTGGAAAGGACGCTGGAACATTTTGAGCGGCTGCGGCGCGAAGGCCGGCTCTCCTGGGAGCAGTAAGCGCGTGCTGGATATCGAGCGGCACGGCGAACTGCTCGCGTACCTGCGCGGCGCCGGAATTCTGGCCGCGGACGAGGATCCGCCCATCCGCACCCTCGGCGGCGGAGTCTCGAACCGCGCGGTGCTGGTGGCGAGCGCCTCGCGCGGCGCGTTTGTGGTGAAGCAGTCGCTCGAAAAATTGCGCGTGGCGGCGGAATGGTACGCGGCCCCCGACCGCATCCACCGCGAAGCGCGCGCCATGGAGGCGTTGGGCAGGCTGGCGCCCGAGGGCGCGATTCCGCGGCTCCTGTTCGAGGATCGCGCCCGGCACTTGATCGGGATGACCGCCGTGGAGGAGCCGCATCGCAACTGGAAGGAGATGCTGCTCGCGGGCGACGTCGAGCCGGATCACGTCCGCCAATTCGGCGAACTGCTCGCCGCGATTCATGCCGGATCGGCCGCGGATCCGCCACTGGAGGGGACCGGGTTTGCGGACCGGTGTTTCTTCGAGTCCCTGCGGCTGGAACCCTACTACCGGTATTCGGCGCGGCAGGTGCCGGAGGCGGCGGCGTTTTTCGCCGCCCTGATCGAGGAGACGATGGCGACCCGCCTGGCGCTCGTGCACGGCGATTACAGCCCCAAGAACATCCTGATTCACGCGCGGCGGCTGGTGCTGCTGGATCACGAAGTGGCCCACTGGGGCGACCCGGCGTTCGACGTGGGCTTCTCCCTGACCCACCTGCTGAGCAAGGCCCTGCACGTGGCGGCGCATCGCGGGGAGATGCTGGAAGCGGCGCGGATCTACGCGTCGTGCTACCTGGCGGGCATCGCGCAATGCCCGTGGCGGGCGGCGCTGGAACCGCGCGCCGTGCGGCATACCCTGGGCTGCCTGCTGGCGCGCGTCGCGGGCCGATCCCCGCTCGAATACCTCGCGCCCCGGGAGCAGCGCGCCCAGCAGGAGATCGCGCTCGCCCTGATGGCGCGGCCTCCGGCGGAACTCGGCGCGCTCATCGGCGCCTTTGCCAAGGAGCTTTCGTGCCGGTAGTGGAACATCTGACAGGACGCGAGATTCTGGACAGCCGCGGACGCCCCACCGTCGAGGCCTCGTGCCGGTTGCGGGACGGCGCGTGCGGGACGGCGTCCGTGCCCTCCGGCGCATCGACCGGAGCCGCCGAAGCGGTCGAGTTGCGCGACCGCGATCCGCGGCGCTATGGCGGGCTTGGATGCCGCACTGCCGCCGCCAACGTCGGCGGCCCGCTACAGGACGCCGTCCGCGGCCGCGAGTTCGCGGATCAGGCGGGCTTCGACTCCGCCCTCGCCGCGGCGGACGGGACCGGGAACAAATCCCGGCTGGGCGCGAACGCAATCCTCGCCGCCTCGCTGGCCTTCGCGCGCGCTGCCGCGGCATCGGCGGAACTCCCCCTGTGGCGCTACTTCTCTCTCCTTGCCGGGACGCAGCCCGCCGCGCTGCCGCGCCTGACCATCAACCTGTTCAGCGGTGGGATGCACGCCGGCCGTCAGGTGGCGATTCAGGACGTGCTGATAGTCCCCGCCGCGGCGCGCTCGATCGATGAATCGCTGGCCGTGGCCTACGACGTGTACTACGCCGCCGCCAAACTGATCCAGGAGCGCTACGGTATGCGCCTGCTGCGCGCCGACGAAGGCGGCATGGCGCCTCCCTGCCGCACCCCGGAAGAGATGATCGAAACCGCGCTCGACGCGATTCGCGCGGCCGGGTATCAGCCGGGCGCGGAGGTCGCGCTCGCGCTGGATGTCGCGGCCTCGCATTTCCGCTGTCCCGGCGGATACCGGCTGGGCGAAGAGGTGCTGACCAGCGGGCGCATGATCGACCGCATCGCGCAATGGATCGGCGATTACCCGCTGGTCAGCGTCGAGGATGGCCTGGCCGAGGACGATTGGGAATCCTGGCCCGGCCTTTGCGCGGCCGCCGGGAGCCGCGCCCTCATCGTGGGGGACGACCTGCTCTGCACCAACCCGCTGCGCATCGCCCGCGCCATCCGCGAGCGCTGCTGCAACGCCCTGCTGCTCAAGGTGAACCAGATCGGCACCCTCAGCGAGGCGCTCGCCGCGCACCGCCTGGCCCGCGCGGCCGGCTGGGACATCACCATCAGCGTGCGCAGCGGCGAAACCGAAGACCACTGGGCCGCCGACCTCGCGGTGGGCTGGTCGGGGGACCAGTTCAAGAACGGCTCCATCACCCAATCCGAGCGGCTGGCCAAGTACAATCGCCTGCTCGCCATCGAATGCGACGCGGATCTCAAGGTCACCTCCTGGCCCGCCCGCCTCTGACGCTGTCTCAGGAGGAACTCTTCACCCCGAGATCCTTCCCGAGGGTCTTGTACTCCTTCGAAGCGCCCGCGTAGTCGACCGCCTGGTCCACCGAGTGCGACAGCTTCTCGGCCTGGTTGAAGATCACCGTCGTGTACCGCTGGTATGCCGGCAACCAAAGCGCATCGGTATGGGTCTTGCCGAAGAGGATGGCGTCGTCCGTGCTGTCGGCCATGAACAGGAGATATCTGTGGATGCGCTTGATTTCCGTCTGCTGCCACGGGGCGTCCGCGCTGCGGATTTGCGCCAGCCGGCACAGCTTCTTTCCCATGTCGTTGATTTCGGTCCTCAGGTAGGCGAGTTGTTCGGAGTGAACCGTCCAGTCCAGGTTGGGATCCTGCGCGAAGCTTGCCAGCTTGTCCGCGTGGTACGAGGCCAGTTGCGCTTCGTCGCGGATCTGCTGGAAGAGGTGGTTGGTCTCGCCCTGGAAGTTCCAGTGCGCGGAAGCCGCGGTGGGCTTGCCCGGCACGCATGCGCAATCGGCGCCCTTCGTCGCCGCCGGCGCCGCCGCCGTCATCGCCGCCGAAAGTGCGATCGTTCCAAAGAGACTCTTGAGAGTCATATCTGTTCTTGCCTCCACTAGTTACGACGGCTGAAACCGCGAACCGGGGCATCGGGCCGGGACAGGAGACGGAGTGCGAAACGTTCGCCAGTGTACGATCCCGCCGGAGCCCGCGTGTGCCCCCTCGGGTAAGTCACTGGCGTTTCACGGGTTCGGTAAACAGCGGTACTGGCCTGGTACCAGCATGACTTTTGTGAGAATTTGCGCGGCGGCAAAATGGACTCATGGCATCCGCGTCGTGGCAGGTGATCAACTTCAGCTTTTGCGCGTTGGCCCTGGCACTGCTCTGGGCAGTCGAGCAGAAGTAACCGCCACGGGCGTCAATGTCCCGGGATGCCGACCGCTCGCCGTGCTATCTTGACGGCGTGATCCGAGTCATCCTGACGGCACTCGGCGCGTCCCTGCTGCTTGCCGCCCAGGCGCCGCGCACCTTCACCAATCCGCTCCTGCCCTCCGGAGCTGATCCCTTCATCGCCTGGCGCGACGGCTTCTATTACTTCACCGCGACCGGCGGGCGCCACATCACCATCCGCAAGTCGGCAAGCCTCGCCGGTCTCGCCGCCGCCGAAAGCCGCGAAATCTGGCGCGCGCCGGATACCGGGCCGTACTCGCGCGATATCTGGGCGCCCGAACTGCATTACCTGCGCGGAAAATGGTACGTCTACTTCGCAGCCGATGCCGGCTCCAACGACTCGCACCGCATCTGGGCGCTGGAAAATTCCTCCGCCGATCCTCTCGCCGGCGAATGGGTCCTCAAGGGCAAAGTGGCCGATGCCACCGATCGCTGGGCCATCGACGCCACCGTGTTCGAGTCCGCCGCCCGCCTCTACATGATCTGGTCCGGCTGGGAGGGCGACACCAACGTCGCGCAGAACCTGTACATCGCCGAACTCGCCGACCCCTGGACCGTCAACAGCCCGCGCGTGCGCATCTCCTCGCCCGAGTATCCCTGGGAGAAAGCCGGCGATCTCAAGCCGCGGCGCGATCCCGAGGAGAATCCGGGACGCAATACGCTCGACCCCGTGCACGTCGACGTCAACGAAGGGCCCGCCGTGCTGGTGCGCAACGGCCGGGTGTTCGTGACCTATTCCGCCAGCGGCTGCTGGACCGATTTCTACGCGCTCGGGCTGCTGACGGCCAGCCAGGGCGACGCTCTGCTCGACGCGAAGGCGTGGCGCAAGAGCCCGCTGCCGGTCTTCTGGCAATCGCCCGCTGCCGGCGCGTACGGCACCGGCCACAACAGCTTCTTCCAATCCCCCGACGGCCGCGAGGACTGGATCCTGTATCACGCCAATCCGCAGGCGTCCCAGGGTTGCGGCGGACGCCGGTCGCCGCGCGCCCAGCGCTTCACCTGGAGCCCGGACGGTACGCCCGATTTCGGACGTCCGGTAAAATTGGGCGAGCCTCTCGCCGAGCCTTCAGGCGAACGCTAGTGTCTCTTTGGTTCCCATCGGCGTCCATCCGCGTCCATCCGTGGCTCAATCATGCACAAGGTTCACCCCACCAGGTACACCCGCAGTTCCACCCGTCCCGGATGCCGCACTCCTTCCGCCACAAACAGATTCCGCGTCAGCCACCCGAGCGCCTCGTCGCTCGCCTCAAACCGCGGCGCGCTGCGGAAGTAGACCAGCGATGGGTCCACCGCTTCGCCCCGGCGAATCCGCTCCATAACTTCGGCCGGACCGTGGCGCAGACCGGAGTTCTCGACGTACACCTGCGCGCCGCCCGACGTGCGGATCACGTACCGCGCATGCAGTTCGGCGGTACCGTCCTCGCGCAGAAGCTGGAAATCGGCGCCGCCCGGCAGCACCGCGCCTTCTAACCGCGGCCCTGTGACCTCCCCGCCCGTGATCGGAATCACCCGCCGGGTCCCCGCCGGCGTGCGGCCGATCTCGATCGGCTCGCCGACCAGTACCGTCAGATCCGCCACGTGGACAAGCTCGATCATCACGAATAGCGCAGGATCATTTCCGCCATGCGCCGCGCATCGGCAAGCGGAATCTGCCCCGGCGCGGAGGACTCCTTCGCCACCGCGAACGCCATGTCGGAACCGTACAGGAATCCCGCCACCCGCGTGATGCTCCCCAGTCCGCCCATCGACATCACCGCCAGCGGCATCGCCGGAAACGCCGCCCGCGCCGCCACCGTCACCTGCAACAGACGCAGCACGTCGCCGGCTTCCCGCGGCATGACCGCGATCTTGGCGATGTCCGCGCCGCGCGCGTGCATGGCGGCGATCCGCCCCGAGAGATCCTCGTTCGCCGGCGTCCCCGTGAAATCGTGAAACGCCAGGATCACCCGCACTCCCGATTCTTTGGCCAGCGCCATCAGCGCATCGAGAAACTCCGGTTCGTTGGCGAGTTCCAGGTCCACGATGTCCACACACCCGGAGCGCAGCACCGCCGCGATCGATTCCTGGCGTGCCGACTGCGCCATCGCCTGAGCTCCGCCCTCGCGCTGGATCCGCAGGGTGAAGATGATGGCCTCCGTGGTCAGGATCTCGCGCAGCAAACGGGCGCCGGCGGCCAGGCCCTCCGGCGAGAGGTCCCCCGAGAAATCCGCGCGCCACTCCACCAGGTCGGGCGAGAGCGCGTGCGCGGCCCGCGCCTGCTCCGCGAGCGCGTCCGGCGTCGCCGCCACCAGCGGCACGCAAAACAGCGGCTGGGGTCCGCCGAACTCCAGGCCGCGGATCTTGATCGGCGATTCTACACAGGGTTTCATGAGCGCACCAACAGAGCACGGCGGCATCGCGAACCTTCGCCGTGCGGGAACCGTGACTGTATCAAAAAGAGCCCGCGCGATACAAGCCGCGGTTACCGTGCGGACACCGTAAACACCGCCACTTTGCCCCGTAAATCGTTGCCCGCCCGTGCCCTTCCTGTTATTCTGCCGGGTGGCCCGGACCGCGTCCGGCGCCATCGAGGAGCCACCCATGCGGGCCGCCCAACTGCTTGCCCCGTCCCATATCGAAGTCCGCGACCTCGCCCCGCCCCAACCGGCCGCCGGCGAGGTGCTGATTCAGCCGCGCCGCCTCGGCATCTGCGGTTCGGACGTTTCGCTCTACCTCGGCCACCGCAAGGTCCCCTATCCGCTCGTGTTGGGCCACGAAGTCGTGGGCCACGTGGCGGCGGTGGGCGCGGGCGTCACGAAGTTTTCTCCAGGGCAGAGAGTGATCGTCGAGCCCAACTACCCGTGCCTGGCCTGCGATTTCTGCCGCGCCGGACGCGGCAACATCTGCCCCCACAAGCAGAGCATGGGGGTGACCCTGCCCGGCTGTTTCGCGGACTACGTGACCGCCCCCGCCGAATTCACCTGGGCCGTGCCGGACTCGATCCCGGACGACGACGCGGCCGCCATCGAGCCGCTCGCCGTCGCCGTCCACGCCTTGCTGCAATCCGGCGCGCGCCTGGGCGATACCGTCGCGGTCGTCGGCTGCGGCGTCGTGGGCCTGCTCATTGTGCACGTGGCCGCGGCCATGGGGGTCCGGGTCCTGGCCGCCGACCGCTTCGAGGACAAACGAACCCTCGCCCGCGGGTTGGGAGCCGAAACGCCAGCGGCGGACGATCTCGCCGCCCTCTGGCTCGCCGAACGCGTCACCACCGTCTTCGAGTGTGCCGGCGCCGCCGCCGCGGTGGAACTCGCCATCGGCTCCGCGCCCCGCGGCAGCCGCGTCCTCCTCCTCGGCCTCGCCACCTCCCCCGCGAGTTTCCTGCCCCTCCGGCTGGTGCGCGAGGGCGTGCGCATCGAACCCAGCCTGATCTACGATCACCCGGCGGATTTCGCCCGCACCATCGCGCTCGTGGCCGGCGGCAAACTGCATCCGGCCCGCGTGGTCAGCGAAACCTTCCCCCTCGAGTCGATCGCCGCCGCCATGGAGCGCGCCTCCAGCGGACTCTCCGGCAAGGTCCAGGTGACCGCGTGACCCCTGGATCCGTCGCCGCGCCCCGCGCTCCGCTACACAACCTGCGCTGGTACATCTGCGGCCTGCTCTTCCTCGCCACCGTGCTCAATTACGTGGACCGGCAGGTGTTCAGCATCCTCGCGCCCGACCTGCAGCGCGACATCGGCTGGAGCGAGCTGAGCTACGGCCGGATCGTCATCGCCTTCCAGCTTTCCTACGCACTCGGCCTGATCGGCTGCGGACGCCTGATCGATAAGATCGGCACCAGGCTCGGCTACGCGCTGGGCGTCTTGTGGTGGTCGTGCGCCGAGATGGCCCACGCGCTCGCCCGCACTCCCTTCGGCTTCGGCATCGCCCGCGCCGCCCTCGGAATCGGCGAAGCCGCCAACTTCCCTACCGCCATGAAGGCCATCTCCGAGTGGTTCCCGCAGTCGGAGAGCGGAATGGCTACCGGCATTCTCAATAGCGGCCCCACCATCGGCGCCATCCTCGCGCCGGTCTTCGTTCCGCTGGTGGCGGCGCACTGGGGCTGGCGCGGCGCATTCGTCATGACCGGCGCCTTCGAGTTGGCCTGGATCGCGGCCTGGTGGAAGCTCTACCACCAGCCCGAAATCCATCCCCGGATCGCCGCCGCGGAACTGAATCTCATCCGCGCGGGACGCCCCGCCGGACGGCAGGAGCGGGTCAGTTTGGGGCGCATCCTCGGCTGCCGCCAAACCTGGGCCTTCGCCGCCGGCAAGGCCCTGGCCGACCCCGCGTGGTACTTCTATCTCTTCTGGCTTCCCAAATTCCTGGCGCAGGAGCACGGCCTGCGCGGCACCGCCGTGATCCCCTACCTGGTGACCGTCTACGTCTTCTGCGGCATCGGCTCGACGCTGGGCGGCTACACTTCGTCCTCCCTGGTCAGGCGCGGCTGGACCGTGAACCGCGCGCGCAAAACGGCCATGGCGGTCAGCGCCGTCCTCATGCCGGTCGTGATCGTCGCCGCCACCGTGCGCGACGCCTGGACCGCCGTCCTGCTCATCGGCCTTACCGTGGCGCTGCACCAGAGTTGGTCCACCCAGGTGTACACCGTGGGCACCGACCTGTTCCCCAGCCGCGCGATGGCCTCCGCCGCCGGACTGGCCACGGCCCTCGGCTCGGCCTCGACAATCATCTTCGCCGAGGTCGTGGGACGCGTGCTGCAGCGCAACCCGAACGGCTACCTGCCGCTCTTCGTCGCCTGCGGTTCGATGTATCTGGTGGCGTGGATCGTGGTCCACCTGCTGAGCCCGCGGCTGGAACCCGCCGCAATCGCCTGATCCACGGGCCGGTGAATCACGCCGTCCGCGCGGCCGGCGACGGGTGCGCCGCCACGTAGGCGCGCGCGTGAGCCACGCACCGGCGCGCGTGCTCCTCATACCCGAGTTCCTTCACGCGCTCCAGGTTCGGTATCTCCAGCGAGTACACCGAAACCGGCAGGTGATTCAGGATCGCGTCCAGCCGGATGCCGCCCTCCCCCGGATCCAGCCGCGCCTCGCGCGCCGTGTGGATCAGTTCCTCGCGCGACGACGGAATCTCCGCCGGCGCGTCGCAGAAATGGGCGAAGTGGAACCAGTCGCGCGGCAGCGAGTCCATGTCCGCCGGGTTCGCCCGCGAACGGTCGTAATGCAGCGTGTCGATCATCAGCCCGCAATTGCTCCGCCCCGACCCGCGAATCACGCCCGCGGCTTCTTCCAGGCACGTCACCGCGGACCACGTCACAAACTCCAGATCGACCGCGATGCCGTACCCAGCCGCCAGGTCGCACAGTTGCCCGAAGGCGTCCCGCGCGAAATCCGCGTCGGACGTCCACACGCTGCTGATGACGTGGCGCACCCCCAGTTCCGCCGCGGTCTCGAGCGCGGGCCGGTAGGTGGCTACGTCGACGCCGTCGGCAACCCGCGCCAGTTCTATGTCGTGCGCGCCGACCCCCGTCTCCGCCAGCGCCGCCCGAGTCTCCCGCAGCATCTGCGGGTTGTGCGCCAGCGCGTAGTTCGGCTCGTTGGGCAGCCCCATGTAGATCGTCCGGTAGCTGACGAACTCGTACCCCGCGCGCGCGGCGATGTACGTGGCTTCCGGCGGCGCGCAACCCAGCACCGTCAGGTGCGCCAGGCTGAATTGCGGCGGCTTCGGCCGGCGCACCGCGGCCGCGTCCGGCGTTTCGGCACAAGTGAGCATGGGCGGTTCTCCCGATTCCGCGCCTCCCGGCGCGGTGGTTTCAATCCCTGGTTCCACGGGGCGCCATCGTGCCGCCCCCGTGTACTCGCATAAACTCCAGGCGCGGCGTGTCCATCGCGATCACGCCGATGCGATCCCCGAATTCCACCAGCCGTTCATTCGCGGGCGTCCACGCCGGCCAGTCCACTTCCCCGGTCCGCGGATTCCCGCTGTTGGCGAACGCGATCAGCGCCGCCGTCATGCGCGCCGATAGCTCGCGGTCCCACGCCGTCCAGTTGCGCGTGGGCCGCATCAGATTGAGCGCGTCCTGCGTCCCGAACCAATACGGCACGTCGCTGGTGTGGTACGCGCCGATCGTCGCCGGATCCTGGTCCGCAATCGCCACCCCGGGAATGTACGGATGCACGCGCGAATATTCGAAAAGATAAACCGGCGCTTTTCCGTCCTGACGCTGCCGCATGGCCCAATTGCGGGCGCCCCGCTCCACCAGGCCCTCGCACGCGGCCAACCGCCCCATGCGCGCCGCCTCTTCATCGTTCGCCGCGGGGTACAGCTTCAGGAACTCCTCCGCGGCATCGCCGTAGAGTTTCTTCGCCGCGGCTTTGTATTCCTCGAGATTCCTGGCGCGGCGCAGGTCGTTCGAGCTCTCGTCGTGGGTGAATCCCGTGATCACCGCGACGTCGTTCTGCATGTGGCCGTCGAACAGCCCCGCCGGAGATTTGGGCAGGAAGTAGCCGTCCACGTTCGCCCCGCCGATGCGAATCGCTCCGCCCGTCGCGCCTACCTGGAACTCCTCCTGCAACGCCAAAATGCGGTCCGCCGGAACCTGCCGCATCTGGTCCAGCGATTTCGTTTTCAGCGCCTCCTGCACGCGCAGCCCGATCTTCTCGGCGTCGGCGTGGCTGGCGGCGTTCCCACCGTTGCCCCACGCGCCGCCGCTCATCGCCACCACCCCGCGGAACAGTCCCTTGGCCAGCGGACTCGCCTGGAGCAGCGACACCGATCCCGCGCCCGCCGATTGGCCGGAGACGATCACCTTCCGCGGATCGCCGCCGAACCTTGCGATGTTCCGCTGAATCCACTCGAGCGCGGCCACCTGGTCGAGATACGCGTAGTTGCCCGACTGGTGGTGCGGCGATTCCGCCGTGAGTTCCGGATGCGCCAGGAAGCCCAGCGCGCCCAACCGGTAGTTGAAGTTCACAAACACGGCGCCGCGCTGCGCCACCGTATCTCCCGCGTACAGCGCCATGCCGCTCGACCCGATCGTCGATCCGCCGCCGTAAATGAAGACGATCACCGGCAGTCCCGCGCCCTCTTTCGCCGCGGCCGGCGCCCACACGTTCAGGTACAGGCAGTTCTCGCCGCTGGCTTCCTCGCCGAAATAGTGATTGATGTTGTGCGGCCGCAGCACCTGGATGCACTCCGGCATCTTGCGGTCGGCGTGGTACACGCCTTTCCACGGCGTCACCGGCTGCGGCTCTCTCCAGCGCAGAGCGCCGGTGGGCGGCGCGGCGAACGGAATCCCCAGGTACGCTTTGACGCCCGACCCGAGCGTCATTCCCGAAACCAGTCCGCTGTCGATCCGCACCGGATCCCCCTGGATCGGCCTCTCGACGATTTGAGCGGGCGCCAGCAGCGCCCCCACCAGCACCGGAATCGCTAAGCACACCGTTTCAGAAGTTCGCCGACATATCCGCAGACCGCTTGCTGACGCGCGCGG